>URGL01000047.1 GCA_900547405.1 uncultured Eubacteriales bacterium
TATTAGGCCCTTATAGGGCCAGTGCAAGCCACCGGCTTCGCCGGTGGTCCTGACTACACTTCCGTCATATCTTCTGCCTTGTATTTTTCGAGCTAATGAAATATAATGAAAGAAGTTGTCGGAGGTGTGAACATGGAGATAAACCGGCGGATAAGCGTCGAAAGCAAAACAAAGGCGGTGAGAAATTGTAAAATGGGCAAGGTGCTATTAGTAGAAGATAATACAAATGCTGTAAAGAAAATTGTGCGTTATATTGACAATATATCTGCCGATCTTGAGGTACATTCTGTTTCCGAGGCCGGAGAAGCCTTGCAATACGCAAAAGCGAACGATGTTTCCCTTTTTATCCTTGATATTCAGTTAGAGGACTATAAAGGAACAAATTTAGCAAAGCAGCTCCGCGAATTGCCGGAATATAAATATACGCCGATCATTTTTGAAACGGCATTGGCAGGAGAAGAACTTTCGGCTTATCGAGATGTGAAGTGTTACAGTTTTCTTGTAAAGCCATTTGGCGAAGAAGAATTTGCGGTGGCATTTCGTGACGCGTTGGGGTTGTCTAAGCAGATGAACCAACAAGCCAAAACTATTCAGATTGAGCAAAAGCAATTTATTTTAGAATATGCCGTACAGGATATTGCCTATATCGAAGCCTTTGGAAAAAAACTTGTGATCCATACCAGCAGCCGTCTGTCCGGCATCAAAGAAGATACGATTTCCGGGTACACTTTGTCTGGTTTATTGGCGTTGCTTGATGATCCGGCATTTGTTCAGTGCCATAAGAGTTATGTCGTGAACAAATCCCATATTGAGAAAATTGACAAATCCGGGCGGAAGATTTTTCTGAAAGGATTTACAGATACAATCCCCATCGGAAATAAATATCAGGCCGAATTATGGGGGTAAGCATGGACTTTTTAATGAATCTGATACAGTTAGGATTGGACGCAGGAATATTGGCGCTCTGCTGCGAAGTCGTTTTCCGTCAAAGAGCAGAAATAAAGGCAAAAGATTTTTTCATTTTTCCCATTCTTCTTGTTCTTTGTGTTGTACCGAGAGTGGATTTTTCTGTCGGAGCAAATATGACGGCATCTTTCCGCAGTGAAGGCTTTGAAATACTACCAGCAGACAATATTGTTGGATTGCTGTTTTTGATTTTTGCAGTATTGTTGTTGAGCAGTATTTTCTTCGGCTCCAAATCCAGCGGAACGGTTTTCTGCGGCACAATGGCGGCCTCCTCTATTTTCCTGTTCGTCAAATGCCTGTGCGCGGTTCTTTTTGCTGTCTGCGGAGCTACGGATATTTTACTCCTGTTGGGCAGCCGTATAGCGGCGTTGTGCCTTATAGTCGTACTGGAGTTCACGCCGCTTTTCGGCTTGATCCATCAGCTCGTCCAAAGAAGCGATTTCACAGTTCTGATCGTATCTGCCAATATCGCTGTCCTTCTCATGGCAGTGCTTTCTATCCTCTCTTTTGATGTGGATAGAATTCTTTCCCATCTGTGGGTGATTATAATTCTGATCCTTGCGGTGTTGCTGCTGGACAGTATATTGCTGTTCCTGCATCAGCGTCGGACGCAGGAGCAAAAGCGAATCCACATGATTGAGCAGTATGTGCCTATTGTAGAAGAATTGATCTCACAGGTTAGGGCAAGGCAGCATGAATTTAATAACCGGATGATGGCGATTGAAGCTGCCGTTGCCTCTGCTGATACTTTAGAAGAAGCCCGGAAAGAAGTAGCAGATCTTACAGGAAGTATTGGAATCAGTCTTAATGATCGGGAACTGCTCTCATGCGACAGCAAAATGATTGCCGGGATGCTGTTTGGAAAAATAAAGCAGGCAGAAGCGGCAAATTGTCACATAGAATTATCTTTACACGGTCTTTTCAAAAAAACGGTCACCCCGGAAACAGAATGGATCGAGGTCATTGGAATTTTATTGGATAATGCAATCGAGGCTTCACCGAAAGGAAGTACAATTTTTTTATCCAGCAAGAAACAGGAGGGTTTTCTGGAGTTGACAGTTTCCAATCCGGCTCCGCCACTGTCAAATACTGAATTTATGGCCTTGTTTGGAAAAGGTGTAACTACAAAGGCAAATCGGGACGGCCACGGCTTTGGCCTGTATAATATCCTGCGCATGACGGAACGGTATCATGGGAAAATCCTGACCCGCAATGAATCCATTTTGAATGAAAATTATGTTGTCTTTGGCATACTCATGCCATGAGAAAAGGGTATGAACGAGGGTTTTAAGGGAACGAAATTTATCTTGTTCCCTTAAAACCCTCTCTTGTTTCCGGCCTATTGAAGCGCCCGAAAGAGTTCGATATACTGGGAAAAACAAAGAAAGGGATGAATGAAATATGATAGGCCTTGTGAGAAATGAGTGGAAAAAAGTTTTTCTGCCGGTGCTATTGACAACGGTTCTTCTGGCAATCGCCATGAGTGTGTTGTCCTGCACAATTTACCAAAATTATGTACTGCACTACGATTTAGAGGCATGGGAAGTTGGAACAGAACTGTTTTCTCTGCTTTATCCGCTATTTGTTGTGGTGCCGCTATGCTGGAATTTGTATTATGAGCGCAAAAATAACTTCCTGCTCTATGTCATGCCGCGAGTGAAAATTAAGAAGTACCTGACTGCCAAATGGATTGCATATGCGCTGGGAACTCTTTGTATTATTGTGATTCCCTATATACTATCGGCGGTGTTTGCCATCTATGTGAAACCGCCAGTGGTTCCTTTCGTTGAAAATCCGTTTAGCCATATATTTGAAAACGCATTTATAAAGGCCCCGCTGTTATATGCAGTTGCCCTATCCCTTTGGAGGGGCATAGTCAGCCTTTTTGTAATGACCTTCGGATTTGTCCTCGCTTTATACTGCAAGAACATTTTTGTAATCCTTACCGGACCGTTTATGTATTCCATTTTAGAAAATTTTGTCCTGGCTATTCTCCGCTTGGAGAGGCTGCGACTGGTCGTAGCTTTTGATCCCGCAACAGTCGATCCAAAGGTCGTATCGATCTCCTCTTTCCTCTTTGGCCCGATTGTTTTAAGCATTGTGATTGGCCTGACAGCGTTTCTTCTTTCTAAGAAAAATGCTGTCGTAACCATTTAGGAATCCGTTATGATTACACTTATCAGAAAAAATCTCCGCTTGTGGGGATATGGAAAGTCGCTTGCCCTATTTGCCGGATGTATACTTTTTTCCATCAGCGGGAGGTTAAACGGAGGTATTGCATACGAGCGGCACATCTTGTCGGCGGTATCAGACCATTACTATCTGACCTATTTTGTGCTGCCGATTGTACTGTTAAGCTGCTTTTCCTTTATTGATGACGACGGAGAGCCAGTAATCTTACGGTTTCAAAGTTACCATTCTTATTTTCTGAAAAAATGGATTGGGGTCGGTTTGATTGCAGTCATTCTGACGGCTGTTCAAACTGGGGCAATTCTTCTGTCTGGTATAGGATTACCTTTAGGCAACGAATGGAACCTTGCTGCGGGTGCAACGGAAGCCGAGTTATTTTCCACTCTGGAACAGCTTTTTGCCAGTCCCTTGCAGGCGTTTGTCTGTTTTACCCTCTATCAGCTTATTGGAAGTTGGCTGATATTTGGAATCTGTATGTGGATTGGACATTTCACTGGGAGAAAGTGGACGATTCGAATTGTAATCGTTCTTTATGTCCTCTCGGCTGTGTGGATCAAGCTTCCGGCAATTCAAAATATTCCGCTGACGAGTTTTAATCATTTGCTGATTTTACACCACAATTTGGGCGTGCCCCATCGTTTAGAGATAACTGCCTTTACTTTGCTGCTCATTGTTTTGATAATTGCTATATCTATTCGGTTTGCGTGGCGGGGACAGTTGCCGCATATACAGTTATCCCACCGTGGTATAGCTGGCTACTATTTCCATGCGCTCATGATCCCTCGTAATCTGCTGATTCTTTTAGGTGTTGTGTTGGGAGTTTCGATTTACAAAGGCTTAGGCAATGGCACCGCCCTATCAGGATTGGAATGGATTTATGCCCTGTTTGCAGGACATGGAACCGGATATTTTCAAGTTTTACCTTTTCTTGAACTGCTGATTACCGGCGGTGTGCCCCTTTACCTGCTTGCCGCTTTTGTGGAGCAAACAGTGAACGGGCAATCTATATTTGTTTCTGTGCGCTCGAAGGGCCGCAGGCATTTAATGAAGAGCATTTTATTGGTCAGCATAAAGTTTCTCATGGTATATGCAATCTTTTGGCTTATGGCTGGCCTTATAGGGGTATCCCTATTCAGCACTGGATTAACAATCGTTTCTTTCAGGTTCCTGTTTTATGCGGTTTTGATGAAGTGCCTTGATATATTGGCGCAATATCTGATTATGCTCGGCATCTACATTGCCACAAGACAGGTTACAATCGGTTTCCTTGTGTTAGTGGCGGGAAATCTGCTCTGTGTCCTTCCGGGGAATTGGGTAGCTTATTCGCCTTTTGGCCTTTCCAGCCTGACAAGAATTTCTGTTGTGGAACCGGGAATTGGAATTTCCGCTGTGTCCGCCTTTGGGATAGAGGCCGCTATTTTAACGCTGATGATTGCAGGAATCCTTATGTGTGGCTACAAGAAAATATTGAATTAGGAGGACAGAATATGAGTTCATATATTGAAGTGAAAAATGTATCAAAAAGTTTTGGTGGCAAGGCAATTCTTCAAGACGTTTCACTGTCCATAGAACAGGGAACAGCTGTTGGTTTGGTTGGCGCTAACGGCAGCGGAAAGTCGGTGCTGTTCAAGATTTTATGCGGTTTCGAGAAGCCTGATCGGGGCAGTGTTTATGTGCGCGGAAAACAGCTTGGTAAAAATGGCCGCGACTTCCCCGAAAGTTTGGGAGTATTTATCAATTCCCCCGGTTTTATTGGCATTTACAGTGGTTTTCAAAATCTGAAATTTCTTGCGGACATTCAAGGGAAAATTGGAGAAAAAGAAATCCGACAGGCCATGAGCAAAGTGGGGCTTGACCCTGATAATAAAACGAAAGTAGACAACTATTCTCTTGGTATGAAGCAGAAACTGGGGATTGCACAGGCGATTATGGAGGGGCAGGATATTCTGATTTTGGATGAGCCTTTTAACGCACTGGACTACAAAACCTATGAGGATGTAAAGGCCATCATCCGTATGCTGAAAGCGGAAGGCAAGACCATTTTTCTGACTTCACACCATTTCAAAGACATTGAACAGCTATGCGATCAGGTGTACTCGATTGAAGATTGCAGACTAATTCCGATTACGGAGGAAATTGCTTCTCGCTATAGCGAGATGGAATAACCCGTTAAAAGCAATAAGAAAGGTAGCTGCCGGACGGCGGCAAAGAAAAAAAGTCGTCGTCCAGCAGTCCTATCAACACGCCTATAAGAAACGGCGGCTTTGAATTTCAGAGCCGCCGTTTCTTATGCCCTCGACAAAGGAGTGACGCCTATACGCTGGGGCGTAACGAAAAGACGATAAGGGAATATGTACGGAACCAACTTCAAGAAGACATAGCAAGTGATCAAATATGTATGAAAGAATTTACAGACCCGTTTACGGGTGAGCCGGTAACCAAAGGCAAATAATTAGCCGCCCCCGGAAGGGGGCAGCCAGTGATTACTTTGCGGTTGGCGAACCGCTCGTGCGTCTTAAGACGTAGCTGTATTAGGCCCTTATAGGGAAGCCACCGGCTTCGCCGGTGGTCCTGACTATTTTCCCAGGTGCCAGATGTCCCGGTCGTATTCCGCTATGGTGCGGTCGGAGGAGAACAGGCCAGCCTTGGCGATGTTTATCAGGCACCGTCTGCTCCAATCCAGAGGGTTGGCGGTATAGTCTGCCAGTGCCTGCCCCTTGCGTACCACATAGGCGCTGAAATCCGGCAGAGTCTGGAACCAGTCCTTGCTCTTCAGCTCCGTCTGCAGGCGGCTCAGCAGCTCAGAAGAGCCGGCGGCGGTCATTTCGGGGCCGGTGAGGAAGTCGATGGCCCGGCGCAGGTTGGGGTCGCCCTCGTACCATTCGGATGCCTTGTAGTCCCCGGCGGCGTAGCGGCGGATCACCTGATTGGAGGTCTGACCGAAGATATAGATATTTTCGTTTCCGACCTGCTGGCTGATCTCCACATTGGCGCCGTCCATAGTACCTAAGGTAAGCGCGCCATTGAGCATGAATTTCATGTTGCCGGTGCCGGAGGCCTCCTTGGAAGCAAGGCTGATCTGCTCGGACAGGTCACAGGCGGGAATCATTTTCTCGGCAGCGGTGACGTTGTAGTTTTCTACAAACACGATCTGGAGCCAGGGGGATACCACAGGATCTGCGGCAATGACTTTGGACAGGGTCAGCAGTGCGTGGATGATGTCCTTGGCGATGATGTAGGCAGGGGCTGCCTTGGCGCCGAAGATGGATACCAGGGGCATCGGGGGCAGGTGCCCGGCCTTGATCTCGAAGTACTGGTGAATGAGGTACAGCAGGTTCAGCTGCTGCCGCTTGTACTCATGCAGCCGCTTGGACTGGATGTCGAACATGGCGTCCGGGTTCACGGGGATGCCCTGCTCCTGCTTCAGCCACCGGCACAGCTCCCGCTTGTTCTCCTTTTTGATGGCGGCCAGCTGTTCCAGCACGGAGGTATCATTCTCATAGGCCAAAAGCTTTGTAAGCTGGGTGGCGTCCTTGTGGAATCCGGTGCCGATGAGGTTCTCGATCTGGCCGGTCAGCAGGGGATTGCACTTCATGAGCCACCGGCGGAAGGTGATGCCGTTGGTCTTGTTGTTGAACTTCTCGGGATACAGCTTGTAGAACCCCTTCAGCTCGGATTCCTTCAGAATCTGGGTGTGCAGGGCGGCGACACCGTTGGTGGAGTGGGTGAAGTGAATGTCCATGTGGGCCATGTGCACCTTGCCGTCCTTGTCGATGATGGCAAGACTCTTATCCTCGGTGCGCTTTGCAACCACTGCATCCAGCTTTTCGATAATGGGCATCAGCTGGGGCACGACGGCTTCCAGATAGGTCCGGGGCCACGTTTCCAGGGCCTCCGCCAGAATGGTGTGATTGGTGTAGGCGCAGGTTTTGGTGACGATTTCCACGGCTTCCTCAAAGGCGATGCCTTGTTCGCCCAGCAGGCGGATCAATTCGGGAATCACCATGCTGGGGTGGGTGTCGTTGATCTGGATGGCGGCGTAGTCCGCCAGGTTGTGATAGTCGCAGCCCCGGGCGGCGCACTCCGCCAGAATCAGCTGGGCACCGGCGGAGACCATCAGGTACTGCTGATAAATCCGCAGCTGACGGCCTGCCTCGTCGGAGTCGTCGGGGTACAGGAACAGGGTCAGGTTTTTGTCGATGGCAGTCTTGTCGAAGGAAATGCCCTCCCGGACGATGCTTTCATCCACGGTGTCGATATCGAACAGGTTCAGGGTGTTGGTGCGGCCCTCATAGCCCGTCACCGCCAGCTTGTAAAGCCTTGCGGTGAATTTCTTCCCGCCCAGCTTGACAGGGTAGGTGATGTCTGTCTTTTCCGCCCAGCTGTTTTCTGTCAGCCAGGGGTCGGGCAGCTCCTTCTGCACACCGCTGGACAGAGACTGGTGGAACAGGCCGAAATGATACCGCAGGCCAATACCGTCACCTGGCAGATTCAGGGTAGCCAGGGAATCCAGGAAGCAGGCCGCCAGACGGCCCAGACCGCCGTTGCCAAGAGAAGGCTCCGGTTCCACCTCTTCAATGTCGGAAAGCTTCTTTCCGGCGGACTGCAGGGCAGAGCGCACGTCGTCATACAGCCCCAGATTGATCAGGTTATTCGACAGCAGCTTACCGATGAGAAATTCCGCGCTGATATAATACAGCTTCCGGCCCTGTACCGGGCGGATCTGCTGGGCGGCCTTCTCGTTTACCAGCTTCAGAAGGGAAAGGTACAGCTCGCCGTTGGTGCATTCACCAAGGGGTTTTCCTGTCAACGCGGTGAGCGTGTCTGTCATGGTCATGAAAGGGTTCCTCCTTTTGCTATTTGTATACCCATACTATACCACGAATATTCTATAATATCTTGTACATAACAATCAATTTATGATACAATACTAGCATAGGAGCGTGATTCTATGGCAGATACAGCGTCATTGCAGGAGAATAAGCGCCACGGCGAAAAGTGGTTTCCCTTTGACATTTATCCCTGCACCATCCCAAAGGATTTCCCACAGGTGGCTTTGCATTGGCAAAACAGCGTGGAACTGGTTTTTGTCAAGAGGGGAATGGGTACCGTTCAGGTGGGATTGGAGTCGGTGACGGCCATGGCGGGGGATATCTTTGTGTTTGCCCCCGGTGTTCTTCATGGACTGGGCCAGATTCCCGGAGAGACTATGGAATATGAGAACATTATTTATGAGGTGGATCTGCTGGGCGGTTCCGGCGATTTGTGCTATCGGAGGTATTTGCTGCCTCTGCAAAGCGGACGGCTTTCTCTGCCGCACCGGCTGACCCAGGGCCACCCCTGCTATTGTACGGTTTTGGAATGCCTGCGACGGCTGGAAACGGTGAACCGGGACCGGGTACTGGGGTATGAGCTGCAAATCAAGGGATTGCTGCTGTGCCTGCTGTCGGCGCTGGTTGCTCAAAGCGATGGCCTGCCCCCCAGCGAAAATGGGGATACCCGACGTCTGAAAGCGGTGCTGCAATATGTGACCGCCCATTTTGCAGACAATTTATCCGTGGCGGAAGCTGCCGCTGTCTGCCAGTGCAGTCCCAGTCATTTTATGCGCCGGTTTAAGCAGATGACCGGCCAGCGCTTCACGGAGTACCTGAACATTTATCGTTTGAACGCTGCGGCAGAAGCACTGCGAACCACCGATGATACCGTGCTGACTGTGGCGGAACGGTGCGGATTTAAGAATCTGTCCTATTTCAACCGGGCGTTCAAGGCCAGCTTTGGGCTGACACCAAGAGAGTATCGGCTCAGGTAGAACACATTCCGGAAAGGTTTTTTTGTTCCCCCCTTGTATAACGCCTGAAAATATACTATAATACTAGGCAAAAGCAAAGGAGGCTCATCCAATGAAGCGGGAAGACTATATCAGCTGGGACGAGTATTTTATGGGCATCGCCCTGCTGGCGGCCAAGCGGAGCAAGGACCCCAATACCCAGGTGGGGGCCTGCATTGTGTCCCAGGACAATATCATCCTCTCCACGGGCTACAACGGGATGCCCAAGGGCTGCTCGGATGATGTGTATCCCTGGGACCGGGAGGGGGAGCAGACCAAGTACCCTTATGTGGTCCACGCGGAGCTGAATGCCATTCTCAATGCCCATGGCCGGAATCTTCAGGGCAGCCGCCTGTTTGTGGCCCTGTTTCCCTGCAACGAGTGCGCCAAGGCCATTATCCAGAGCGGGGTGAAGGAGGTCCTGTACCTCTCCGACAAATACGCGGACTCCCTGGCCACGCTGGCCTCCAAGCGGATGATGGACTCCGCCGGGGTGAAATACACCCAGCTGCGGCCCAGACTCCGGTCTATCACCCTGGACTTTGTGCCGGAGGAAGAACGGGAGGAGGGGAAATGATCTCAACAAGGGGGCGCTATGCCCTGCGGATGATGCTGGACCTGGCGGCCAACCAGGCAGATGGCTACGTGGCGCTGAAGGATGTGGCGGCCCGGCAGGGCATCTCCAAAAAGTATCTGGAGCAGATCATTCCCGTCCTCAACCGGGCGGGGCTGCTGCAAACCGCCCGGGGGGTCCAGGGGGGCTACCGCCTGACCCGCCGGCCGGAGGAATACACCCTGGGGGATGTGCTCCGGGCAACGGAGGCCACCCTGGCCAGTGTGGCCTGCCTGGAGGCCGGGGCGGAAAGCTGCCCCCGGCAGGGGGACTGCCTGACCTATCCCGTGTGGGTCGGCCTGGACAAGGTGGTCAACGACTACCTGGATTCCATCACCCTCCAGGATATCCTGGACCGGCGGCAAAACGCCGTGGGGAATGACTATGTGATTTGAAAAAGGGTTGTCCCGAAAAGACAAAGAGCCCAAATAGAAGAACTGTCATTGCGAACCAGTCCGCAGACTGGTGTGGCAATCCCCAAAATTTTCGAACAATTACGTCCGAAAATTGGGGGGATTTACTCCTATCCGGGAGATTGTGACCGGAGGGAATCCCCTTGCGGGGCCACACCAGTGACGTCGGTCACTGGTTCGCAATGACAGCTTCTTTTTTGCTTATGCCTGGTCGAACTCTCCCCAGAAGCTCTCCATGGCCCGGCGGCAGGTTTCCGGCTCCAGGGCATAGGACATGCCGTGGCCCGCTCCGGGGATGACCACCAGCCGGTGGGGAGCGGCGCAGGCCAGATAATTCTCGTAGGTCATCTCAATGGGGACAAAGGCGTCCGCCGTTCCGTGGACGAAGAGCACAGGGGTGCGGCAGGCCTCCATGGCGGTGAGGGTGGAGTAGGACCCCAGCCCTGCGTGGAGCTTCCGGCGGAAGGCCCCGTCCAGCCACAGCCTGCGGATGGGGGAATAGGACATATGCAGGTTCTGCTCTGTCACATGACGCCAGATGGCCTTGGGGGAGGTGAAGCCGCAGTCGGCGGTGATGCCCTTGATGCTTTTGGGCAGGGCCTCACCGGCGGCCATGAGCACCGTGGTGGCTCCCATGGAGATGCCGCTGAGGTAGATGGGCAGATCCGGCCACTGCCGGGCTGCCCAGGCGGCCCAGGCCTGGCAGTCCTTCCGCTCCAGGAGGCCGAAGCCCATGTATTTTCCTTCGCTTTCTCCCTGGCCCCGCTGCTCTACGTAGAGCACATGGCAGCCGGACTCCCGCCAGAAGGGAGCCACCATGCAGAAGTCCCGGTTCCAGGCGGACCGCCAGCCGTGGAAGGCGATGACCAGCCGCTTGGGACTGTCCGCCTTTACCAGGTGGGCTTTCAGGGCCAGACCGTCGAAGGAGGTAAGGGTGAATTCCTCCGAAGGCTGATCCTTCAGGGCCTTGGCGGCCTCCTGCCGCCGCAGGGCGAAGTCCTTGTCCGGCTTGCCTCCGGAGACGTTGACAAATTTGCCGCAGACAAGCATACGGCGGTTCATGCCCGCGTCCGCCATGGCCTGGGTAACGCCGCAGGTGAGGGTCAGTGCCCCCGCCCCGGCGGCTGCCGCCAGAGCCAGCCCCTTCTTGAGAAGCTGCTGCCGCTTATCCCGGAGGATCTTTTTGCCTGTGTAGATGGGAGAATTCATATGGTTTTCTTCCTTTCTGTGTAAAAAACTCAGTCAAAGCAACCCCCGCCGGAGGCTGCCTTCCCCGCCGGGGAAGGTGGCAGGGCGTAAGCCCTGACGGATGAGGGGCCCTCTCCTGCATGGAGAGGGTGGCAGGGCGAAGCCCTGACGGGTGTGGAGGGGACACCTATAGACGAAGGACGGGTTATGATGAATGGTACCTGCTATCCACGCGCGTAGGGGGCGATGCCCACTGTCAAGACCTGATTGTTTACAAAATGTTCGGGAGGATTGTTTACACTTCTAGAGCCTATAAATTTTCCTCGAATCAAACTCTTTAGCATCCAGATCAATCCTGGCAACCTCGAAGTTTCCGTAGGCCAGGATTACCAGGTCGTCTGTTGGCCGACGGAGCTCGATGTACTTGCCAATCATGCTTTCACTGAGATAGTAACGGTGCTTCTGTACGGCGATGTATCCCTTGCAATTTACTTTTCTCAGGTTCCTTCCGCTGTCATACTCCGGCTCCTTCGGCTCTTCGATGTAGCCACGCTTGCTGGGCTTGTAGTGTTTCGCCGGTACATCCAGCTTCAGCGCCGCATGTGGTCGTTCGTAGTTGTAGCAGTACCGGAATGCGTCAAACTCACGCTGCGCCTCATCCAGGTCTGCCAGAGGTTTTCGCCGCAGCAGATCCTCTTTTAGCGTTCTATGGAACCGTTCATCCTTTCCCTGTGTCTGAGGATGCAAGGGTCTTCCGTGCATCGGTAAAATGTCCATCTGCATCATCCAGATTTCAAAGGGTGTATACCCGCCCTGGTTGTCTGCCCAGGGCGAACCATTGTCACATAGAATTGCGTTAGGTAGTCCAAATTCCCTGAAAATACGAACTAAACTGGATTTTGTGGGGGTCCATTGTTCGTTTTCTTTAGCATCCAGGCACAGAGAAAAACGGGAATGGTCATCCAAAAGTGTTAGTCCGTGACAGCGCCCGCCATTGCCCATACCAAAGTGGCCTTTGTAATCCATCTGCCACAGCGCATTGGGAACCTCATACTCGAAACGTTTCCATGGCGTGTGTCGTTCCGAAGCTTCCACACTGATGAGGTCATTCCTTTTGAGTATCTCGTTGACCGTACTGACCGCCGGAAGCTGCGTCTCTCCCTTGTCCACCATGAACCGGCGAATTTTCCGTGCGCCCCATGTCGGATGGGCAGCCCGCACATCCATGATCCGCAGTTCTATTTCGCGGCTGGTCTTGAACGGCCTGCTGTACGGCGTGTGGGGCCTGTTACACATGCTTTCCCCGTTCCGGTAGCGCTCGATCCACTTGTATCCAGTTGGTCGGCTGATCCCGTACTCGCGGCACAGAGCGCTGATACTCTCTTCTCCCATGACCGCACGTGCCACAAATTCTTTTCTTTTTTCGTCCACAGTTTTTCTCTCCCAGGGCATACAAGCACATCCTTTTTCTATGTTTTGCATGCCGTTATTGTACTTGAAACTGTAAACCATCTCCCCGAACAAACTGTAAACAATCATACCAGTCTATACAGCCCACATCGCCCCGAGACCTGACGGGCGGAACCGGTGGGTATGATCCACACGCTCTATTGCCGAACCTGTGGGCCGATGAGGGCATCGGCCCCTATGCGACTGGTGGACTGTACCAATTCAACGGAGCATTGTTTTTATTTATAGCGGGTTCCCTCCACACCCGCCGCCTGCGGGCGGCACCCTCTCCAAGCAGGAGAGGGCAGAGGCTGCTCGTTCTTGGCATTTCAAGGACACACGAGATTCCCACACCAGTGTGCGCACTGGTTCGGAATGACGGGCTCGGTTTTAGGCTGTATCGGCGCAATTAAAACACCCCTGTGGGAGAACCACAGGGGTGAAACCTTATTTTGCCGACAGTTCCACGCTTCGTCTCAGAATCGAATAGGCGGGTACCTGTTTCGGCAGTCTCAGGTAGAATTCCATCTGGGGTGTCTTGGGCTCCTCCAGGGGGGCTCCCTCTGGGGTTTCCATCTCTTCGGGGATGACCTCAAAGGGCCGGGTATCCGGGCCTACGCATTCAAGGATGTCCCCTTTGCGGAACTTATTCCGCAAGGAGCACTTGGCAAGGCCCCTTTCGTCGCAGGACTCCACCATGGCTACAATTTGCCACTGACGAATGTAGCGGGAGGTTTTGGTGTACTGTCCCGGCTGGCCATAGTAGAAGCCGGTGGAGTAGATCCTATGGGAGATGTGGTCCACTTCGTTGCGCCAGACCGGGTCCAGGGGCTGCCCATTGGCCGCGGCGTCGATGCAGTGGCGGTAGGCCCCCGTGACGATGGCGGCGTAGTAGGCAGACTTGGCCCGGCCTTCCAGCTTGATGCAGTCTACCCCGGCATCCATGAGATCGTCCAGGTGGTCGATCATGCACATATCCCGGGAGTTCATGATGTAGGTGCCTTTTTCGTCCTCGAAAACCGGGAAGTATTCTCCGGGGCGCTTTTCCTCCATCAGGGCGTATTGATAGCGGCAGGGCTGGGCGCAGGCACCCCGGTTGGAGTCCCGGCCGGTCATGTAGTTGCTGAGAAGGCACCGGCCGGAGTAGCTGACGCACATGGCCCCGTGGCCGAAGGTCTCGATCTCCAGGTTCTGAGAGACCTTCTGACGGATGCCGCGGATCTCCTCCAGGCTCAGCTCTCGGGCCAGCACCACCCGCTGGGCCCCCAGGTCAAACCAGGCCTGGGCACACGCGTAGTTTGCAATGGATTGCTGGGTGGAGACGTGCCGCTGGCAGTGGGGGGCATATTTCCCGGCCAGGGTAAAGGCCCCCAGGTCTGCCAGGATCAGGGCGTCCACCCCGGCATCGTCCAGCTGCTCCAGATAGGCGGGGAGCTGGGCAACCTCGTCATTTCTCGGCATGGTATTCACGGTAACGTGGACATGGACACCATGGTCGTGGGCGAATTTCACCGCCTTCGGCAGGGCCTCCGGGGAGAAGTTCCCCGCGAAGGACCGCATGCCGAAGCTGGTGCCCGCCAGATACACGGCATCCGCGCCGTAGAGGATGGACATATTCAGCTGTTCCATGTCCCCGGCAGGGGACAGCAGTTCTAGTTTCTTCATATTGCGTTACCGAATGGAGGCCCGGAAGGCTTCGTGCTCTTCCAGTGTCCGAGAGAAGTGGTGTACGCCGGTTTCGGGATCCAGGACATAGTAATAATAGTCCGTATCCTGGGGCTCCAGGGCAGCTTCGATGCTGCTGAGGCCTGGGTTGGTGATGGGTCCCGGAGTCAGGCCGGTGTTCGTGTAGGTGTTGTAGGGGCTGTCTACCTGCAGATCCTCTGCCGTCAGGTCGGTTTTTCCATCGAGAGCATAGATCACGGAGGCATCGATGTTCAGGTAGGAGGGAGTGCCGTGCCAGGCGAAGAGACGGTTGTAGATGACGGAAGCAACGGTATAGCCCTCATCGGCGCTGGCGGTTTCCTTCTCAATCAGGGAAGCCACAGTGACCACGTCCGCCATGGTGAACTGGTGGGAGCTGATATAGTCATTGCCCCGGCCATCCTTACGCATCATGTCGCTGATGTGGGCATTCAGCTCCGTGAGCTTTTCCCGGAGGCTGTCGTCCACCCGCTTGTCGAAGTTACCCAGCATTTTGCCCAGAACGTTGGCAGGGGAGTCGTTGGTGTAGAATTCGTAGGTGTCGGGGAAGAGGTAGCCCTCCAGGCAGTACTTGTCCCCACGGGTAAGGCCTTCTAGGAACCAGTAGTCATCCAGCTCTCCGTTTGCGGCGTAGTCCGCCAGAGATTCCACGGTGCATACCCGCTTCTCCTGCAGGAGCTCGAAGATCTGGCGGCAGCTGTAGCCCTCGGGAATCATGACGGTGACCACGCTGCGCTGAGAGCTGGGGGACATCATGTTCACCAATGCGTGATAGTCATACAGGGCGTTCAGGTCCCAGATGCCGGGCTGGATTTCTCCGTCATCCACGGCAAAGCTGCAATACAGCTTGAAGAGGCCGGGATAACGGATAAGGCCTGCTTTTTGGAGCTTGTCGGCAATGGAGTCGATGTCATCGGCGGCAGTGACGGTGAGGGTCACGGGTTTGTCCTCCCGGCCGAAGGCCAGCACATCCGCGGCGCAGACCCAGGCCATTCGGCCCAGAGTGATGCCAATGGCCACGGTGATGGCGATCCACACCAGGGTAACCAGAATATTGGGGATGCCTAAAAAGCCCTCGCCGGTGCGGTTCCGGGGACGGCCCTTTTTGGCCGGGTGCTGCCGGATGGGCACAGTCTCCTCCTGGGGCTGCTCCGCCTGGAAGAGCTCCTGGAAATCCTGGTCCTCCTCCGTCAGCTCCTTGGGCTCTTCCGTCGGCTCTTCAGCGCCATCCAGCGCTTCCGAGGGCAGATCCAAGTCATCCAGAAAGGACAGGTCCGTGTCGTCGGCCAGGGGGTCAGTGTCATCCGGAAAAGGATCCGTGTCATTGGAAAGAGGGGACCTATCGGTTTCCACGGTGGTCTCCGGATCCGGCGGCAAGGTGAAATCAGAATCGATGGGTTCGTCCTCCGCCGCCTCCGGCGCAGGCTCCTTCTGAGGCTCGTTGTTCAGAAACCGGCCCCGGTAGCCGGTGGATTCCTTGGCTTCCGGGTCATCACCGGCCAAAAAACGGGGCTTTCCCGGCTCCCGGGAAGGTATATCGTTCATAGGTAGCTCCTTTCCTCAGCGGATGACGATCTGCTTGGCAACCTTGTCGGTAGCCTCGCTGCCCTTCAGCGCCTTGATCAGCTCCAGGGCGAAGGGAATGGCGCAGCCGGCAGAGGTGCCGGTGATGAGCTTCCCGTCCCGGAGGGCGGCTACGCCGGAAACCATGTCCGCCTTACCCATTTGCCCCTCGCAGCCGGGGAAACAGGTGGCTTTTTTTCCATCGGGAATGCCCAGGTCTGCCAGCACCGTGGGACCGGCGCAGATGGCGGCGACGAAACGGTCATGCTCCCAGCCCCAGCGAAGGGCATCCAGGGCGGCCTGACTGGCTCTGGCGCTGGCAACACCGCCAAGGCCGCCGGGCAGGACGATCATATCCATGCTTTCCAGATCCATATTTTCCGGCAGAATGTCCGCCTCCACGGGGATCTTGTGGCTGCCTGCCACGGTCTTGCCCGTGATGCCCACGGTCTGGACCTCAATCCCTGCCCGGCGCATCAGATCCACCGGGGCGATGGCTTCCACTTCTTCAAATCCGGTTCCAAGCAGTACGTATACCATAACATTATTCCTCCAAACACTTGGTCACATAGCGGTAAATTTCTTCATGAATGTCCTGGATGCTTCGCATTTTCCCATTTTCCACACAGGAGATCAGGGTCCAGCCGTAATATTCCGCGGCGGAGCGGCCCATCCGGCGGCTGGCAGACAGATACTGTGTGTCTGCTTCGTGGATGTCCGCATGGGTGCCGGTGGCGGCCTCCCGGGACCGAAGGAGCATCTCCGTGAAGTCTGTAGGCACATCCAGGTAGAGCACCAGGTCGGGCCTGGGAAGCCCCATGTGGTCGTATTCCAGCTCGTAGAGCCACTTCAGGAAGTCCTTCCGCTTCTCTTCCGGCTCCTTAGAGGCCTGGTGGACGGCGTTGGAGGTGGTATAGCGGTCGGAGACCACGAGACCGCCCTGCTCGTACCACTTGCCCCACACCTTTTTGTAGGAGGCGTACCGGTCTACGGCGTAGAAGGTGGAAGCGGCGTAGGCGTTCACATCCGCCGGATGGGAGCCGAACTCTCCGCCGAGATACATTTTGATCAGTGCGGAGCTGGGCTGCGAATACTGGGGAAATACCAGCTGTTCAAAGGCTATCCGGTCTTGCGACAGGTGCTCTGTCAAAAGGCGGAACTGGGTGGACTTGCCGGACCCATCGGTACCCTCAATGACTATCAGTTTACCCATTTTTCTGTGTCCTTCCTCATAATAAGGCAGTTTATAATCCAATAGAATATATCATATTTTCTCCCTCTTGTCCACACGAAAGTGTGAACATTGGTGATTGCAAAAACGGAAAACCTATGTATAATAATACTTACTATCCCCTGGGGGAACAGGAAAGGAACGAAAAACATGGGTATTGTTGTGATCGGCGCGGTATTTGTGGATATCAAGGGCTATCCCAAGGCCAATTATATTCCGGGAGGCCGCAACGCGGGCAAGGTAGAGCAGATTTACGGCGGTGTCTCCCGAAACGTGACAGAGGACATTGCCAACTGCGAACTCCGGCCCACCTTCATTGGCCTGGTGGACAATACCGCCATCGGAGCGGACGTGATCCGGCAGTTAAAAAACCACAAGGTCAATACGGATTATATGCGTCAGGTTCCCGACGGTATGGGCACCTGGCTGGCGGTCTTCAACAACGACGGAGATGTGGTTGCCTCCATTTCCAAGCGCCCGGACCTGACGCCCATCCTGGATATTCTGGAAGAAAACGGAGATGAGATTTTCCGGAACGCAGACAGCATTGTCATTGAGGTGGACGCGGAGAAGGCCATTGTGAAAAAGACGCTGGCGCTGGCGAAGAAATACGGCAAGGCCGTTTACGGTCTGGTATCCAATATGAGCATCTGCCTGGAGCGCCGGGATTTTCTGAAGGATTTGGGCGCTTTCGTCTGCAACCAGCAGGAGGCGGGACTGCTGTTCTGCACGGACTACTCCCATAAGACACCGGAAGAGATGGTAGACATCGTGGCGGAGAAGGCCTACCAGGCCCGGATCCCCAGGCTCATTGTCACCATGGGGGCTCAGGGGGCGGTCTATGCCGATATGAGCGGCGATAAGGGCCTGTGCCCCGCCCGTTCCGTAGAGGTGAAGGACACCACCGGCGCCGGGGACTCCTTCTGTGCCGGTGTGGCGGTGGGCCTGACCTATGGAAAGGGGCTGAAAGAAGCCTGCGAGATCGGCAACCATCTGGCAGCCTCTGTGATCGCGACCCTGGAAAATGTTTGCCCCCGGTTCCTGCCGAGAGAGCTGGGAATTGATATGGATGTGCCGGACTGATATGAGCTATCAGAGAATTTTAACGGTCCAGGACCTGAGCTGCCTGGGTCACTGCTCCGGAGCGGTGGCCTTGCCGGTGCTCTCCGCCTGGGGCCACGAGACCTGCCTGCTCCCTACGGCCCTGCTCTCCACCCATACGGCATTTCCGGCCCCCTATGTGCGGCACCTGACGGAGGATACCCCGGCCATTGCCGCCCACTGGAAGAGCCAGGGGATCCAGTTTGACGCTATCCTTACGGGATATCTGGGAAGTAGGGCGGATATCCAAAACGTACTGGACCTGACGGAGCTTCTGATTCCGGATGGGCTGTGTATTGTGGACCCGGCCATGGGGGATCATGGGCGGCTTTACAGTGGCCTGGGGGAGGGCTATGCCCAGGCCATGAAAGATCTCTGCCGACGGGCGGATATCCTCCTGCCCAATGTGACGGAGGCTTCCATTCTTACGGGGCTTCCTATGCCGGAGAAAATGACAGAGGCCGCTGCCCGGGCGCTCCTGCTGGCGCTGCCCAACGAAAGAGTCATTCTAACCGGGGCTATTGAAGAGCCAGGAGTTACCGGAGTAGCGGTGAAGGAAGGGGCGGCCGTCACCTTCTTCCGGCATCCAAAACAGCCCGGCTCCTTCCACGGCACCGGGGACCTCTTCGCCGCCTGTTTTGCCGGGGAAGTGCTTCGGGGAGAGTCTCTGGGGGACTCTGCCGCCTTCGCCGCCCGGTTTACAGGGGACTGCGTAGTGGAAACCGCAAAGGACCCCAAAGGGGCCTACGGCGTCAAATTTGAACCGTTATTATGGAAAATCACGGAAAAATCAGGTGATCGGCTATGAAAAACGAAATGATACGGAAAACAAAGCGCTTGCTTCTAAAGTCAATGCCTATGGAGAAGCCAAAAACCAGCTGGATGACGGTATACATGTGCTTCGGTATTTCCATCGGTATGGCTCTGGGCAGCCTGATGGGAAACATTTCCATCGGCATGTGCTACGGCGTGGCGGCAGGATTGCTGCTGGGCTCCGCTATGGATGCCTCCGAGAAGAAGCGCCGGGCGGAGATCCTGGGAGAGGAGAAAAAGTAACATGGCTTGGTATGACGAAGCGGTCTTTTACCATATCTACCCCTTGGGGCTAACCGGGGCTCCCATGCACAATGACTACGGCGCGCCCCAGCCCCGGCTGCGAACACTGTTTCCCTGGATCGATCACATGGCAGAGCTGGGCTGCAACGCCCTGTACATCGGGCCTCTGTTTGAATCTCAGTCCCACGGCTACGATACTACGGACTACCGGAAGCTGGACAGCCGCCTGGGCACCAATCAGGATTTCAAGGATTTTGTGGCGGCCTGCCACGGCAGGAGCATCCGGGTGGTGCTGGACGGGGTCTTCAACCACACAGGCCGGGATTTCTTCGCCTTCCGGGATATCCAGGAGCACCGGGAGGATTCCCGGTACCGGGACTGGTACTGCAACGTGGACTTCCGCGGAGATACGGAATACCAGGATGGCTTTTCTTATGAAAACTGGGGAGGCTACAATCTGCTGGCAAAGCTGAACCAGAGGAATCCGGCGGTGCAGGAATACCTCTGCGATACCGTGGAGTTCTGGGTGTCGGAATACGACATCGACGGCATCCGCCTGGATGCGGCAGATGTGCTGGACTTTGACTTTATGAGGGCGCTTCGCCGGACCGCCGACACTGTGAAGGCCGACTTCTGGCTTATGGGCGAGGTGATCCACGGAGACTACGGCCGCTGGCTGGCCCCGGGACTCCTCCACAGCGTCACCAACTACCGCCTTCACAAGGCCCTCTATTCCGGACACAACGATCACAATTATTTTGAGATCGCCCACACGGTAAGGGAAACAAACCTCAAATGGAAGCTGTACAATTTCGTGGACAACCACGACGTGGCCCGGATCGCCTCCAAGCTCAGCGCAAAGGCCAATCTCCTGCCGGTCCATGTGCTGCTGTATACCCTGCCTGGCATTCCTTCCGTCTACTACGGCTCCGAATTCGGGATTGAAGGGAAAAAGGAGCGGAGGTCCGATGCCTCTTTGCGCCCGGAGATCCACCTGGAGGACTTCCGGGACAATGACTTGGCCAAGGTCATCGCCGCCCTTGGGAGTCTCCGGCAAGAGACTCCGGTATTTGCCTATGGCGACTACGAAGAGAAGCTGCTGACCAACAAGACCTACGCCTTCACCCGCAGCCTGGAGGGCCTGACGGCCCTGATCACCGTGAACAATGCCAACAACGGAGAAGAACTCTTCGCCGCGAATCTCCCCCAGGGCACCTACACCGGCTGGCTCACGGGACAGAAAATCACCACCGACAATGGGGGGCTTCGTCTTACGCTTCCACCCCACAGTGGGGAAATCTGGCTGCCGGAGGGTGTGAGTCTTCAGGTTCCAAAGCCCGTCACCTTCCGGGCCCAGGAAGAACCTACCTCTGTCGAAACCAAGAGCCTGGAGCCCCAGGAAACCAACAAGCCCTTTGACCAAATGACCGTTGAGGAGCTCCAGCAGGCCATTCTGGCGAAAATGGCGAAAAACGGCCCCATCACCCAGCAGATGTATCAGGATGTAGCGGAAAATGTCTACCGGGATTCGCTGCTAAATTGGGTGCGGAGCTTCCGGTAAGATCCTGTCATTGCGAACCAGTGACCGATGCCACTGGTTCGCAATGACAAAAATTTCAGAAATCGAAAAAAAGTACTTGCATTTTCTGGGATCCTGTGCTATAATACCCTAGCTGTCAGGGAACAGCGAAGGAAATATCCGGGTGTGGCGAAGTTTGGTATCGCGCTTGAATGGGGTTCAAGAGGCCGCTG
>URGL01000048.1 GCA_900547405.1 uncultured Eubacteriales bacterium
GATCTTCTCAGCTCCATCCACACCTTTCATGGTAACAGATACCAGAGTTTCCTTGTAATAGCCATATTTTTCATAGATCTTCAGCATCTGATCCCACAATGTCAGACCCTGCTTCTTGTAGTAAGCCGCAGCCTCACATAAAGCCATTACAGCCACAACCGCATCCTTATCTCTTGCATGGGTTCCTACCAGACAACCGTAGCTCTCCTCGTATCCAAAGAGGAAGGTATGAGAATGATCCTGCTCAAAGAACTTGATCTGCTCCCCAATGTATTTGAATCCGGTCAGGACTTCAATCACATCAATGCCGTACTCTTTTCCGATTGCTTCTGCCATATTGGAAGATACGATGGTAGTCACCAGTGCACCATCTTTTGGCAGACGCCCCGTCTCTTTTCTGGTGCTCAGCTCATACTCAGCGATCAGAAGACCAGACATATTTCCGGTAAATGGCATATAACTGCCCGTCTTTGAATCCTTTGCATAGACGCCAAGGCGGTCTGCATCCGGATCCGTAGCCAGTACCAGATCTGCATCCGTCTTTTCTGCCAGATCCAGAGCCAGCTTAAAGGCATTGGGATCTTCCGGATTCGGATAAGAAACCGTCGGGAACGCACCATCCGGAAGTTCCTGTTCCGGCACTACCTGTACCTGGGTAAATCCAAGCTCTTTTAACACTCGGCGAACCGGAAGATTTCCGGTACCATGAAGGGGAGTATAAACAATCTTCAGGCTGTCTGCCATACGTTTGATGGCTTCCGGACTTAATACCAGTTTCTTTAACTCTTCCATATAGCGGTCGTCGATCTCCTGACCGATCACATGAAACAGTCCCTTTTTTTCATACGTTTCCGCATGGATCTCCCCCGCCGTGTAGCCGGTGGCGTCAATAGCAGTGCGGAGGGCGTTTTCGTCCAGCGGCTCCTTAGAGAGGATCACCGTCTCCCCCTTGGAATGGGAGGATGTGACCTTCTCCACCGGGAATGCGCCGCGAACGGCGTCGTTGATATGGGCTTCGCACATGGAGCAGGCCATGCCGGAAACTTTAACTGTTGTCTGAATCATAAAAAACATCCGTTCCTGTCATTTTTTCTTATAGCCGCAGTCGCAGTACGGCCCGCCGGAGGCAAGGGTATACTGCCGCCTAAAATCCGCCGTGCCGCCCGCTTCGCTCATGGTGTAGTCCAGATGGCACAGGGCCGGAGTCAAATCGTACAGCCCCAGCTCCCGCATCAAAACGCAGATACCGCACTTGGTAAACCGGGCCTCGTAGCCGCCGCCGTCGGGGTACTCGTAAAAGTCCATATTCCACGAATAGGGGTTCCGGTCGGCGGCCTTCAGCGCTGCCGCCGCTTGCAGTCCGGCAACGCTTTGGGGGGTGAACTTTTTCTCGCCGCTTTTACGGCAGAACCAGCGCATAGGCTTTGTCATCATGGTCTTGGCGTAATACTCCGTCAGTCGATCCACATTGGGACGCTCCGGCATGGTAAGAACGAAGCCCCCCAGCATGGCGCAGCCCACGAGATTGATTTTGAAGCGGTCCCCCTTCTCAAACTCCGGCAGGCGGCTGAGGATCTCCTTGTATTTTGCTTTTGCCCTCCGTGTGATCGCCTTTGCCGTTTGCTCGTTATACCCCAGCACATCGGTCAACTGTGCTCGAAAGGAGCCCGCAAACAGCGTCCACATCCCCCACGGCATTCCCATGTATTTCATAGCGTTACCCCACCTTTTCCTTCACCGCCGGTTTTACACATTCCGCATAGGTCAGCCGAAAGGACGCTTTCAGCACGGCGCTCTTCCGCACCGTCCAGCCGTTTTGCCGCAGGAAGCACAGGTATTCCTCGCTCGTCCACCTGCTGTGGAGAGGGAAGCCTGCCAGCTTCATGAAAAATGCCCTGACCTTGCCGGAAAACGAGTTTCCCGCATGGGTAAAGGTGGGTGCGATGAGCACACCGTCGTCCTTCAGCACCCGGCGGATCTCGGCAAGGGCCTTCTCCGGCTGCGGCACGATGTGCAGTGCGTTGGACACGATCACCACGTTGAAGGACTCCTTCGCATAGGGCAGGCAGAACATATCCTGCACGGAAAAGTACAGCTTTGCTGAGCGATTATCCCGCTTTGCCTCGGCGATCATCTCTGCGGAGGCGTCCGTCGCCTCGATGTGCGCCGCCGCGTTTACGATGTGTTTTGCGATCAATCCCGTGCCGGTCGCAAGCTCCAGCACCGTCTTGTGCCGCACGACCGGCCGGATCAGCTCATACATCTCGTCATACGCCGCCCGATCCTTTCGCATAAAGCGGTCGTAACGTCCGGCATTTTTGTCCCAGAAATTCTTGTGTTCTCGCATCTCTTTCATTCCTTTTGGCGTTAGATTTATCTCATCGGTGTGCGCAGCCGCGCGGTTAGAGACGGCTAACCGCCATGTCTTGGAAAAGCCGCATTTCTGCGGCCTTTCGGCTTATTCAAATAGCTCCCTGCAAGCGCCGTACACCAGCGTTTCCAGCACCTGCGGGTACAGTCACTTGCGGAGCTGCTCAGTCTCGTAACCGGTAAAAACCAAGGTCACGCCCCCTGAAATATGACCGTTTCGCTTCTTCTGGTCATATTATACCGTGCTTTTTTCTGGTAGTCAAGCTCTCCATTGTAATGATTATGCTCTCTTCCTCTGATATTCCAGATACATCATGGGGATCAATATGACAGTCAACATCAGATATAGCGGAAGACTGACATCTAAAGTACGGAAAACTTTACCAAAGATGGTGAGAACATTGAAGGAACCGAGATTCTGATAGAGTTCCAGCAAGTGCGACGGCATGAGGCTCAGAATTTTATCCAACCAGTTTGCCATTCCCTCCAGGAAAGAGGGAAGGAATATCAGAATAAATGGAGTTGTCACCGCAAAGGCAGTAGACTTTGTCTTGGCGGAGATCCACATGGTCAGGAACGCCAGGAACAGGTTGCCGATGTAGCCGGATATGAGAGCCAGCATCCAAGCTTGCCACATATTCAGATTATAGATACTTTTCCAGAGCAGCCACTGGATGACGCAGCTTGCGCCCTCGAAGCCGAGATAGCACAAGGTGAACAGGCTATAGACCAGCATGGCTCCCCAGTACAGGACTGTTACCAGCAGAAAACCGGCCTTGATCTTGGCAGAGGTAGCTTTATTCCTGCCGCAAAGGGTGGAAAAATACACTGCATCCGCTTTCCATTTGAATTCGTTAGAGAAGATGCCAGCCAGCAGAAAACCCAGAATCAGAATTCCCAGCGAAGGAATATATCCGGCGTTTTCCAGAAGCTGATGCCAGCCCTCGTGGTATGTAAAGTAGAAGGGAATCTCTATTTCCTTGTACTGCCCAATGATGTACTGCTTCTCCGATTCGGAATACTTGGAGTAAGCACCATCGGTTTCATCATAAAGCCAATTTTTCAGTAATTTCTCACGGTTGGCGTAAAAGGTATCTTCATCGATAGCAGTGATCCTGTCAGCGGTGTAATAATCGTACTCCCGGAAACCATTTGAATAGGACTCATTCAGAATTTTTCGGATGGGCGCGAAACCCTGTTTCCAGCTATACGCGATTTCACTCTGCTGCACAATATCTGACTTTGCTTCGGGTGTTGCATTGATCCTTTGATTTTCCTGAATCACTCTGCTCAACTTATTCTGATCCACCCAGCCTTCCCATTCGGTCTGGGCTTCCCGCAGTTTCTTGACAGCAGATGGGCCATATTCACTCTCTCCCTGCTCATTCACCCACTTTACCTCGATATTCAATGCGCCAGTCGATGATAGCCAACAGGACAGAGCCAGGACGGCAATGTACAATATCAGGGCGAGCTTACCACCAACGCAGCCAAACACCTTTTTTAGTTCATACCGTACCATCACTATCATCTGTCCTTTCTCCAAAATAACAGAGGAAAACATCCTCCAAAGTTGGTTCTACCCTGACGGCATCTTCTGCTGGTCGTCCCTTGGAAACGATTCGCAGCTCCGCACCTCCAGGAATCGTCTTCACGTTTGCAACTTTGTATGCCTTCAGGCAGGAATCAATCCTGCTTTTGGGCACAGTACAACTCCAAACCGGTTCTGGCATGGAGTCAATGAGTTCCTTAGCAGTGCCGGAAATGGCAAGGCAGCCGTCCTTCATCAGCAGAATATCACCCGCGATATACTCAATGTCCGATACAATATGTGTGGACAGCAGCACGATTCGATCCTCTGAAAGCTCGCTGATCAGATTCCGAAACCGAATCCGCTCGCTGGGATCCAGACCGGCGGTAGGCTCGTCCAGAATGAGAATCTTGGGGTCGTTCAGCATCGCCTGGGCAATACCTGCCCGGCGCTTCATGCCGCCAGAAAGGGTTTTCATTTTCTTGTACCGGGCTTTCACCAGACCAACTTGCTTCAGCAATTCCTTGACTCGCTGCTTTGCCACCGCAGGACGTATACCTTTGAGAGTGGCAATGTACATCAGGTAGTCGTAGATGGAAAAGTCTGGATAGTACCCAAAATCCTGAGGAAGATATCCCAACAGATTCCGGTATCTGCCGTCCATGGCAAAAATGTCTTCTCCATCCCAACTAATTTGCCCGGATGTGGGTTTCATCAAGGTAGTAAGCATCCGCATCAGGGTGGTTTTACCAGCGCCGTTGACGCCAAGCAGACCATAGACGCCGCAGCTTAAATCATAGCTGAAATGGTCAACAGCTTTGAAGCCGTCAAATTCTTTTGTTAAGCCTCTAATTTTCAAATCCATAAAGGTTTCACCTCCATAATGTTTTGCCATACCCTCTGTCCGCGATAGAGGGTATATCCCATGAAGAAAACAGATGCAGCCAGCAAAGATACCCACGCAGGAACAGAGATGGCACGGAAAACAGCATCATTCAGAAGGAGCACTGACCAGGCTCCAGCCCAAAGGACACACAGAAGCAGGGAAAGTGCCTGAGAATTGATCCGCTTGCTGTAAAGGGTTCTGAAGCAGATACCGCAGGTCACATTGAAGGGGAGCATAAACTGTATAAGCATTTCCCAGAGCGTCATTCTGCAAAGCAGGGTTGCGACCGCATAGAAGGCTGACAGCAGCACCATATCTACCCCGGCAAAGAGGGTCAGCCGTGCCGCATAGATGGAACGAAGGGTATAAAATGTTGTACATTCGATTTCCAATGCATCGCAACTTCGGTTTTTCCAGATTTCTGGATAAATCAGAATTACAAACAGCGGTCCGGTAAGCCCCAGAATACGGCGCACGGTGAAGTCGGTTTCTGAGTTATTCAGCAAGAAACATACAAAGGCAAGCAGCAGCCCTTGCATCAGCCACCAGCGTTTCTTGATGAACTCACTCTGCTGATACAGAAATTCTATATGGGAAATAGTTTGTTCCGATTCCTCAATAAGAAATGCTTCCTTGGAAACAGCAATGGTTTTCTGTATTTTGGATTCATCGCAGGTCACATCAAAATGAAAGAGTTCCTTCATTCAAAATCCTCCTTCCCTAAATAGATCGTCAATAATTCTTTTGCACGTTTGATCCTGTACTTCACCAGCGGCAGACCGATACCCAAAATTCTGGCAATTTCCTTTTGCCTGACTTCCTGCAAGAAATACAGGATGGTTACTTCCCGCAGTTCCTGTGGAAGACGTTCCAGAGCCATATGGACATCCATCCGTAAATCCAGGGATTCCATCAGGCAGACTGGATGCTCCGGCAGTTCCTCCATCGGCAGTTCTTCCGGCTTTCTGTAATAATCCCGGCACAGATTGCCTGCAATCACATACAGATAATTTGCAGCCTTCCCATAGTGCTGATACTGATGGAGCGTGCGGAAGAACCGGGCAAAGGTTTCCTGGGTTATGTCTTCTGCAAAGCCGGAGTCCTTGATATGTAAGTGACAGTAACGCAATATCTTTAGGTAATGCTTCCGCACAAAAGATTCGATGGCCTGCTCATCGCCGTTTTGCATTCTGTGCAGGAGCAGGAAATCGTCGTCCATGTTTTTCCTCCTCTCCCGTGGATGAAAAGCGCTTTCATTTAGTATAACGAAGCAGAGCGGCAAAAAGATAGCCTGAGATGAAATATTTTTACGCTCATAAAATTTTCCAATGCACAAAAAAGAAGAGCTACCCGTGCGTTTCCACACGAATAGCCCTTCGGCTGCCCTCCCGCCCTTGCGGGAGGCGTTTATGATTCAGTTCAGTCCCCAGTCCTCAAAGCTCGTCTGCCCGGTGCATACCCCGGTAAACATTACCACGCTCCCAGGCGCAATACTTTTTAGTCCGTGATCTTCTTTCGGGATACTTCCTCAAAGTGGTATTTTACGATCCCCATATCCAGCTTCGTATAAAAGCCCTTGCCGCACGTCAACTTTACGGTGCCATCCGGCAGCAGCTCAAAATAGAACTTCTGCTGATTCATAGCCGTGGGCGCAAGGAGGGCCGCTTCCACGCCGTTTCGGAACCACTCCGGCATTCCCTCCTGATAATTGCTGACCTCCGACATCTGTTTGCCCTTGTGCGCCACACCATCGGTGCAGCCATAGCCCAGGGAGATCAGGCAAATCTCTTTTTCTCCCTTGTCGATTTCCGCCTGGCTCCTGCCGTGGGTCAGGGCGACCCAGCAGGTATTCAGTCCCAGCTCCTGAGCTTTGAGCACCAGCTGCTCCCCATAATAGCCAAGGGTCTCCTCCAACTTCGGAGACCTTTTCCCCACAAGCGAGATGTAGTCTTTCACGCCCGTGAATTTCCCGTAGTGGGCCATGGTGGAGTCGAAACACTGCGGCTCCTCATAAAAAGGCTGAATGTGCAGATCTGCCTTCTGATTGATCTGGGCAATCATGCTGTTCAGCGCATTCCGCTTTTCCACTTCGATGGGACGGTCTGTGTATTGGCGGACGCTATGCCGCTGTTTCATTAAGTCAAGCATTTTTTCACTCCTCTCAATCTTTAGCTTTTCAATATTTTTACGCACTTGGCCTCTTTCAGGAGCCAAACCTGCCTTTGCCATAACAAGCAACGACACGCCTTTCTCCTTCATCACCTGGCGAATCGCCTTATTGATCCGCATCGGCAACACCTTCCATGTGTATTTTAAATATACACCAGAAAAATCTTGTCGTCAATATAACGGCTAAAATTAGTAAGCACGCCCAGTAAAGTAATTTCCTCCCCCCATTGACCCGCAGTCAAATTTGGGGTATAATATAGCCACAAGAAAGGAGTGGGCATTATGCAAATCATCCCCATGCGAGAACTCAAGAACACCACAGAGGTAGAACGCCGCTGTGCGGAAGAGAACGGGCCAGTTTATGTCACGAAAAACGGATATGGCCGTCTGGTTGTCATGGATATCGACTATTACGAGAGAACCATGAAAAAGATGTATGAAGCCCAAGCGCTCCAGGTGGCTATGGAGGACTTGAAGGCTGGACGAATAGTGGATGGAAATGCCGCTATGGATGCGGTCAGGAGCAAGTATGGCTTGTAGGTACAGCTCCCACTTTGTCCAAAAGGCAACTGAGGATTTAGATGGAATCATCTTTTACCTGACCTATCAACTTGGCAGTCCCCAAGCCGCCAGGACCTTTCTGAATAGCATGGATCATACAATTCAGGAGGCCTGTACTTTTCCGGAAAGCGGTTCCCCTCTCGATAACGAATTCTTTCCCAATAAAACGGTCCGTAAAAAGCTGGTTGGCAGCTATATTCTGTATTATCTGCCGGATGCTGGGGCACAAACTATTTACGTTTTGAGAATCGTCTATGGCCGCAGAAATCTGGACGAAATTCTGCGGGAAATAAAACTATCCTAGCAAAATGAGTTATTCCGCAAATCCCCCCGCCATCCGGCGGGGGGATCACCTTATTTCCTGGGCTCGTCAAATCTGAGCGGTCCCTCGTACACCAACAGCTGGGTAACGCCGCTGTCGGAGAGATAGACATCCCGATATTCGTATTCCGACTGGACAGCCACTTCGGTTTTGATGGTCACCTTCCACATGCCCATGGTGTCATCCCGGAAGACTAGGATGGAGTATTCGTTGGGAAGGTTCGGGTATTCCTGCTTGGCAAGCCTGGCCGCCTGCACAGGGCCCGCAACGGGGCTGACCTGGGTGTTGACGAAGGAGTCCTGGCGGATGTTGAAGTCTCCGGAAGTATATTTGGCCTGGTCCTGGGTCCAGGAGAAGGGCTCCGTCACGACATCGCGCACTGCGCTCTGGATCTTTTCCTGGATCTCGGTCTGGGTATCCGCAAAAATTTCCATGGAAAACACCCGTTCGGGGCCGTCATCGATGGGTTTGAATTCCATATATACGAGGTTCCCATTTTCGTCAAAGCAGTATGTGTATATATCCATCTCCTGGGTTCCGTCACCCACATCCCACACTGCCGCAAAGCAAACCTTCTCGTCGCTGACGACTCCGATGCCCTCCGGGAAGGAAATGGGCTGATTCTTCCGCTCATAGAAGCTCATGTTCAGATCCTCCCCAATGGAGCCACACCAGCTCCAGCCACCTCTGGTAGGCGACAGGGTGCTGATGGCCAGACCCAGGTCCTTGCTGGCAGGGATATCCGGGTCTTCCCGAAGGGTCACATAACCAACGCCCTCATAGCGGACCATGGTATCCGTTCTGGGGGTGAGCCTTCTCTCATTTTCTGTCAGCTGCTCCTCCGGCACATCCGGGCCAAAGAAATGGGTGATGTGCAGGAAATCCTCGCCGTCTGCCCAGACCTCGTCCTCGGAATCCTTGGCGCTGACGGTCTTCCAATGCAGGACCTTTCGCTGTTTTAGTTCCTCCAGCTTGGTATAGCACCGCTCTACGGCAGCCTTTGCCTCCGGAGTATCCCCATTCACGGTTTCCAGAATCGTAAATTCCGCATAGGCCGGGAGCCGCGTTACGCCGTTCCCCTCCTGGCCTCTGTTTTCGAAGCGCTTTCCCATGCGGTAGAGCCCGGGCTCCAGCTGGCCATAGAGGGGGGACCAGTCCAGATATTCGTAGGTGGAGTTCATCTTGGCAACTCCGTAGCCCTTCCCTTCCCAATTGGGAGTAGTGACCGTCGGCACTTGCTCCCAGATACCGTCCGTATACTTCTCTATCCAGTATTCATCCGTGGTAAAGAGGTTGCCTTTGCCAAATTCCATCTGGTAGAAGGAAATATCGGAGCCTGTGCTGGACAGGCGGTCAGCAGCCACACGGAAGGAAACGCCCCAGTCGTTGTAAACCGCCTGGCTTTCCAGCTCCGCATTGGTAACATTCTCATCCCGAATGGCAGCCCCTGCCTCTTCAAAGACCTGGGAAATGGGCTTGCTGATCTCCGGGAAAAATACATTTTCCCCAAAGCACAGTGCGATGATGTCCACATCCGGATAGTTCGGTCGCTCAATTTGGACCCAAACGGAGGTATCCTTGGAAGTATACTGCACCGTCTGAGTGTGGATCGTCTGATCCTCCCCTTCCCACTGGGTAGTAAATCGAAGCCGGTCGTACCCATCCTCCTGGGTATCCTCTACAAACGCTGCCGTATCCATATCCCAGCGGAAGAGATCCAGCCATTGTCCGAATCGAGTATCCGCTTTATCCACCAGCATCCAACTGTCGGAATACCAGGCGTAATGTTTCCCGGCACGCTCCATATATCCTTCCGCAATTCCCTCCTGGTAAGAGGTGCACAGGGTCCAGAGGGTGTCCTCCCCCTGCCAATAAAGCTTGGCTGTCCAGCGGACGCTTCCATTGCTCGTCCTTCCCTGAATGGCGGCGCAAAATGCCTCCTTGGCAAACTGAGCCTCCAACTCCTCCCTGCACGCCTCGATCTTCGCCAGATTCGCCTGCTCCTCCGGACTCAAGACCTCGGTCTGCGCCGCAGGCGGGCTGGTCAGAAAGCACACCGCCACGAAGAAGAACGCCAGCACGCCCAGCAGGCACAGCCAGAAGCTGGGCTTTTTGTATTTCAGGATAGACAGGATCCTCTGCTTCACGCTGACCTCGCCGAAGGCCACAGGGCTGGCTGCAAAGTGGGCACGGCGGCTGGAGCAGCGCAGCAGGGCGCTGGAATAGGCCTTCCGCTCATCCAGCTCCATGAAGCGGATGACCCGCTCGTCACAGGCGGTCTCGATATCCTTGCACAGGAGGATATAGGCCACCCATACCAGGGGATTGAACCAGTGCAGAGCCAGGGCCAGGAAGCCGATCATCTTGATCCAGTGGTCCCCCTTGTCCAGGTGGGTCCGCTCGTGGGCCAGGATATTCTGGCGGCTCTGGCTGTCCATGCCCATGGGGATATAGATTTTCGGCTTGATAAAGCCAAGAATAAAGGCCGTCTCGATCTTGTCGCTTTCCCAGCCGCCCCGGATCCGGATAGCGTCCCGGACCTGGTTTTTCAGCTTCAGGTAGGAGATCAAACTATAGATGGCAAAGCATGCCGCAATGACGGCCCAGACCCAGGGCAGAACAGCCGCCCATTTCAGGCTGAAAATTTTGGCAAAGGACAGCGTAAATTCCGGCTGAAGGCTCAAATCGCTGCGAATCTCAATGGGCAGCAGCAGGCGGATGCCTGCCAGCAGCCACAGGAAGCAGATATATTTTTTCGGGGTTTTCAACAGCACCAAGCGCAGCAGAAGCACCGCAAAAATCAAAATGCTTCCGTGAATGCTGGCGGTGAGAAGATTCTGCAAGAAGCGTTCCACGGTTGTTTCCTCCTTTGACCGATCATTCCTTGTACTCGTCAATAAATGCCTGCAGCTGGTCCATCTCCCGCTGGGAGAGCCGCCTGGATTTGGAAAAAGCCGCAATAAAGGCAGGCATGGATCCTTCGAAGGTCTCCTCCATCATCTCTTCCAGCCGGGAGGCCTGGGCCTGCTCCTTGGAAATCAAGGAAGATACAATGGTGTTTTCGTTTTTCAGCACTCCCCGCTCAGACAGCCGGCGGATCACCGTGTAGGTGGTAGCCTTGCTCCAGCCCAGTTGTTCCCGGCACAGCTCCACCAGCTTGCCGGAGGGAATGGGCTCATGCTCCCACAATATCAGGCAAAAGCGGTACTCACTTTCAAAAATCTTTGGGGTTTCCATTGGTCATGACTCCTTTCAGTTGAATGCGTTAAACTGGCTTGTGTTGAGTTTAACAGATTCAACTGGAATTGTCAAGCCTTTTCTGCAACACCGCAATAAATCGCAAAAATTTCAGGGCGGCCAATGGCCGCCCTGAAATAGGTTTGTTCAATTACTGAATATTCAGCTGATGTTTCAGTGCCGTTTGCAGCGTAGCCGAAAAATTGATCCCGGCCCGCTCCGCCATATCGTTAAGCCAGGATGGCACTGTCAGGGTCTTTTTCACGGCCCTATTGTCGAAAAATTTCCGATATTCCACCGTATCACAGGGAATAAAGTTCACGAATTCATTCTTTTCCACAGGGATATCATGGATAGAGGACGGCCTGGGGATCGTTTCTCCCTTTTGCTCCATTTCGTAGAGCGTCAGGCACAGCACATCATTTGCCATCTGGATTCCCTCCCCCAGGGTCTCACCAGAGGTAAAGCAATTGGGTAGATCCGGAAAATTGATAGAGTACCCGCAGTCTTCTTCCGTAAAAACAGCGGGGTATACGTATTTTGCCATAGTGAATTCTCCTTTCCCGGCAAGAAAACAATATTATTTGATACCGGCGGCACGCCTGATGGAGTTCAGGGTTCCTTTCGGGACCTCCTGGGTCTTGTGTCTGCCTACCGGAAAGGTATTTCCGGTTTTCGGACTATACCATAGTGTATGGTTTGCGCCCTCTTTATACACAACACACCCGGCGGCTAAAAGTTCTCGCTCCAATTCGCTGTACTTCATCCCGCACCGCCTTTCTTTTTCTTTTCTATAGTATAGCACGTGTGAGCACGTGTGTCAAGAGAAATCACATAAGGGCGGCCAATGGCCGCCCCGAAATGGATGGTTCTTATATAGTGGGTAGTGCGAAAAATTGGAGGATATTTCGCGGTGGGTTCAATCCCACAGGCAGCTCCAGTTCTTGGCGAAGTATTCCACACCGGAGTAAACCGTGGTGAGAACGATGACAGCAGACACAATGCCGCCGATGAGGGCATTGGCGGGGAAAATCAGCCACAGGATCAGGCCTACCATGGTGCTGGCAGTTTTGACCTTGCCGCTCCAGGCAGCAGCAATGACCTTGCCCTTGGGGGCAGCCACCAGGCGCAGACCGGTGACTGCAAATTCCCGGGTGAGAACGATCATCAGCGCCCAGGCTGGGAACCGGCCCCACTCCGTAAACATGGTCATGACGGCGATGGTCAGCAGCTTATCCGCCAGAGGGTCCAGGAATTTGCCGAAATCCGTGACCTGGTTGCAGCGGCGGGCAATCTGGCCGTCCAGGAAGTCACTGAGGCTGCCCAAAATGAAAATACCCAGGCTGACCCACATCCATAGGGACCGGAAGCCTTCGCTCATATAAAGGGTCCACATCATCACGGGGATGAGTACCACCCGGAAGAGGGTGATCTTACTGGCAGTTGTCATTTTTTATGCCTCCTGTACATAGCCGGTCAGGTCTCCGTCTACCGTGCCATCAACGGTGACCATGACAAAATCACCCTCATGCAAGGGCTCCTCGCTGCCGATCCAGACCCGGCCGTCGATGTCCGGAGAATCGGCATAGGTGCGTCCGTAGAACTGCTCCTGCTCCTCGTCGTAGCCGTCCACCAGGACTTCCAGAGTCTTTCCGATCTGGGCGGCGTTATATTCATCCATGATCTGGGACTGGATCATCTCCAGCGTGTCCGCCCGCTCCTTTGCCACCTCTTCATCCACATGGTCCATGGTGGCGGCGGGGGTACCCTCCTCCGGGGAAAATACGAAAGCACCCACTCGTTCCAATTTCTGCTCCCGCAAGAAGTCGCAGAGCTCCTGGAACTCCTCCTCCCCTTCTCCCGGCAGTCCGGTGATCAGGCTGGTGCGGATGACAAGACCGGGGATACGCTGACGAAGCTTGGCAAACAGATCCACGATCAGCTTCTTATCTCCCCGCCGGTGCATAGTGGAGAGGATCTTGTCGTTGCAGTGCTGGATGGGGATATCCAGGTACTTGACGATTTTGGGTTCGGTAGCCAAAACCTCAATGAGCTCGTCATCGATCTCATCGGGGTACACGTAATGGACTCTGATCCAGTGAAGGCCGTCGATCCTGCACAGCTCCCGCAAGAGCTTGGGCAACAGGCGTTTGTGCTCCGGGAAGTCGGTGCCGTAGCGGCTGGTGTCCTGGGCCACTACAATGAGCTCCTTGGTGCCATTGGCCGCCAGCACCCGGGCCTCATACAGCACGTCGTCCAGTTGGCGGCTGCGGTACTTCCCCCGGAGATAGGGAATGATACAGAAAGCACAGCGGTTGTTGCAGCCCTCAGCGATCTTGATGTAGGAGAAGTGCTCCGGAGTGGTCATCACTCGCCCCACCTCTTCCTCCGGGGCATCAATGGAGCCGAAATCCACCACACTGTGGCCGGAAAGCAATTGTTCGATGGCAGGGACGATCTTGGTATAGCTGCCGGTGCCCAGAATACCGTCCACCTCGGGCATCTCCTTCAAGATATCCCCCTGATAGCGCTGGCTCAGGCAGCCGGTGACCAGGATCTTGCCCACCTGGCCCTCTGCCTTCAACGCGGCAGTGGAGAGAATGTAATCAATGGCTTCGCTCTTGGCGGAGTCAATAAAGCCGCAGGTGTTGATGACCACCACATCGCTGCCGGGAAGGTCCGGGAGCACCGTGTGTCCCGCCTCCCGGACCCGGTACATCATCCGCTCGCAGTCCACCTGGTTCTTGGCACAGCCAAGAGAAATAAATCCGATATTTGCCATAGTTAGTAATCTTCCTCCGGGAATTCATCTGTATCAAATGAAAGATTTTGCATTGCTCTGCGGATGGTGCCATAGCTGTGGCCCCGGCGCAGGAGGGCATCAATGGCCCGCTTTTGGGCCTTAGGGTCATCCTGCTTTCCGGACAGCCGAGACCGGAGAAATGCCGCAATGGCCTCCTCCTGGTCCGGGTAGTCTTCCAGTGCCTCGTCCCACAGCTCCTTGGGTATCCGCTTTTCGTAGAGGACCTGCTTGGCCCGCTGGAGGCCGTAGCCTTTGGCAATGCAGCCGCGGACAATGGTCTCGGCAGTGCTGCCGTCGTCCAGGACCTTCATATCGCTGAGCCATGCCACAGCCATTTTGGCATCCTTCGGGGTCTCCCCCTTCTGAATGAGCCGATTTTCCAGGTCTTTTTTGGATACATTGGCGGCGGAAACGATCCGAACCGCCCGCATCTTGGCGGAAACTTCCGCGGCGCTTGTTTGCAGCCGCCGGAATTCTTCCTCCGTAAAGTCTTTGCCTGTATAAATGCCAAAATCCTCTAGGGTCTGCCGGTAGAGCCGCAGCACTGTGCCGTCCTCAAAACGGACGGTGTAGCGGCCGGACCGGTCCGGGGATGTCTTAAAAAGCTCAATCCTCATCGCTGAAATCGTCAGCTTCCACAGCTACCGCCTTTTCGGCAGCCTTGGCGGGAGCCTTAGGAGCACCACCGGAAATCCTCCAGAGATTCTCCCGGACCTGGGCCTCTACCTGCTCGGCCAGCTCCGGCCGCTCCTGGAGATAGGTTTTCACGCTGTCCTTGCCCTGACCGATCCGCTCGTCGCCCATAGAGAACCAGCTGCCGCTCTTCTGGACAATGTCCATCTGCACCGCCAGATCAATGAGCTCGCTCCACTTGGAGATACCCTGGCCATACATGATGTCGAAGATGGCCTCCTTAAAGGGAGGGGCCACCTTGTTTTTGACCACCTTGACCCGGGTCTTGTTGCCGATGACGTTGCCGCCCTCCTTGATCTGCTCAATGCGCCGGACATCCAGCCGGACGGAGGCGTAGAATTTCAGCGCGTTGCCGCCGGTGGTGGTTTCGGGATTGCCGTACATAACACCGATCTTCATACGCAGCTGGTTGATGAAGATGACTACACAGTTGGTCTTGTTGATGGTGCCCGCCAGCTTCCGGAGGGCCTGGGACATGAGTCTCGCCTGGAGGCCCACGAAGGTGTCGCCCATTTCGCCCTCAATTTCCTGCTTGGGCACCAGAGCAGCCACGGAGTCCACCACAACCGCGTCAATGGCACCGGAGCGGACCAAGGCATCGGTGATTTCCAAAGCCTGCTCGCCGGTATCCGGCTGAGATACCAAAAGATTGTCGATGTCCACACCCAAAGCGGCGGCATAGACCGGGTCCAGAGCGTGCTCGGCGTCCACGAAAGCCACCTCACCGCCCCGCTTCTGGGCTTCTGCCAAAATGTGCAGAGCCAGGGTAGTCTTACCGGAGGACTCGGGACCATAGATCTCGATGATCCTGCCCTTGGGCACGCCGCCGATACCGAGAGCAGCATCCAGTGCCAGAGAGCCGGTGGGAATGGCCTCCACGTTCATCTCAGGCCTGTCGCCCAAACGCATAACGGTACCCTTGCCAAAGGTCTTGTCCAGCTGGCTCAGGGCCGTTTGCAGGGCTTTTTTCTTGTCCGAAGCCGGAGTAGGGGCTTCATAGGGAGTCTTTTTTGTTGCCATAATTGATTCATTCCTTCCTGCCGTATTGCGCGCATACGGCCCGTTCTCTGTCGTTATAATCCAGGACCCGTTCTAAGATCCTGTAGCCTGCTGCCTCCAGGATGGCGCAGACCTCATCCCCCTGACCCATGCCGAACTCGTAGCAGAGGAATCCGCCTGGCTTTAGTAGGGGCGTATAATACTTGGTAATATCCCGGTAAAAATCCAATCCGTCCTCCCCACCGTAGAGGGCCATGTGGGGCTCAAAGTCCGAGACACTTTTGGGCAGCTCCTCCATTTCCTTTGCGGTAATATAAGGGGGATTGGAGACGATCATGTCGAATTTCCCCAAAAAGGCGGCAGGCTCTTTTCGTGCGTCAACCGGGATACAGCTGACCCGGCCACCCAGATGGTTCCGTTGGATATTCTTTTTGGCCACCGTCAGGGCTTCTCTCGACAGGTCCGCCAAGGTCACCCGGGCATCCTTCAACCGGCTGGCAATGGCCAGGCCGATGCAGCCGGAGCCGCAGCACAGGTCCAGAATTCGGGGGTCCTTTTCCAGAAACAGCCCTCGGTGGATGGCCAGCTCCGCCAGGGCGCAGGTATCGTCCCGGGGGATCAGCACATCAGGGGATACTACCATAGGCAGGCCGTAAAAAGTCCACTCCCCCAGCACATAAGGCAGTGGCTCTCCCCTTTTCAGCCGGTCTACCCCATCCAGGACCTGGAGGACCAGCTCTTCGGGAGCTTCCCGGTCCCGGTCTACCAGAAACTGTTCCTGAGTCCGGCCGGAAAGGGTGCTGACCAGGTCTCGGGCCATCTGCCCGGCCATCTGGGGCTCCTCCGTCTCCAGCAGAGCCTCCCGGGAGCGCAAATAAAGCTCCCCAAGGGTCGTTACCACCGGTCCGCCCCCTCCTCCTTGGGCAGCACCGCCTGGACGGCAGCAATGCCCACCTCGATCATAGAGTCATCAGGCTCATTGGTGGTGAAGCGCTGAAGCCACATGCCGGGAGCCGTCAGCACCCGGGTAAAGCCGTTGTCATGCCGGCCGGCCCAGCGGTTGATCTCATAGGTGACGCTGACCACCAATGGCAGAAGGGCCAGCTTGAAGACGATCATCAGAAACCGGTAGCCAAAGGTCCCCCGCAGGGTGGCCAGCCCCGGAAAAACAGACAGCAGCAAAGAGGAAGCGATGGAGAACATCAGCACGGAGATCACCATCACCACCAGCAGGAAGCTGGTGCCGCAGCGGGGATGAAACCGGGTCTGCTGCCGCACGTTCTCAACGGTCAGCGGCAGGCCGCACTCATAGCAGCGGATGGTCTTATGCTCTGCCCCGTGATAGGAGAATACCCGGCGCATTTCCTTCATCCGGGACACCAGGAACATATAGGCCAGGAAAATGACCATCCGGATCAGGCCCTCTAACAGGTTGATCCCCAGCACGCTTGTGATGCGCCCATCAAAGAAGGAGGCAACCGTCATAGGTAGCAGGAAAAAGAGCAGGATCGACAGCCCCAGGCCCATAAACACAGCAATACTGACCAGGGCCTTCTGGAAGGCTTCGCTTCCCAGCCTCTTTTCCAGCCATTGATCGAATTTGGAGGGCTCCTCCTGCATTTCCTCCGGGGCCAGGTCTGCCGAACGCATCAGCGCTTTCACACCCACCACTTGGGAATCGAAGAAATTGAAGACACCCCGGATAAAGGGCCACCGCTTCCAGGATCCTTCCGGATAGACCTTCCGGTCCGACACCTCCAATTGCATTCCCTCGGCTCCCCGAATGACGATGGCATCCTTCTCCGGGCCACGCATGAGGATGCCCTCGATGAGGGCCTGACCGCCGATGGAGGTTTTGAATTTCTCTTGATTTGCCATAGGTTTCCTTTCTATTGAGAGGCAGGCAGGCTCACCGTTACCAGTGTACCGCCGCCCTCGGCATTCTCCAGAGTCAGTGTACCGCCGTGAAGCTGGACGATCTCATCACAGACCGCCAGACCGATGCCGGTACCCCGGGCCTTTGAGCTGCCCTTGTAGAATTTCTTTTTGACCAACGGCAGCTCATCCTCGGGAATACCGGGACCGTGGTCCCGGATGCGGACCACCACGCAGTCCCCTTCATAGGAGATGCTTGCCTCGATGCGCTTACCGTCCTTGCCATGCTTGGCCGCGTTGTCCAGGATGTTCAGGAACACCTGCCGCAGGCGCTTGGGGTCGCAGGGAATTTCCGGGATCTCTTCGTCGTTTTCCAGGTATTCCAGTGTAATGCCGTCCTGGGCCAGGCGGCTGCCGTACATAAAGACCGTATCCTCAAATTCACTCCGAAGGTCCGTCATTTCTACAGTCAGCGTCATTCTGCCGTCCTGGAGCCTTGTAAAGTCCAGTAGCTCCATGACCATTTCCGTCAGGCGCTTGGCCTCCGAAGAAATGATCTTCAGCCCCTGAGCCGTATCCGGGTCCAGCTTTTCATCCGCAAGCAGGGTCTCGCTCCATCCGTTGATGACGGTGAGGGGGGTCCGCAGCTCATGGGAAAGCTGGGAGATGAACTCCGCCTGCATCTTCTCGTTCTGGCTGATCTTTACGGACATTTCGTTAATGGTGTCCGCCAGGTCCGCGATCTCATCGTTGTACTTGGTCTTGATCTGGGCTCCGTAGCTGCCGTTGGCAATGCGCTTGGCCTTCTCTGTGATCTGCTCCACAGGGGTCATGACGGACCTGATAAAGAAGCTGCTGGAGAGCAGCACAATAAGCAGTGCCGCCGCCAGAACTCCCAGGCTGATAAAAGCAATGCCCACGATTTCCCCGTCCATCACCGCGGTAGAGGTGACAAACCGCAGAACACCGATGACCTCACCGCTGCTATAGATCATAGGGCTGCTGACAGCCATGATCCGTTCCCTGGTGTCCGGATCCCGGCCCACAAAGGGCTGAATGCTTCGGGTGGAGATAGCCTGCTGGATTTCCGGTGTTTGAGGGGAGGAAACCGCCCAGGTGCCATAGGAAGAGGAAACGATTTTCCCATCCTTGTCAATAAATTGCAGCTCCAGTTCCAGCCCGGCCCCGTCCTCAAAGGTCTGGGTATAGGCGATGCAGGACTCGTAGAAGGAGTCGTAATCCTGCCCCAAATAGTCTTTAAAAAACTCTGTGGTGCTTTTGGCACGGTTTTGCAGGTCAGAGTCCATATTATTGTAGCAATAGTAGGCGTAGGATGCGGTGACCACCGCCACACACACCAACCCTACAGCGATGATGATGAGCGTGATGTTCATCAGCCATCGCTTATGCAGGTTGCCGATTTTTTTGAAGGTCAATTTCACTTACGCGCCCCACTTATAGCCAAGGCCCCACACCGTGGTGATATAGGTGGGATTGGCGGTATCATCCTCGATCTTGATGCGCAGGCGGCGGATGTTCACATCCACGATCTTCAGCTCCCCCTCATAATCCTTGCCCCACACAGCTGAGAGGATGTCCTCCCGGCTCAGGGCCCGGCCCGGGTTCTGCATAAAGAGCTTCAGAATGGCGTACTCCACCTGGGTCAGGCGGATCCGCTCGCCGGACTTTTCCAGAGTGTGATTTCTGGTGTTCATGACGAAAGGGCCCTGGGTCAGCAGCTCCGGGCTGGCGTTGCTGTCCCCGCCGATGCGGCGGTAGAGAGCGTCCACCCGGGCGGTAAGCTCCGCGGGAGAGAAGGGCTTCGTCACATAGTCGTCAGCGCCCGTCATGAGCCCTGTAACCTTGTCCATTTCCTGAGTCCGGGCAGTGAGCATGATGATGCCGATCTGCTTGCTGGTGGCCCGGATCCGGCGGCAAACCTCGAAGCCGTCGATATCCGGCAGCATAATGTCCAGGATGGCAACGCCGATATCAGGGTTTTCCGCCAGACGATCCAACGCCTCCTGCCCCGTACCTGCCTCGATGGCATCATAACCGGCACGCTTCAGGTTGATGACCACGAAGCTGCGGATGTTCACTTCATCTTCCAGTATCAAAACTTTTTTCATAGTCCACCTCTTATGATTCCGTTGCTCTCCAACCCTGGCGGATTAAATGGAAATTGGATTGAAGATAATTTTCTGTCACACCGTAAATGGCCGAGCCGGATTCCAGCTTTGCCGAAAAAACCACGTCCTCCCCCCGGTGCAGGGCGAAGCGATTCTGCACGGCAGCCTGGGCATCCCGATCCTTTCCGGTGAACGCAAATATGGTAAAGACCGGCACCGCCGAGCCATAGTTATTATTCCACATATAAAACGTATAGGTACTTCCGTTTTTCTCCACGGCAATCCGATCCACCCAGCTCTCATTGATGCGGATATACCAGCCGTCGTCAAAATTGTGGAAGGTATACAGCCTTGTTTCAGCACCCGCATCCGCATCCACCGCAAACCAGCGGATGAGATTCTGCTCTGTGGTGTTGTAGGTCATGGCCGTCAGACTGGGCAGCTCCAGCACGCCGTCACCGTCTAAATCCTCTGCGTACACCATACAGTTATGAACAGGGCGCATGGTAATTTCCAGGTCGCCCATATGAGAAATGTTCGTAAAGACTCCGTCCCGCAGGGAAAGAATATCC
>URGL01000049.1 GCA_900547405.1 uncultured Eubacteriales bacterium
ATATCATGGATAATAGAAAAAGCCCAGCATTAACTGGACTTTTTCGACACTCTGAGGAGCAGGCCAGATAAGCCTGCTCCCCTTTTATTTGTCTTCTGTTTTCGCGACTATTTTTGGATTTAAATACAACTTGTCACTAAACTGTGAGACAGATATCTCACCATTCTGTAGTTTTTCAAACTCTTGAGAATAATCAACATTCTTACAATTAGCAATTACTTTTCCCGAAAAGCACGCCAAACCACGATATGGTATCAGTGCAGCGTTTATTTTATCTAGCAAATAATCAAATATTCTTTTCCTTAAACATCTGAATTTTGCTTCACGCCACACTAGGTAAAAACTGTCCATATACTGATTACTGCTGTTTCTACCGTACCAATGTATTCCTTTCGTATTCTTTAGCAGTTGATAGTCTTTATTTTCTGCATACTTCGTAAAATCAAATTCCAGATTCTTATTGAACGTAAAATCGCTAACTTTTGTTATGTCCCGCTTGTTAATTCTTTTTAGTATTCTGGTGAAAAACCGGCGGGAATAACCTAAATCATGTAGGTCAAAAACAATGAGCCTCTTATGCTCAATTCTATACAAGCAGAAGTTTTTACTATATTGCCTTGAGATGAAGAGCGACTTATGTATGCCAGTGATTGAAATAATGGGTTTTAGCGGTTTAAATGATATACCTTTGACACTGCCATCGTTATCTTTCCAGATAATTATCTCTACATGTGCTTTTCTGTGTTCAATGAGAATTCTTGTTATTTCGGAGAGAAAACGATCAAGAATGCGATCCAAATCCCATGGTTCTTGTAGTGTTAGTATATTTTTTAGTGGGTCACTAGACGGCTCAATATCATAAAAATGACGATCATGCCAATTGGGTGAAAAGAACACAGAATAACTTCCACAAAAATCTTCTAACAACATATGGGTATACATTCCCGACATATCCCGGGGGCTCTCCCAGATTTCTCCAGATGGACTAATTTGAGAGGATGAATATTGCTTTGGTTTAGCTCTCATAATCTCTCTCCCATCCTGACCTGCTTTGATATTTTTGATCATCAGGCAAGTACTTATTTACAGATACAATCATATAGACGTCTTCAGAATCATGTAGCTCTACAGAACCATGAAACAAGATTGAGCCGCAGAATTCTGATAAAAGTTTGCTATCGGTCTTCAATCTTTCACTGAAGTGATCATACTCTGTCTCAAATTTTGGACTTTCAGATATAGAATGCTCAATTCGCTGAGTCCATCCAGTCTGCAAAATATCTCTGTTTCCAATTCCAAGAATATCTCGTTGTCGTGCCTGTAATTGTTTCGCGAATATCTGCAAGATTCTCTTGTTGCCTTCGTCCTGTTCTACAAATCTTTGTAGAACACTATCTACTAAGTCTTTCCAACAATTCTCTTCCTTAAATTCACCCCAAATGATTGCAAGACCACTAATCAGAGCATATTCCGCGAACGGCGCAGTCGCAACATGAAATACAATTCCTGCCATATGCTCTTCCTTGTGCTTTATTACATCTGTCCGGACATACTCTTGGTACAAAAGTACTAAGCCAAAATAGTCTTTATATATTTCTTGAAATTCTTGAAAATCATCTCTTTCGATGGAACAAATCAGTGCCTCGGAGATATGATTGTAACAAAGGCCCAGGAAATCCGGACTGTCTTCTCTATTTTTCCAGTGATCTACAGCATAGTGTACACTGCACTTTATGAGAATAGCGGGTAGTTTTTCTTCTATCTGCTTTATCTCTTTATGCAGTAGCGCAGTGGACACTTCTTCCCAAATTATGGAGTCTTCTATGTGTTTATCCTTCAAACGAGGAAGTATTTCCTCAATATAGCGAATTGAGATCCGACATTTATTAAGTATTTCAAAAACGTGAGAAAGGGCAGTTGCCGCTGCTTGTTCGTATTTTTCATTTTGTAGCTGTTGCCCAATATCAAACACGCTTTTTATTGCAGCAGTAATCGAATCAATAATTATGCCAATACTTTTGTATATTTCAGACGCAACAGTCTGTTTAATATACCAGTCAGGCGTGATTCGGGTTTTTTCAATTGATAATTCTGCGTTAATTTGAATATATAGTTTTCTGCAGGTCTCTGTATTTAGGTAGGGAATACTCTGAATATCACATTGATTCCAATCAGAATATGTCGTACACAATTGTAACAACTCTTCAATATCAATTTGGGAAAGGCGCCTATTTATTCCTACAATCAGACTAGTAAAATTGGAGCATAGTATGTCGACTGCCGATAACGCGATTTCCTGATCTATATCGTCATTCGACAAGTGCCTACAAATCACTGGTTTAGATATAGCTTCAACACTCTCCAAATAATGAATCCAGTACAAATCCTGGTTCCATTCACCCGCTGTTTGAGAGATTGTGCAGAGATTTATTAAATATCTTTGCACCATTGATACATCATCGTCTTTGAGAAATTTTTCAATGCACTCTTGATTGATTTTAAGCAATTCTTCTTCAAACCAATGTGTGTGTTTTCTTTCTTTGGGCTGAATTGATGTACCTGTATTCAGCGCAATCCTAATCTCTGAATCCGACGCAAGATGCCATTGCTGGTATTGTGCTTTCTTATCAAACCAAAGCGAATCAAACAATATTTTGCTCTTATTCTCCCAATACAATTCTACAAGAGCAAGCATTTTCTCCATAAACAAAAGCATTGTTCTATTTTGGTTCCTGGGGATACTCATGTTGTAGTGTCCGATTTCACGCAAAATAGATATATCGTTTGCTGCTACTTTTCTGTAGTGATTTTGAAAACTCCGATCTGTGGTAAATAAATCGTGTTTTGATACATTTTTCACAGTATTATAAAGATCACGGAATTTGATATCTGCTATAGAAAAAGTATCCGAAAGCACATATGAGCGATTTCCTGCCAGACTGAATGTCACAACAACACGGATAGTGAGAAGGAGCAGACCGATCATAGTCGTCAAATACAAATTTAGGCCCACAGCACATTCTAACAATATTATTGTACAAAAAACGATATATCCAACAATCTGCTTGATACAGCTATTGGTTACAATATCTTGTTGAAACAGCCTTGCCAAATTCTGAGGAACATTTGAGTATTTTGCAGAAAAAATCGATGCAATATTGGCGCAATATAAGCCAAGAATTACACCAGCAATTCCCATACCGCCTATGGTAATGTCTTTAACTATATCCGTTAATAATGGTTTTAAACTGAACCTATCCATCAAGAACCCATCGCATTTGGCAAGAAGAAATGCTAAAAGTAGGCTGCTACAAATTTGCAATATCATTGTTTTTACAATTTTTACTTGAACTTGAGCGAGATTATGATGCAGTTCTAATTTCTCACGAATGGTATAGGTAAGGCGTTTAATATAAAAATCACATTTTCGCCAATATTTTCTTATAACCCAATATAGCTTTCTATTCACAGCAATCCCTTCTTTCGATATTTTTAATATTATACTGCTATTCTGTCGACATAACAATACTTTTTGAATATAAATAGCATGTGGATACTATTTTCTACCTGCTATCATTATGCTCTCCCCTTAAATACATTTTCCACACTTGAAACAAGCCTCTTTCTGCCCATCTTCCCAGTCGTGCAGGCTGAGAAGCGGAATCCCTGTGAATCTACAAACGGCTTCCGGCCCATACCCAGCTTCTTACGCTAGTCCTTGATCCACTTGGCTTGTCCATCATAAAGGAACTGATTAAACTCATTCAGGAAGTTGGAAATCGCAACCCCGTAGAGCAAGGACAAGTTCAGAATCAGACACCCCGCGATATGCTGGATGATACCACAATCAATTTCAATATACACTCTACGGCTGATACTGGCAATCCGGGCTTCTTCCCGCTGCATCAGCCATTTGCTGTGTATGAACCAGAGCCTGTCTTGGATGCGGTAGATACGTTTGATTCATCATGGATCTTCAAGAATATTGTGGCGGACGCATGCTCCCACCTCCTGCTTTCTTTCCCTTTCCAGAAATGTAATTTGTTAGACATCGTGATATTTCTGTGCTACAATTCCAATATATTGATAATAGAAGTATATGGTGACCGTCAAAATCTCTCTAAATTCTTTACTGGCAAGAAAGAAGTGTACCATTTCGCAGGAGGAACGGTTATGGAGGACGAAATAAAAAACTGTATGCCCAAGTAGAACAGCTTCAATCAGAAAACACCTACCTAAGCAGGGGTTCTTTGACAGACTGCCACGCGTCTAACGCGTGGTTTTCTTGATACACAAAAAAGCCCTGAAACCTTACGATTTCAGGACTTGGTGGAGATAAGCGGGATCGAACCGCTGACCTCTTGAATGCCATTCAAGCGCTCTCCCAGCTGAGCTATACCCCCATATTCACTTCTCAGTGCTTCTGCATGATACCATAGATTTCCCGTCCTGTCAAGATTCTTTTTCGTGGCCTCTTCCCTTTTTGTCTGAAATACTGTATAATTGACTACGTGAAAACACACAAACAAATTAGGAGGAGTTTTTTATGTCTTCACCCAGTCTTGTTCTTACCAAGGATCAGCAGCAGGTGCTGAACGCAGGGTTTCTGGCAGAATTTGGGCGGAAGCCGGAGCGGTATTTCTCCGCGCCGGGACGGACGGAGATCGGCGGCAACCATACGGATCATCAGCGGGGCCGGGTACTGGCCGCAGCTGTGAATCTGGATACCCAGGCAGCGGTAGCCGTAAACGGGACCCGGGAGGTGCGGATCCTGTCCAAGGGATATCCTCTGTGCGTGGTGTCCCTGGACACCCTGGTGCCCCAGCAGGCGGAAATCAATACGACTCCCGCTCTGGTTCGGGGTGTCTGCGCTCGGTTTGCCCAGCTTGGGTGCCCGGTAGAGGGCTTCGATGCCTACTGTGAGAGCACGGTGCTGCCCGGCTCCGGCCTGAGCTCCTCTGCCGCCTTCGAGGTGCTCATCGGCACCATTGTCAACGGACTCTTCTTTGAGGGCAAAGTCAGTCAGCCGGAAATCGCTCAAATCGGCCAGTACGCGGAGAATGTGTTCTTCGGCAAGCCCTGTGGGCTTATGGATCAGACCGCCTCTGCTGTAGGCAACCTGGTGACCATTGACTTCGGTGACAAAGACCACCCCGTGATCGAGCCGGTGGACTTCGATTTCAGCTCCTGCGGTCACGCTCTGTGCATCATCGACAGCCAGGCCAGCCACGCCGACCTGACCGACGAATATGCTGCCATCCCCGGGGAACTGAAGCAGGTCTGCGCCTACTTTGGCAAGGAGGTCCTGACCCAGGTGCCGGAGGCGGAATTCTACGCCGCCATCCCCGCCCTTCGGAAGTGCTGCCCGGACCGGGCGATCCTGCGGGCCATCCACGTTTATCAGGACAACGCCCGGGTGCCTCAGCAGGTCCAGGCTCTGCGGGAAGGGAATTTTGACAAATTCCTGACCCTCGTAAAGCAGAGCGGCCATTCTTCCTATATGTACCTGCAGAATGTCATCCCCGCCGGTTACATCGAGCACCAGGATGTGGCTGTGGCCCTGGCCTTGTGCGAGCATTACCTCCAGGGCCGCGGCGCTTACCGGGTCCACGGCGGCGGCTTTGCCGGTACCGTCCAGGCCTTTGTGCCCTTTGATCTGCTGGAGGCGTTCCGCAGCGGATTGGATGCGGCTCTGGGCGAAGGGGCCTGTCATGTACTCTCGATCCGTCCCCAGGGCGGCGTGGAAATGGTGGTAGAACAGTGATGAAAATTGAGACATATATCGATTCTCTGGTGGCCTACGCCATGAATACCGGCCTTGCCCAGCCGGTGGACCACCAGGTGCTGACCAATCGGCTCCTGGACCTCCTGCACCGGGAGGACTACACCCCCTCGGATGAGCTTCTCAGCGAGGACCTGGAGGAGATCCTGTCCGGGATCCTGGACTACGCCTGCCAGCAGGGCCTGTGCGAGGACAATATCACTGCCCGGGATATTTTTGACACCCGGATCATGGGTGCTCTCACCCCCATGCCCCGGGAGGTCATCCGCTGCTTCCGGGAGAAGTATGCCGTCAGCCCTCAGGAGGCCACAGACTGGTACTATACGTTCAGCTGCGACACAGACTATATCCGCCGCTACCGCATCGCGAAGGACCTGCGCTGGACCTACGAAAGCGAATACGGCGACCTGGATATCACCATCAACCTCTCCAAGCCCGAAAAGGACCCCAAGGCCATTGCCGCCGCCAAAAACGCCCCCCAGTCCGGCTATCCCAAGTGCCAGCTGTGCAAGGAGAATGAGGGCTATGCAGGCAGGCTGAACCACCCGGCTCGGGCCAACCACCGGATCATCCCCATCACCATCGCCGGAAGCGAGTGGTACCTGCAATACTCCCCCTATGTGTACTACAACGAGCACTGCATCGTCTTCAACGGCCAGCACGTGCCCATGAAGATCGATCAGGCCGCCTTTGACAAGCTCCTGGACTTCGTCACCGCCTTCCCCCACTACTTTGTAGGCTCTAACGCCGACCTGCCCATTGTAGGCGGCTCCATCCTGAGCCATGAGCATTTCCAGGGCGGCCACTATACCTTCGCCATGGAGAAGGCCCCGGTAGAAACGCCCGTCTGTTTCGCGGGCTTTGAGGATGTCCAGGCAGGCCTTGTCAAGTGGCCCATGAGCGTCATCCGGCTGGACGGGGAGGACCCCAAGCGGCTGTCTCAGCTGGCGGAGAAGATCCTGAACGCCTGGCGGAGCTATTCCGATGAGAAGTGCGGCATTGTCGCATTCTCCGGTGGAGAGCCCCACAATACCATCACCCCCATCGCCCGGCGCAGAGGCTCTCTCTACGAGCTGGATCTGGTGCTGCGGTGCAACATCACCACCGAGGAGCACCCTCTGGGTGTCTTCCATCCCCACGCAGACAAGCACCACATCAAGAAGGAAAACATCGGCCTCATCGAGGTCATGGGTCTGGCTGTCCTGCCCAGCCGCCTGAAGGGCGAGCTGACAGACCTGGCGGAGAAAATCGTCTCCGGCGCGGACCTGCGAGGCGACCCCATCCAGAGCAAGCACGCCGACTGGGTGGAGGAGCTGAAAAAGCGCTACATCTTCACCGAGGAGAACGCCATGGCTACCCTGATGCAGGAAACCGGCCGGGTATTCACCCAGGTTCTGGAGGATGCCGGTGTCTACAAGCGGACCCCTGAGGGGAAGGATGCCTTCCTGCGGTTCGTGGAGGCAGTCAACGCCTGACCTTCCCCTGGGGGAAGGTGGCTCGGCAACGCCGAGACGGATGAGGGGCGGTACCCAATCGATTCTGAAAGGAAACCATCTATGGAACGAAGAGACCTTGCCATCATCGGCACCGGGCCCGGCGGCGTTTCGGCCGCCATTACGGCAAAGATCCGCGGCAAGCAGCTGTGGCTTTTCGGCACCCGGCACCTGAGTGAAAAGCTGGAAAAGGCAAAAACCATCCTCAACTATCCCGGACTGCCCGCCGTCAGCGGCATGGCCCTGGCAGATGGCATGCGCGCTCAGCTGAAAAGCCTGGACATCCCCATTCTGGAAACCCAGGTCACGGCGGTCTACGCCATGGGGGATTACTTCGCCATCCAAACGCCCACGGAAATGTATGAAGCCTCCGCCGTGATCCTGGCCGCGGGAGTGGTCATGGGCAAGCCCTTCCCAGGGGAAAAGGAGCTGCTGGGCCGGGGCGTCAGCTACTGCGCCACCTGCGACGCTCCCTTCTACCGGGATAAAACCGTGGCCGTAGTGGGATACTCTGAGCATAGCCGGGAGGAGGCCTCCTTCCTGGCGGAAACCGCCAAGGAGGTGCTCTACTTCCCCGCCGTCCCCCATGAGGTCCAGGCCGGGCCCAGGGTCCGCATTCTGGAGGACAAACCTGCCGCCATTCTGGGAGACACCCAGGTCACCGCCCTGGAGGGACGATCCGGCGCCGTTTACCCTGTGGATGGGGTCTTCATTCTCCGGGACGCTGTGGCCCCGGACCAGCTGGTCCCCGGCATTGCTCTGGAGGGCAGCCACGTGGCTGTGAATAGCCGCATGGAGACCAACCTCCCTGGGCTCTTCGCCTGCGGAGATATCACAGGCACCCCCTATCAGTATATCAAAGCCGCCGGTCAGGGTAACGTAGCCGCTCTGAGCGCCGTCAGCTACCTGACCGGAAAAAGAAAGGAAGAAATGCTATGATCACCAAAATTACCAATAACGACCTGACTGAGGCTCTGGGCAAGGACGTGGCCGTGCTGGACTTTTCCGCCAAATGGTGCGGCCCCTGCAAGATGCTGGCCCCCGTTATGGAAGCCGTTGCTGACACCATGCAGGACCACGCCAGCTTCTACGCCATCGACGTAGACGAAAACCCGGCCCTTGCTATGGAATACCGGGTGTCCAGCATCCCCTGCATCGTCATTTTGAAGGGCGGCAAGGAAGCTGCCCGGGACATCGGCTTCCAGCCCCAGCCGGGCTTGCAGGCCTTTGTGGAGCAGCATCTGTAAGGATTACTAAATTTTGACCGGCAGAAGTGCGCAAGCGCAGCTTCTGCCGGTCTTATTTTTCGGCTTTCTATATGATTTCCCTGCTCATCTCTTCAGCTCCCGCAGAGCCTCTTCTACATCGGTATAGTGCTTCACGCTTGGGTCACGGGCAATCCGTTCCGCCTCCAGCATAGCCGCCATGGTCTCCTTATTGGGCCGATCCAGCCGGACCTCAAAAGGGAAACCGTCTGCCCGGAGGGACTGGCTCCGGTTTTCCGGAGCCAGAAAAACCTTACTCTCCAATGGGCTCAAAATCCACAGCGCCGTGCTTGCACAGGGGGCAGATGATGTCCTCAGGCAGCTCGTCGCCTTCGTAGATCCAGCCGCAGACCTTGCAGACAAAGCCCTTCTTGCCCCCTACCTGAGGCTTGGGCTTCACATTCTTCTGGTAGTAGGTGTAGGTCATGGTCTCGGCGTCGGACATGACCCGGGCCTCGGTGACGGTGCAGATGAACATGCCGTGGGTATCCAGGTCCACATAGTCCTCCACCTTCAAGGACATGAAGGAATTGATGAACTTGGGCAGGAACCGCAGCCCGTTGTCGGACCGGAGGGTCTCCACCCCCTCAAACTTATCTGCCGTCCGGCCGGACTGGAAGCCGTAGCGCTGGAAGACGGAGAAGGGCGCGGTGACATCCAGGCAGTTTACGTTCAGGATGCCGGTCTTGCGAATGGTGTGGTAGGAGTAGTTCTGCTTGTTGATGGTGACGGCAATGCGGTTGGGGGTATTGGTGATCTGGCTGACGGTATTGACGATGAGGCCATTGTCCCGCTGGCCGTCATTGGTGGTGACCACGTAGAGGCCATAGCCGATGTTGAAGAGGGCCGTCAGGTCGTTCTTGTTGGCGGTGGCATCCTGCTGGGCCAGGTACTCCATGCACAGCTCCCGGGCCAGAATATCCACCTGGGCGGTGGAGGCATCGTCCAGGGCAGAGAGGATCCGGACGGTGGTTTCCGCAAAGGTCAGGTTCTTGCACTCGGCAAGCATATTCTTCATGACCTTGGCAGCCAGGGGGGCCCAGGAGCCGTTCTCCATCAGGGCCACCGTGCGGTTGCGGAAGTTCCGCTCGGTCAGGTGGTGGATATATTCCTTCATGAAGGGGTACACGTCCGCGTTGTAGGTCGTCGTGGCCAGCACCAGCTTGTTGTAGCGGAAGGCATCCGCCACAGCCAGAGCCATATCTCCCCGGGCCAGATCGTGAACCACAACCTTGGGCGCTCCGTTGCTCCGCAGCTTGGCGGCCAGCTTTTCCACAGCGGCCTTGGTGTTGCCGTAGACGCTGGTATAGGCAATGACAATGCCCTCGTCCTCAGGGGTGTAGGAGGACCACAGGTCGTATTTCTTCAGGTAGTGGCCCAGGTTCTCCTTGAGCACAGGACCGTGGAGGGGACAGATGGTGGCGATATCCAGCGTGGCCGCCTTTTTCAGCAGATTCTGGACCTGGGCGCCGTATTTGCCCACAATGCCGATGTAGTAGCGCCGGGCCTCGTCGTCCCAGGGCTCCTCCACATCCAGCGCGCCGAACTTGCCGAAGCCGTCGGCGGAGAACAGGACCTTGTCCACGTTGTCATAGGTCACAATGACCTCGGGCCAATGGACCATGGGGGCGGTAACAAAGGTCAGGGTGTGCTTGCCGAGGTTCAGCGTGCTGCCCTCTCCCACAACGATCCGCCGGTCCTCATAGCAGGTACCGAAGAAGGCGCTCATCATGGTGAAGGCCTTGGCAGAGGAGACGACGGTGGCCTCCGGGAAGGTCTTCATGAAGTTGCCGATATTGGCGGCGTGGTCCGGCTCCATATGCTGCACCACCAGATAGTCCGGCTTTCGGCCCTGGAGCACATTCTGGATGTTGTCCAGCCACTGGTGGGTGAAGTTTTTGTCCACCGTATCCATGACGGCGATCTTTTCGTCCAGGATCACATAGGAATTGTAGCTCATGCCATTGGGCACCCGGTACTGCCCCTCGAACAGGTCCACCTGATGGTCGTTGACGCCTACATAACGGATATCGTTGGTAATAGTCATAGTCGCTTCTCCTCTTGCGATTTATTCTTATTTGCATTTTATCACAAAATCGGTAATTTGTATAGTGGCAATTTCACAAAATTTCCAGGGGATTTTCTGTGCAGATTTCGGTAGGGGGGAGGCAAGGAAACGCAGTTTTTCAAAAACCGGGAGGCAGCATACAAAAACGGGAGCCTGAATGTTTCGGAATTGGCAAGGGTTTGTGGGATGAGTAGGACAACGGTGTATAAGTATCTTTCGCTTTTTGATAGATAAAAATCAGGGTGCCGGATATGACACCCTGATTTTTTCTTTCTGTGTGCTGCCCAGGAACCGGATTAAGCCACTGCATCAAAGTCTCTGACTCCTGAAAGAAAAGCATCCATGTAGCCAAACAATTCTTCTTTTCTGTCTGTAATTTCCTGAACGGCCTTGCTATCAACGCTGTGCGTAACCGCATCCCGGAGTTTCTTGACTGTATGGACGGTTTTTCCCTTTTTGGATTTTGCACCAAAGATTTCAGTCAGCAAAGCCTTGTCGAAGTTATACCCAGCAAATTTCAGCGTAGCCTCAACCTGCCGCCCATCCACGACAAGATGCTTTTCCGGCTTTCGTCCTTTTGTCTTTTGGTATCTAACAAGAACGACCTTATAGACGGATTCACAGAGATTATACTTCCCCTTGAAATCATCCAGCAGTTTGGTTACTTCTTCATCGGAATAAATGGCTTCCAGTCACTCCAATTCTGCCTTTGCACTATCACGAAGTTTTTTCTTTTCCTCTTCGGTAATTTTCGGTTTGGACATTCTCTGTCATCTCTTTTCTATCCATTTTTTCTTGCGGGACAATACCAGTATGAGTGCTGTCATGGAAAGCAGTGCGGAAGCCATTGCAGGAACTACAACAGACCGGTCTCCGGTTTTGGGGTTGCTTTCGTGGTGGCTGCTGGCAGTTTTCGTAAATGTCACCGACAGGACACCATCCAGGTTCAGTTCCTCCACAGTCAGTTTTCCGTTTTTAAGACTTGACAGCACCGACTTGCCATTGAGGCTTACCGCCGTAACCCGGTATCCCCGCCGGGGCGACAGGGTCACTGTAAAAGGCTGGTGCCGTTTGACCGCCACAGTCCCGGTGCCGGAAAGCCTCTTTTCTCCAACCGCCACAGTCCCTTTTCCTGTGATTTCCACACGCAGAGATACCTCGTCCGGGACGTTGGTAGACAGCACAGTGGTCAATGCCAACGCCCGGACAGGCATCCAACACAGCAGAACACAGAGAAGGGACAATACGGTAAGGAGTTTCTGAATGTTCCTATATCTCATGGGACATTCAGATTCTTACTCTGCTACAACTTCAGAAGTGAAGGTAATTGTGCTCTTATACTCTCCTTGGAGTGCTTTGCCCCAAGCAGAAGATGGAATATACACCCTAACATAATCCATTTCACAACTTTGCCCAACAAGAAGTGGATTACAGTCCCATCTCACTTTTTCAGCAACAGTACCGTCAGATTCTCCCCTAAATATCAAACTATCTACCGATGTCGTATAGGTCTTTCCGCTCAAAACACCACAGCCTGATAACGTATACGGAATTGTGGTGGATACGTTTTCAGCGGTAAATGGTGTAAATGAAGTGGTAACCTTTACATTCTTCCCCACTGCAAAATTTTTCCCATCAGTGATTGTAATATTTCCTATTTTTGTAACTTCCTGCCCAAACGGAATTTCCTGATCTGCCGGAATGTTCAGCACATAAGTGGCACTGGGGACACTGGTGGTCAAAGTCGTGGTATTGGGCGTTGTATTCGCGGCAAAGGCCGTGGGCACTGCTGACATCAGCAGCACCAATGCTAAGAGAAGGGCGGAAAGTTTTTTCATAGTAATAATTCTCCTTTTTTATTTCCCCGCAGGGAATGATTGACTGATTATTCGGAAAATGCCAATTGTGCCGTAAAGGTTACGGTCGCCCGATAGGTGCCCGGGTTGGCCTTTTCCCATGCGCTGTCGGATATTTGCAGTTCAAAGCCAGAGGGTGTTCCTCCGTTTGCCATATGTCCGGCGGAACTGACGCTGCCATCTTCCATCCGGTCATAAATCAGGCTGGTTCCGGATGCCCACTCAGAAAGCCCGCTGTCTGTTCTTGCGTAGAATGTAAAGGGAATTGTCGTGGAAGTATTCTGACTGGAAAACGCACCGCTGTGAGATACGGAAACTGTCAGATAGGCACTTTCCGTAAAGCCGGAGGACTGGGAAATAGATGGAGCGTTCAGTGTACACCGGTCAGCCTTGTATTCCATCCGGATATCCGCCGGTATGGTCATCTGGTAGTTCGGTTCCGGAACCACAATGGAAATTGTCGTGGATTCCGCCCCAACAGACATGGGCATACAGAGCACAAGGGAAACCGCCACAAGCACAAGTGCAATTTGTTTTCGCATACAATCACCTCCCATCCTGTCAGCTGACGTGAATGGTCATCTTCGTTGCGGCACCATTCAGCGAGCGCATACTGCCGTCCATGGTGTAGCAATCAAATTTCAGAAGGGAATTGGGGTAAACCCCTGCCGCAAGTGGTTCGTTCAGTGTGATTGACTCTGAAATTTCTCCCGGCTTGACCAGTTCCGACTGCCACAGGGTCGTGCCATCCGCAAGCATCAACGTGATTTGAAAATAGCAGGTATTCTGGGCTGGGTTCGGGAAGCCGATCTCCTGTTCTTTACAGTCCGCTTTCAGATTAATTCCTTCATAGCCGGGAATGGCAATGGAATCCGGCTTTTTCTCCACCGGGCCGGACTGCTGTATCTCTTCCCCATTTGGCAATTTCGCCTGCCGTTTTTGCGGGCGGTTGACTGTCAGAACCAAAATGGCCGCCAGCAGCACAACCGCCACGGTCAGCAGAATAATCACCGGTTTTTGGTTCTTCTGAGACTCCGCCTGGTACTTTCCTTTCTTCATAGACACCTCGTATTTCGTCCGTTGAAATAGGAACTTTTCTTCCTATGATTATACTATTGCAGTTCCTGTTTGTCAATCGAAAACGGAATTATAATTCCTCTATATGAATATATGGAGGAAGAAAAATGCTGATTTTTGACTTGCGAACAATCGGAAACAAGCTGCTCACCATTCGTAAGCGAATGGGCATGACACAGGCTGAGGTTGCGGAAGCCGCCGGGCTATCTGACCGCACATACGCAGACATTGAGCGTGGAAGCGTCAATATGCGGACGGAAACCATTCTGCGTATTTGCAGCGTCCTCCACATCACCCCCGATGAAATCCTGACCGAAGAAAGTACATCCCTGGCTGCAAAACAGGCCGAGCTAATCGAACGGCTGACTACCTGTAATCCAAAAGATAAGGAAACTGCCCTACAGCTTCTTTCCGTTTATCTGAAATCACTGGATTGAAAATCCACTTTAGATAGGAGGTCTTTTCCTTGGCAAACCACGGAAAAGACTACATTGCTATCCGCCTCCTCCTTCTAAACCAATACCCGGAAGCCAACGCAGGCCGTGATGCATTGTAAAAGGCTCTGTCCCACGATGCAGGATGTACCGACTTTTATCAAAAACACCCCTAAAACGCAAAAACAGGAAGCACATCCTAACCGTTTTCACGGAAAGGACGTGCTTCCTTGCTAATTATTTACGAAAACCAGGATTTTCCCTTAGCCCTTGAGAGCCTCTTCCACAGCAACAGCCACGGAAACGGTAGCGCCGACCATGGGGTTGTTGCCCATGCCCAGGAAGCCCATCATTTCCACGTGAGCGGGAACGGAGGAGGAGCCAGCGAACTGAGCGTCAGAGTGCATACGGCCCATGGTATCGGTCATGCCGTAGGAAGCGGGACCGGCAGCCATGTTGTCGGGATGCAGAGTCCGGCCCGTGCCGCCGCCGGAGGCTACGGAGAAGTACTTCTTGCCCTGCTCGACGCACTCCTTCTTGTAGGTGCCTGCCACGGGATGCTGGAACCGGGTGGGGTTGGTGGAGTTGCCGGTGATGGACACGTCCACGCCCTCGTGATGCATGATGGCCACGCCCTCGCGGACATCGTCAGCGCCGAAGCAGCGGACAGCGGCCCGCTCGCCGTCGGAGTACTTGTACTCCTTGACGATCTTCAGCTCGCCGGTGTAGTAGTCGAACTGGGTCTGGACATAGGTGAAGCCGTTGATCCGGGAGATGATCTGGGCAGCGTCCTTACCCAGGCCGTTCAGGATGACCCGCAGGGGCTCCTTCCGGGCCTTGTTGGCGCTGCGGGCAATGCCGATAGCACCCTCAGCGGCAGCGAAGGACTCGTGACCGGCCAGGAACGCGAAGCACTTGGTCTCGTCCCGCAGCAGCATAGCGCCCAGGTTGCCATGGCCCAGGCCCACCTTCCGGTCCTCGGCCACGGAGCCGTCGATGCAGAAGGCCTGCAGGCCGATGCCGATGGCCTCAGCAGCCTCAGCGGCGGTCTTAACGCCCTTCTTCAGCGCAATGGCAGCGCCCACGGTGTAGGCCCAGCAAGCGTTCTCGAAGCAGATGGGCTGAATGCTCTTGACGATCTCGTAGGGATCGAAGCCCTTAGCCTGGCAGATCTCGCGGCACTCTTCCACAGAGGAAATGCCATACTGGGCCAGGACGCCGTTGATCTTGTCGATTCTTCTCTCGTAACTTTCAAACAAAGCCATTGTTGCGTCCTCCTCTTATTCCTGACGGGGGTCGATGTACTTAGGAGCGTTGTCGAAGCGGCCGTAGTGACCCTTGGCCTTGGCGTAAGCCGCGTTGGCATCGTCGCCCTTCTTCATGAAGTCCATCATCTTGCCCAGGTTTACAAACTCATAGCCAATGATCAGGTTGTCCTCGTCCAGAGCGACCCGAGTGACATAGCCCTCGGCCATCTCCAGGTAACGGGGGCCCTTGGACCGGGTGGCAAACATGGTGCCCACCTGGCTGCGCAGGCCCTTGCCCAGGTCTTCCAGAGAAGCGCCGACTACCAGGCCGCCCTCGGAGAACGCGGACTGGCTGCGGCCATAGGCGATCTGCAGGAACAGCTCCCGCATGGCGGTGTTGATGGCGTCGCACACCAGGTCGGTGTTCAGAGCCTCCAGGATGGTCTTGCCGATGAGGATCTCGGCGGCCATAGCGGCGGAATGGGTCATGCCGGAGCAGCCGATGGTCTCCACCAGAGCCTCCTCAATGACGCCCTCCTTGATGTTCAGGGTCAGCTTGCAGGCGCCCTGCTGAGGAGCACACCAGCCGATACCGTGGGTGAAGCCGCTGATGTCCTTGATCTCCTTGGCCTGTACCCACTTGCCCTCTTCAGGAATGGGAGCGGGGCCGTGGTAAGCGCCCTTAGCCACGGAGCACATATTCTGTACTTCTGCACTGTAAATCATGGCAAATTTCCTTTCTTTCAAAAGACGGTTTGTCTTCTATGATCCGGCGTTCTTTCTTCGCCCCATGGCCGTAAAAATTACGGTTTCAGTTCCGAAAGCCGCCTGTCCCGGACTCTACCGGACCGATTTTGTGCTGTGCCCGGCAATTTCCGCATATATTATATATTCCCCTCCCGGGATTGTCAATTGGAAATCCGGGAAAATCGGTAAAATTATATTGTTTGTCACTGTCATTGCGAGACAGTGCACACACTGTCGTGGCAATCCCCCGGTTTTTTAAAGCGCCCAAAACAACAGGGAGATTGCCACACCAGTCTCCGGACTGGTTCGCAATGACATGTATACTTCTGCCTTTCCCGGCCATACTACCTCCGAAAGGTCCAAAGCCTTTCCAAAACTTTTCAGGAGGTACTTTCTATGAGCTGTCACGCCAACAAGTGCATCGAATGCACCGTTTCCGACTGCGCCAACCACTGCTCCGGGGAGAACTACTGCTCTCTGGACCGGATCCTTGTGGGCACTCACGAGTGCGATCCCACCGTGGACCAGTGCACGGACTGCATGTCCTTCCGTAAAAAGTAAGCCCCGGATTTCCGTGAATGCCCGCAAAATCCGGGTATTCACGGAATCTTTTCTTGACGGGAGACAGCGAAACGGGTATCATAGTAGCAGATTTGAAGGATCAACCCGTCCACAGGAGGTCAACTATGGATACCTTTGACGATACATTTTCTCCCCTGCCGGAGGAAACCACCTCGTTGGAAGAGCCCCCGGTCCAGGAGGCAGGGACCGCCCCCGAAGAAGCCATTCCCGAGGAGGCCGTCCCCGAGGATGCCGCTCCCGAGGATGCCGCTCCCGAAGCGCCCAGGGCCCCTCGCTCTCCCTATGAGGATTCCCCCTACGAAAGCTTTTACAGCACCCACGAGCAGCCACAGCCGCGAAAGCCCAGGCCCAAGCTGCCTCCCTTCTGCGGCACCGTGGCCCTGGTGGCCGCCGGCTGTCTGCTCACAGGACTCATCACTGCCTCTGCCGCGAGAAAGCAGACGGCGGAGCAGACCGCCTACCTTTATGACCGGATCGCCAGACTGGAGACCCGGCTCGCTGCCCTCGGAAATACCGGCGGAAACGCCTCCACCCCTCTGCCCGCCGGAGAGGTGCTGACCCCCGCCCAGGTCTACGCGCAGAACGCAGGCTCCGTGGTGGGCATCTCCTGTGACGCTGCCGCCACGGTCTCCGGCCAGACCCTCCGGCGCAGCGTCACCGGCTCCGGCTTTATCATCACATCCGACGGCTATATTGTGACCAACTACCATGTGGTGGAAAACGCCGACTCCATCACCGTCAACACCCAATCCGGGGAGCAGTACGAGGGCACCCTCATCGGCCGGGACACCTCGGCGGATATGGCTGTGCTGAAAATCGAGGCGGAGGACCTGACTCCGGTGACCCTGGGCAGCAGCGCCAGCCTCGCCATCGGTGACATGGTAATCGCCATCGGCAATCCCCTGAGCGCCCTGGAGGCCACCCAGACCGTAGGCTATATCAGCGGCAAAAACCGGGAGGTCACCACCGACAGCAACGTGGTGAATATGCTCCAGACCGACGTAGCCATCAACTCCGGAAACTCCGGCGGCCCTCTCTTCAACACCCGGGGAGAGGTGGTAGGCATCACCACCGCCAAGTATTCCGGAACCACCTCCTCCGGTGCCTCCATCGAAGGCATCAGCTTCGCCATTCCCATTGACGACCTGAAAAAGAGCATCGAGGACCTGCAGACCAATGGCTTCATCCGCTCCGCCTACATCGGCATCCGGGGCATGGATGTGGATGCCGTTGTGGTGGACACCTATGGACTCCCCAAGGGAGCCTATGTGGAGTCGGTGGAGCCGGGCTTCGCGGCGGAGGCGGCAGGCCTCCAGCCCAAGGACATCATCGTGGGCCTGGGGGACGAATCCGTCACCAGTTTCAACTCCCTGGCCCGGGCTCTGCGCGCTTTCCAGGCGGGAGACGAGACCACCATCCGGATCTACCGTTCCGGCTCCTATCTGGAAAAAAACATCACCCTGTCCGAGCGGCCCCGGGAGGAAACCGCGACTCAGGAGCAGCCCACGGCCTCCGAAGAGCGGTATGAGGATTTCAGCCCCTTCGGCGGCGGAAACCCTTAAAAATTATGCGAAAACTATCACAGTTCGGTGCGCATAATCCGTGCGCACCGCTCTATTTTGTCGTAGACTGTCGAAAATTGTCGAACATTGTCGAGTCGCGGACTTTTTGCCGTAATTGAAAACAAGAATGGCCTATGGTATCGTTTAGGCATTCAAACGGCGGGAAGATGACGCGCAACAGCCGGATAGTATGGTCTGCCGGGCACACCGGTCCGACCGTACCTGTTCCCTTCCAGACCTGCTTTTCCGCCCCGCCACCTAGGAAGGAGGAAATTCCATTTGGAGACCATATCGATTCTGATCGCAGACAGCTCCGAAGAGTTTCGCTCCACGCTCACCAACGCGCTACAGGGAAACTACCGTCTTTTTTCCTGCCGGAGCGGCAAGGAAGCCCTGGACTTTGCCCTGGAAACGCCGCCGGACATTCTGATCCTGGACCTGATGCTGCCGGAGTTGGACGGCATCAGCCTGCTGCAGCTCCTCTTCGCCTCCGGGATCCGTCCTTTGGTTCTGGCTACCACCAAGCTGTACAACGACTATGTGGTGGACGCAACAGCAAAGTTGGGCGTAGAGTATCTGATGATCAAGCCCTGTGACATCCGCGCCGTTGTGGGCCGGGTCAAGGACCTGAGCAACAGCCTCTCCAAGCCGAGCCTCAGCGCCCCGGACCGGCGGACCCATGTGTCCAATCTACTGGTTTCCCTGGGCGTATCCACCAAGCTCCGGGGCTATTCCTACCTGCGGGAGGCCGTGCTGTACATGGCGGACAATCCCATGGCCTCCGTCACCAAGGAGCTCTATCCCGCTGTGGCCCGCCGCTTTGGATGCAGCGGCAGCCAGGTGGAGCGGGCCATCCGCAATGCCATTCAGGGCGCCTGGAGCCAACACCCCGGCGGCGCCTGGTTCCAGATCTTCCAATCGGATGCCCAGGGCATCGTGCCCCGGCCCAGCAATTCCAGCTTCATCTCCTGTCTGGCGGACCGGATATGCCTGGATCAGTTGGAGATCAAGCTGCCGAAGTAGCCCTGGCATTGTTCATTTGTGTACATCTTCGAAACGTTTTTGCAAAGAAATAAGAAAAAGCATTGACATACCCCCTTCCTGTGTTGTATAGTAAGTGCCGTGGCCTCCAACCTCGGCCGCCACAGGAAGGAGCTTTTTTATGCTTACTGTACAAGATCTCTACGATCTGAGCCACAGCGCCGCAGGCGCTTACCTTTCCGGCTTCACCTATCCCTGGGAAGCCCTCTCCGGCATCAAACAGCTGATCCTCTCTCTGGGCGAACATCTGGGGGACGATTACGAAGAAGTAAAGCCCCAGGTTTGGGTACACAAAACCGCCACTGTAGCCCCTACGGCCTTTCTGGGTGCCCCCTGCATCATCGGGGCCGGTACAGAGGTCCGGCACTGCGCTTTCGTCCGGGGCAGCGCCCTGGTTGGCGAAAACTGCGTGGTGGGCAACTCCGTAGAGCTGAAAAACGTGATCCTCTTCGACAATGTCCAGGTCCCCCACTATAATTATGTAGGCGACAGCATCCTGGGATATAAGTCCCACATGGGTGCCGGCAGCCTGACCTCCAACGTCAAGTCCGACAAGACTCTGGTGGTGGTCAAGAGCAAGGACCAGCAGATCCCCACAGGCCTCAAGAAGTTCGGTGCCATGCTGGGCGACTTCGTGGAAGTCGGCTGCAACAGCGTCCTGAACCCCGGCACCGTCATCGGGCCCCACAGCAATATCTGTCTCTTATACACATCTCCGAGCCCACGAGACTCCTGAGCATCTCGT
>URGL01000050.1 GCA_900547405.1 uncultured Eubacteriales bacterium
ATAAGAGACAGCCTGTGGAGTGGATTACTTCGACTTTTACCTGATGCACGCCCAGAACGAGACCAGCTTCGCCCACTTCAAGGCCTGCCGGGCCTACGAGACCGCCTTCCAGCTGAAAGCCGAGGGGAAGGTCCGCCATGTGGGCATTTCCTTCCACGACCGGGCGGAGGTGCTGGAGCAGATCCTCACGGAGTACCCCCAGGTGGAGGCGGTCCAGATCCAGTTCAACTATGTGGATTACGAGGATCTCGCCATCCAGAGCAGAAGGTGCTACGAGGTCTGCCGGAAGTTCGGCAAGCCCGTCATCGTCATGGAGCCGGTCAAGGGCGGCAGCCTGGTGAACCTGCCAGAGGAGGCGAAAAAGGTCCTGGAGGACCTTCACGGCGGCAGCCCCGCCAGCTACGCCATCCGGTTTGCGGCGGGCTTCCCGGGGATCCGGATGGTCCTCTCCGGCATGAGCGACATGGAGCAGATGCTGGACAATACCTCCTTCATGGCGGATTTCCAGCCCCTGAATGAGAAGGAAATGGCGGCGATCCGGAAGGTCCGGGAGATTTTCCGGACCAAGGATATGATCCCCTGTACGGCCTGCCGCTACTGCATCGACGGCTGCCCCCAGCACATCTCCATTCCGGACCTGTTCGCCGTGATGAACACCAAGCAGATCCACAAGAACTGGGACGCGGACCACTACTATAATGAGGTCCACACAGCCCCCGGCCGCAGAGCCTCTGACTGCCTGGAGTGCGGCAAGTGTGAAAAGGCCTGTCCTCAGCACCTGCCCATCCGGAAGCTGCTGAAGGATGTGGCCAAGACCTTCGAAAAGGCATAAAAAACCCTCTCCCGGGAGAGGGTGGGGCGTAACGGGTGAGGCCTAAAAACCCTCTCCTGGGAGAGGGTGGCACGCCGTAGGCGTGACGGGTGAGGCCTAAAAAACCCTCTCCTGGGAGAGGGTGGCACGCCATAGGCGTGACGGGTGTGGGGCGGTACCGAGTTATGGCGCCGCCCCCCTTTGTCGTACTAGCCCAGGGCCGAGGCGGGGAGATCCAATAGCTTTGCCATTTCGCCAACGGTGTAGGTCGTGAGGGTCCTTCCTTACATAGAGATGAGGCCAAAGGCATTGGCTACGGAGCTGATGAGAATGATGGCGGCGAAGAAGGGGCACAGGAAGCGGATCATGGCGTTGAAGATCTTTTTCCGTTTGAAGGTGCCCTGACCCTCCAGCATTTCCGCCTCAATGCGCTCCACGCCGATGACTCTGGATACCACAATGCAGATGACGATGGCGGCAATGGGCATCATCACGGAATTGGTGAGGAAATCGAAGAAGTCCAGAAACTGCATTCCCAGGATGGTCACGTTGGCCAGCGGGCCGTAGCCCAGGCAGGACAGGGTGCCCAGGGCCAGCATAGAAAGGCCCATCATGCTGGTGGCCTTTTTCCGGCTCCAGCCCAGCTCGTCCTGGAGGGTGGACACGGCGCTTTCCGTCAGGGCGATGGAGCTGGTCAGGGCGGCAAAGAGCACCAGCAGGAAGAAGAGAATCCCGATGGCGGTGCCCAGGCCCATGGAGTCGAAGACCTTGGGGATGGTGATGAACATCAGGGAGGGACCGGCTTTCAGGGCCTCCGGGTCCCCGCCGGAGAAGGCGAACACGGCGGGGATGATCATAAGCCCTGCCATGATGGCAATGGCGGTGTCGAAAATCTCCACATTCTGGGTGGACTCTTCAATGCTCACGCTCTTTTTCATATAGGAGCCGAAGGTGATGAGGATGCCCATGGCGATGGACAGGGAGTAGAACATCTGCCCCATGGCGGAGACCACCGTCATCCAGGAGAAATTCTGGAGATTGGGCACCAGGAAGTATTTGACGCCCTCCAGAGCCCCGGGCCGGGTGACGGAATAGGCGGCAATGATCACGGAGAGCACCACGAGAATGGGCATCATGACCTTGGACACCCGCTCAATGCCGTTTTCCACACCGGCGAAGATGATGGCCAGGGTCATGGAGATGAAGCCGATGAAGCACAGCTCTACAGACAGACCGCTGGAAATAAAGCTGCCAAAATAGCCGTCGGCGGCCAGCAGGTGCCCCTGACCCAGCAGGTAGCCCAGGAGATACTTGATGACCCAGCCGCCAATGACGGAGTAGTAGGGCACGATCAGGATGGGGATGACGGCGTTGATCCAGCCGCCGAATTTCAGCCCCTTGCCGGAGCCGAAGGAGGCAAAAGCGCCAACGGGGCTCTTGCCCGTCATGCGGCCGATGGAGGTCTCCGCTACGATCATGGTGTAGCCAAAGGTCAGGGCCAGGATGATGTAGACCAGCAGAAAAATACCGCCGCCATATTTGGCGGCCAGATAGGGGAACCGCCAGATATTGCCCAGGCCTACAGAGGCACCGGCGGCGGACAGGACGAACCCGATTTTTCCGGAAAAAGCGCTGCGTTTCTGTTTCTCGTTCATGTTTTTCTCCTCTCTCGCGCGGGATGACACGCAATGCCCTTAGTTTACCACGGGGCAGGGGAAAAGGCAAGCAGAAAAAAGCCTTGCAGGCTGCCGGTGAGGTTGATGATCTTGGCAATGTCCTTTTATATAGAACTTTCTGCTTGCTATTTCGAAAAAAGTTTTGTATAATCAGCAAATGGTGTTGAATTTCAGTTCAACTATGCTTATTTACCAATATGTTGCGCGGGTCCAATGAGTCATATTTGGTAGGAATATGGGAGGCTTTCATAATGACCTTACGGGAATGCTATGACCAAATGAACGGCAGCTACGATGATGCCAAAGCCAGACTGATGATGGACTCGATGATCGAGCGCTTCTTGCAGAAATTTCTGGAGGATAAGACCATGGAGGACCTTCGCCGGGCTGTGGCCTCCGGCGATATCCCCGGCTCCTTCCGGGGGGCCCATACCCTCAAGGGTGTGGCGGCCAATCTGGCCTTTACCGGCCTGCAAAAGGCGGCGTCTGACCTGACCGAGCAGCTGCGCCCCCAGGCGGAGGCGGCTGATCCCCGGCTCATGGCCCAGGTGGAGCAGGCTTATCGAGGGGTTGTGGAGGCGATCCACGCCTATCAAACAGGAAAGTAAGAGGAGCGCAGAATGGAGCAAAATGTTCTCATTGTAGACGATTCCCTGATCAACCGGGAACTGCTGCAATATATCCTGCAGGACCGCTATCAGGTCTACCAGGCGGAAAACGGTGCCCAGGCCGTTGAGATGATCCAGTCCCGGGAGCGGATCTACCGGCTCATGCTGCTGGACATCCAGATGCCGGTGATGGACGGCTACGATGTGCTGGAATGCCTGGGCAAGCAGAAGCTCCTGAAGGACCTGCCTGTGATCGTCATTTCCGGCGATGCTTCCAACACTGCCGTGCTCCACGCCTACGAGCTGGGAGCCGTGGACTATTTCTCCAAGCCCTTCAGCCCGGAGATCGTCCTGAACAGAGTTCAGAATATTCTGTCTCTGTACAAGCATGAATATCAGGATGCCCTGACCGGCGGCTACAACCGGTGCGGCTTTATCCGCAGGGTGGAAAACGTCCTGTATAATGTGGCAAGCGCCAAGGACTACGTCCTGATGTTCTTCGACATCAAGAACTTCAAGGCCACCAACGAGCTCTTCGGCACCGATGGCGGCGACGGCGTTCTGAAGGAGTTCTATGCCCGCATCAACGCCATTTTTCAGCCGGAGGTTTCCGGCAGACTGGATGCGGATCATTTCATCTGCCTTGCGAAGCGGGAGAGCATCGACCTGGATACTCTGCCCGCCAAGCTGAAGATCAACGTCCAGCTCAACGGCCGGAGCATGAAGCTCTACGGCTACTGCGGTATCTACAATCTGGAGGAGGACGATGTCAACGTCAGCACCATGATCGACCGGGCCAAGCTGGCGGAGGAGAGCATTCTCCATGACCATGTGCTGCCCTACGCCTTCTTTGATGATTCCATGCGCCGGGGCTATATGGACCGGGTGGAGCTTCTGGCGGAATACGAGACCGCCCTCCAGAATGAGGAATTCAAGGTCTACTATCAGCCTGTGGTGGAGGCCGCCACCGGCAACCTGGTATCTGCCGAGGCCCTGGTCCGCTGGATCCACCCCCAGAGGGGCATTGTGTCTCCCGCCGTCTTTATTCCGGCCCTGGAGAGCAGCGGCCAGATATCCAGGCTGGACTGGTATGTGGCGGAGCACGTTTATAAGACCATTCTCCGGTCCTACAGAGAGAACTTCCCCATGGTGCCCGTGTCCGTGAACCTGTCCTGGATGGACTTCTACGACGACAGCCTGATGGATGACCTGATGGACATCTTCCAGGGGGACAGCCTCCGCAGAGGAGACATGCGCCTGGAGATCACCGAGACCTCCTATGCGGCCCTGGAGAGCGACCGGGCGGGGATCCTGGAGCAGCTGAGAAGTGCGGGAGTAAAGATCCTGCTGGATGATTTCGGCTCCGGCTATTCCTCCTTCGGTATGCTGAAACGGTATGATTTTGATATTTTGAAGCTGGATATGACCTTCACCCGCCAGATCGAGGCCAGCCCCAAGGTCCGCACCATTATTACCGGCATTCTGGAAATGGTCCACCATCTGGGCATCAAGGTCGTTGCCGAGGGGGCGGAGACCCGGGAGCAGGTGGACTTCCTGCAAAGCAATGACTGCGACTATATCCAGGGCTACTATTTCTCCAAGCCCCTGCCGGAGGCGGAGTTCCTGGAATATGTGCGGAAATGCCGGAATGAGGATCGCCTGGGAGCCGCTGTTGACCCCGTGCGGAGAATGACCTCCCTCTTCCGCCGGAGCGACGGCCTGATGCCGGACAAGCGTCTGACCCGCCGGGAAGTCCAGAACATGCTCCGGGGCTATCAGATGGTCTTCGATGCCGTCCATCTTCTCGACAGCCGCCTGCTGGAGCAGCATGGCTACGACGGGGATCCGGACTCGGAGCTGAACCGGCTTTGCGATCTGCGCACCAATCCCATGGGCGTTTCCAAGGCCCTGGCCCAGCGGGTGCTGAAGACCCGCTCTGAGGAGACCGCCGTCCAGGAGCGGGACGGGATCCCCTGCGAGATCATCGGCAAGTACCTGGAAATCGACGGCGAGCCCTACGTCCTGGAGCTGCTGCATAGGATACCGAGCTATTAAAGTACTAGAAACAAGCTGTCATTGTGGACTGGTTCGCAATGACAGCGCCTTTTTTGTGGCCTAGAGAAAGGAAAACCCTCGTAGGGGCGGCTATCAGCCGCCCGAAAGGTACCGAACCTGAGAGGGAAAGACCATACGGAAGGCATCCCCTCGCGTAGGGGACGATGCCCACATCGTCCCGAGACCTTATGAGCGGCAGCGGTGGGAGGGTATTTGTTAGTTTAGATTCGGTTGAGAAAAAGGAAATAAAATACCAAAGTATAAACTGCGATATCTGTATAAAGAAATCGTGTAAAACACTACATACCATGGAGAAAGCACACAGATGAAAACATATCGTGCAGGAATTGATATCGGCTCCACCACCGTAAAGCTGGCGGTACTGGACGAAAAAAATAATCTGATTTACGGAAACTACACCCGCCACCAGGCCAACACCCAGGGGGCCCTGGCGGGGCTATTGAAGGATGCCAGGGAGAAGCTGGGAGACTGCTGCCTGGCGGTAAAGATTACGGGCTCCGGTGCCATCACCCTGGCCAAGGCCATGGACATTGGCTTTGTCCAGGAGGTGGTGGCGGTGGCCACTGCCCTGAAGACCTTCTATCCCCAGACGGATGTGGCCATTGAGCTGGGGGGCGAGGATGCCAAGATCATTTACTTTACCGGCGGCCTGGAGGAGCGAATGAACGGTGTCTGCGCCGGCGGAACCGGATCCTTCATCGACCAGATGGCGGCACTGCTGCAGATCGATGCCGGGGAGCTGAACAAAGAGGCGGAAAACTACAAGCAGGTTTATCCCATCGCCGCCCGCTGCGGCGTATTCGCCAAGACGGACATCCAGCCCCTGATCAACGAGGGTGCCACCAAGGCAGACCTGGCGGCCTCCATTTTCCAGGCCGTGGTGAACCAGACCATTTCCGGCCTGGCCTGCGGCAAGCCCATCCGGGGCTGTGTAGCCTTTTTGGGCGGACCTCTGCACTTCCTGCCGGAGTTGAAAAAGGCCTTTATCCGGACGCTGAAGCTGACTCCGGATAAGATCGTGGACCCGGAGAATTCCCACCTGTTTGCTGCCATGGGTTCCGCCCTGGAAAGCGGGGATGCCCAGGCCGTGGCTCTGGGAGAGCTCATTATGCGGCTGGAAAGGGGTGTCCGGGTCTCTTTCGAGATGCCCAGGCTTCCGGCGCTTTTCCGGGACCAGGCGGATTATGAGGCCTTCCACCAGCGGCACAGCCAGGCCGTGGTGAAAAAGGCCAATCTGGAAACCTATTGCGGCGACTGCTACTTAGGCATCGATGCCGGATCCACCACCACCAAGCTGGCCCTCATCGGCCAGGAAGGGCAGCTGCTGTATTCCTTCTACGCCAACAACAAGGGAAATCCCATCGAGACGGCCAAGTCCGCCATCTGGAACCTGAAAACCATGCTTCCCGGCTCCGCCCGGATCGCCCGGACCTGCTCCACGGGCTACGGCGAGGCCCTCCTGAAGTCCGCCTTCTCCCTGGACGAGGGAGAGGTGGAGACCATCGCCCACTGCACCGCCGCCAGCTTCTTTGACCCCAAGGTAGACTGCGTGCTGGACATCGGCGGCCAGGACATGAAGTGCATCCGCCTGAAAAACGGGGCGGTGGACACCATCATGCTCAACGAGGCCTGCTCCTCCGGCTGCGGCTCCTTTATTGAAAACTTCGCCAATTCCCTGGGCTATACGGCGGAGGGCTTTGCCAAAGAGGCCCTGTTTGCCCAGGATCCCGTGGACCTGGGCACCCGCTGCACCGTATTCATGAATTCCAACGTGAAGCAGGCTCAGAAGGAAGGAGCCAAGGTCTCCGATATTTCCGCGGGGCTTGCCTATTCCGTCATCAAAAACGCCCTGTTTAAGGTCATCAAGCTGAGCTCTGCCAAGGAGCTGGGCAGCCATATTGTGGTCCAGGGCGGCACCTTCCACAATCAGGCGGTGCTCCGGGCCTTCGAAACCATTGCCGGAGCGGAGGTCATCTGCCCGGATATCGCGGGGCTCATGGGCGCTTTCGGTGCGGCCCTCATTGCCCGCAGCCACGACAAGGGAGAGGGCACCTCCATGCTGCCCCTGGAGGACATCGTCAACCTGACCTATACCACGCAGACCGTCCGCTGCGGCGGCTGCTCCAACAACTGTATGCTCACTGTCAATGTCTTCCCCGGGGGCCGGCGGCACATCACCGGCAACCGCTGCGAGAAGGGCGGGGGAGGAGCCAACAAGGGGGAGAAGGCCCCCAACATGGTGGTCTTCAAGCAGAAGCGGATGTTCGCCTACGAGCCTCTTTCCGAGGAGGAGGCCCCCCGGGGCACTGTGGGACTCCCCAGAGTGCTGAATATGTATGAGAACTATCCCTTCTGGGCTACCCTCTTCCGGAATCTGGGTATCCGGGCGGTGCTGTCCCCCTTCTCAAGCCGAAAGATCTACGAAAAGGGCATGGAGTCCATTCCTTCGGAGTCCGAGTGCTACCCGGCCAAGCTGGCCCACGGCCACGTCCAGTGGCTCATCGACCAGGGGATCACCACCATTTTCCATCCCTGTGTGTTCTACGAATACCAGGAGCACAAGGATGCCCAGAATCACTACAGCTGCCCCATTGTGGCCTCCTACGCCGAGAACCTGAAAAACAACGTGGAGGCGGTGACGGAAGGGAAGATCCACTATATCCGTCCCTTTGTGGCCTTTACCAGTGAAAAAACCGCTGCGGACCGGCTGGTGAAGGTCTGCAAGGAGGAGTGGGGCATCCCCGCCGCTGAGACCCGGAAGGCCGTCCACCTGGCCTGGGAGGAGCAGCGGAAAACCAAGCGGGAAATCGTGGAAGAGGGCACCCGGGTGCTGAAAGCCATGGAAAGTAAGGGCGGCAGCGGCATTGTGCTGGCCGGGCGGCCCTATCACATCGACCCGGAGATCAACCACGGCATTCCGGAGCTCATTGCCTCCTACGGCCTGACGGTCCTCACCGAGGACAGCCTGCCCAACCTCCAGGAGGAGCAGAACCTGCGGATCGTGGACCAGTGGGTCTATCACTCCCGGCTCTATTCCGCTGCCCGGTTCGTCCGGAACCGGAACGATCTGGAGCTGCTGCAGCTCAATTCCTTCGGCTGCGGCCTGGATGCCGTCACCACCGATCAGGTGGCGGAGATCCTGGAGGGCAGCAACAAGCTCTACACCCTGCTGAAAATCGACGAGGTGAACAACCTGGGAGCCGTCCGTATCCGCATCCGCAGCCTGATTGCCGCCATGAAGATGCGCCGGGAGGAGCAGATCCAGGCCCAGCCCCAGCCTGTGAATTACCGGCGGCAGGAATACACCGCCCAGATGCAGCTGGAGGGCTACACCATTCTGGCGCCCCAGATGAGCCCCATCCATTTTGAGATCCTACAGCCCATCTTCAAGAAGTACGGCTACAATGTGGTGGTGCTGGACAACGACGACCGCAGCGCCATTGACACGGGGTTGAAATACGTCAATAACGATGCCTGCTTCCCCTCCATCACCGTGGTGGGCCAGATCATGGAGGCCGTGCTTTCCGGGAAATACGACCTGGACCATCTGGCCGTCATCATGACCCAGACCGGCGGCTGCTGCCGGGCCAGCAACTATGTGGCCTTCATTCGCCGGGCCTTGCAGAAGGCCGGGTGCCCCCAGATCCCGGTGATCTCCGTCAACGCCAACGGCATGGAGAAAAACGAGGGCTTCAAGTTCTCCCCAGGTCTCATTCTGGATGCCATCCACGCCATTGTCTACGGTGACCTGTTTATGCGCTGCCTCTACCGGGTCCGGCCCTATGAGCTGACCCCCGGCTCTGCCGATGCCCTCCACGAAAAGTGGAAGCAGATCGCCATCGATTCTCTGACGGACCCCAAGTGCAAGCTGTCCTATGCCCAGGTCTGCCGGGGAATCGTGGAGGCCTTTGATGCCTTCCCCATTGACGAGACCCTCCGCAAGCCCCGGGTGGGCATTGTGGGAGAGATCCTGGTCAAGTATATGCCATTGGCCAACAACCACCTGGTGCAGGTGCTGGAAGCCGAAGGGGCCGAGGCTGTGGTGCCGGATATGCTGGATTTCTTCAACTACTGCCTGCTGGGCGGGGAGTACCGCCACGAGTTCCTGGGGGCCGGGATCACCGCGGATATGCTGGCCAAGGTTGGCATCAAGTCCATCCGGGCGGTCCGCCAGCCTGCCATTGACGCACTGAAGAAGAGCCGCCGGTTTGCGCCCCCCGTGCCCATCGAGAAAATCGCCGAGGCCACGAAGCCCTTCCTGTCCCTGGGCAACCAGTACGGCGAGGGGTGGTTCCTGGCCGGAGAGATGGTGGAGCTCATCACCTCCGGAACGCCCAATGTCATCTGCATCCAGCCCTTTGCCTGCCTTCCCAACCATGTGGTGGGTAAGGGTGTCATCAAGGTGCTGAAAAAGGCCTATCCCCAGGCCAATATCGCCGCCGTGGACTACGACCCCGGTGCCAGCGAAGTCAACCAGCTGAACCGCATCAAGCTGATGCTGTCCGCGGCGAAGCAAAATCTATAAACCTTCCCCACACCCGTCCCGGGCTGTGCCCGGTCCACCCTCTCGTAAGGAGAGGGTTTTTTATTGCAGCGGTAGATTTTTCTTGATAAGGATGGTATAATATAGGAAAAAATTCCAGCCACGGAGGAAACGCAATGGAGCAGCATGGGACATTTGACCACAAGGTAGATCAGGCATCGGTGCCGGTTTGCCCCATTTTGGGGGTGAAGCTGGCAGCCATTGATATGCCCTGGCTGCTTTCCTTTACCCAGGAGCATTTAAAAGAGCTGTCCGGGGACTATATCTGCGTGTCCAACGTGCATACCACGGTGACCGCCTACGAGGACCCCAGCTATTTGGCTGTTCAGAATGGGGGCATTCTGGCCATTCCGGATGGGGGACCCCTATCCTCAACAGGGCGCAAGCGGGGCTACGCCCAGATGCAGCGGGTCACCGGCCCGGACTATATGAAAAAATGCCTGGAATTGGGCCTGGATAAGGGCTGGCGGCACTATTTTTATGGCGGCACCCAGCAGACTCTGGATAAACTGGCGAATATCCTGCCCCAGCGCTACCCCGGCATTCAGATCGCCGGGATGTACAGTCCGCCTTTCCGGCCTCTCAGCGCCCAGGAGGACCGGGCTGCCGTTGCCGCCATCAATGATGCGAAGCCGGACTTTGTCTGGGTGGGCCTGGGAGCTCCAAAGCAGGAGATCTGGATGAACGGACATCAGGGCCAGGTCCATGGCCTGATGGTGGGGGTGGGGGCCGCCTTTGACTACGAGGCGGGGAACATCGCCCGGGCTCCTCAGTGGATGCAGAGCCACAATCTGGAGTGGCTCTACCGTCTTATGCAAGACCCAAAACGGCTGCTTGGCCGGTATCTGCGCACCAATACGGTGTATCTTCTTCAGGCGCAGCTGCGGGGGAAGTGACATGAACATACTGCTTGTCCACAATTTTTATCAGCTCCCCGGGGGGGAGGACACGGTGGTAGCCGCCGAGGCGGAGCTGCTGCGAAGCCATGGGCACCATGTGGTGCTCTATACCCGCCATAATTCGGAGCTGGAAGGCTTTTCCAGGCTCCAGAAGCTGACACTGCCCCTGACATTTCTCTACAATCCCCGGACCTACCGGGAGATCCGGCGGATCATCAAAAAGGAGCACATCGATATTGTGCATGTTCACAATACCCTGATGCTCATTTCTCCGGCAGTGTACTATGCCGCCCGGTCCAGGAAGATCCCTGTGGTCCAGACTCTCCACAATTTCCGGCTGCTTTGCCCCGGAGCCACTTTTTTTCGGAATGGTGCCCTGTGTGAGGACTGCCTGACAGAGGGCCTGGGCTGCGCCGTAAAGCATCGGTGCTACCGGGGCAGCAAAGCCCAGACTCTGGCCTGCGTGATTTCTACAAAATTCCACCGGATGACGGGCATCTACAAAAAACTCAACTATATCTGCCTGACGGAGTTCAACCGGAGAAAGCTGCTGACCCTAAAGGGCATTCAGCCGGACCGAGTGGCGGTGAAGCCCAACTTCGTCACCCAGACGGAGGGCCTGGTCCCGCAGGAGGACCGGGCAGACCGCATCATCTTTGCCGGACGGCTGGAAGAATTGAAGGGTCTGCGGGTGCTGCTGGAGAGCTGGCGGCTTCTGGGCCCCGATGCCCCCAGGCTGGTGATCTGCGGCACGGGCCCTCTGGAAGAAAAATGCCTGGCCTTTGTCAAAGAGAACAAGATGCGCAATGTGACCCTGGCCGGGAAGCTGCCCAACGAGAACCTGCGTCGGCTGCTCTCCACCAGCAAGGCCCTGATCCTGCCCACCCAGTGCTATGAGGGCTTCCCTATGTGCATTGCCGAGGCCTTCAGTGTGGGCACCCCGGTATTGGTGTCTGACCTGGGCAACGGGGGAAACCTGATTACCCAGGGCCGCACGGGTATGAAATTCAACCAGAAGTCCCCCCAGTCCATTGCCTCTACGGTTTCCGCGTTTTTGGCGGATCAGGACACGGATTGGCAGAAATACACCCGGGAGGATTATCTAAAAACCATGACCCCGGAGGGAAATTATGAGCGCCTGATGGAGATCTATGCCCAGGCAGCCCAGCGGAGGTAGGCACATGAAAAAAGTGCTGATCATCAGCAATATTCCGTCGCCCTACCGCACGGCGCTGTTTCGCTACCTGCAAACCCAGCAGAAGGACTACCGCTTTCAGGTGCTCTATACCAGCCGGGCAGAAGCGGACCGGGCCTGGAGCACCCAGCAGGAGCTGGAAGACACCTTCTTCCAGGATTCCAAGGTCCTTTCCGTCAAAGGAGGAGAGGTGGGAGGCACCGCCACCCGCTTTATCCACATTCCCAGGGGGCTGGGGGCCATGCTGGAAAAGATTTGCCCGGATGTGATCATCGGCTCCGAGTATAACCTATCTGCCGTCCAGGCCTATTTTTGGGCGAAAAGCCGCCGTGTTCCCTATATCAACCTGACGGACGGGACCCTTCACTCGGAAACCTACATCGGCAAGGTCCAGAAGCTTACGAGAAAGCTGATCATCTCCGGTGCCGACGGCTTTCTGGCCAGCTCCGGCCGGGCAAAGGAAAAGCTGCTGCACTGGGGTGCGGCAGAGAAGAAAATCGTCATCAGCTATCTGACGGTGCCCCTGGAGCCCTTTTTGGCCCTGGAGCGCAGGCCGGAGCCGGGACGCATCCTGTTTGTGGGGCGGATATCCCACGAAAAAGGCCTGGACCTGCTGGTGCGGGCCCTGGCGGAAGTAAAGACTTCTTGCCGCCTTCGGGTGGTGGGCAACGACGTAGGAGGCGAGCAGGCCCGGGTCCAGACCCTGATCCGGGAGCTGGGCCTGGAAGACAGAGTGGAATTTCTGGGCTACCGGGAAGGGGCGCTCCTTCTGGAGGAGTACAGCAAATGCGCCCTGCTGGCGGTGCCCTCCCGGTCCGACTGCTTCGGCCTTGTGATGGTGGAGGCGGCCTGTGCCGGAGTGCCGGTGCTGGCCTCAAAATATGCCGACGGTGGGCCGGACATTCTGAGGGAAGGGGAGAACGGCCTGACGGCGGATCCCTTTGACCCGGCAGCCTTTGGAGAAGCGCTGGAGGAAATGCTGAACAGGGACTTCCCCACAGAAAAATCCAGAGTATCTCTGGGTGAAAAGTTCAGCTTCCGGGAAGCGGCCCGGGGCTATGTCCAGGCAGTCCGTATGGTGGAAGGAGAGAAATAAATGGCAAATATTCCCATTGTGGTGGTGGCCTATGACCGGCTGCATTCCCTGAAACGGATCACGGATTCCCTCCTTCAGGCGGAATACCCCCAGGGGGCGGAGCTGATCATCAGCATCGACCGGGGAGACAACCGGCAGGTGCTGGAATATGCCGACAGCCTTTCCTGGCCCTTCGGCGAAAAGCGGGTCATCTACCGGCCGGAGAACCTTGGGCTCAAGAGGCACATTCTGTGCTGCGGCGACCTGACCCAGGAATATGATGGCATTATTCTGCTGGAAGACGATCTGGTGGTCTCGCCGGACTTCTACCGTTATGCCCAGGAGTGCTACGAGTTTATTCAGGCTCAGGACCGGATCGCCGGTGCAGCCCTTTACAATCACCGGCTGAGCCAGCTGACGGAGAAGATTTTTGAGCCCCTGGAGGACGGCTTTGACAACTGGTATTTCCGCTATGCCTGCTCCTGGGGCCAGCTGTGGACCCGGGAAAAATGGCGCGCCTTCCGGGATTGGCTGGGGGAGAATCAGGACTATGACTTTGCGGGGAGTGAGAAGATCCCTGCCCATATCAAGGACTGGGGGGCCCACTCCTGGCTCAAATACCACATCGCCTACTGCATCGAGACGGATAAGCTGTTCCTCTACCCGAGAGTGGCGAGAACCACCTGCTTTTCTGACCCTGGGGTGAACTTCTCCCACAGCGAACACACCTTCCAGGTGCCCCTTATGTCCGGTGGCCGGATGGGGAGGCTGCGGCTTTCCACGCCGGAAACCTCCAAGGCGGTGTATGACCAGTGGATGGAGAGCCTCTACCTCCAGTCCTGCCTGGAAGAGCAGACCTGTATCGACCTCTATGGGGCCAAGGAAAGCTTCGAGGGGAAGCCCTTCCTTCTGACCTCCTGCCAGGTAGAGAATGGGAAGCTCCTGGGCTCCTATGGCCGGGAGATGCGGCCCCAGGAGCAAAATGTGCTCTCCGGTGTGCCGGGAGATGTCTTCCGCCTTTACGAGCTGACACCCGGCAGCAAGAAGCGGTCCAAGACCGCCCGAATGCGGCAGGCGGATGCGGATTACTACATCCGGGGCATCAGCTACCCCTATAAGAAAACCATCCTGTCCCTGTTCTGGCAGGAGACGATCCAAAAGGTGAGACAGAAGCTGGGAGTAAAATAAGGAGAGACCTATGGTTCATACAGATTGGTATAAGGATACGGTTTTTTATCAAATCTGGCCCCGGAGCTTCCGGGACGGCAATGGCGACGGCATGGGGGACCTGTACGGCGTGATCCAGAGCCTGGACTATATCAAAAGTCTGGGCTGTGATGGGCTGTGGTTTTCGCCCCTGTACCCCTCTCCCGGGGTGGACTGCGGCTATGACATCTCTGACTATCAGGATATCGACTCCATGTTCGGCGGCATGGAGGCCTTCGATGCCTGCCTGGCGGTCGCCCACGCAAAGGGCATGAAGGTCATTATGGACCTGGTCATCAACCATACCAGCGATGAGCACGAGTGGTTCCAGAAGAGCCGCCGCCGGATCGAGCCCTACACGGATTACTATATCTGGCGGCCCATGACCAAGGACGGCAGGCCCCCCAACAACTGGGACTCCCACTTTGAGGGCAAGGCCTGGACCTTCGACCCCATCCGCAAGGAATACTATCTGCATCTCTTCGCGGTCAAGCAGCCGGACCTGAATATGGATAACCCTCTGGTCCGGCAGGAGGTCAAGAAGATCATGCGATTCTGGCTGGATAAGGGGGTAGACGGCTTCCGGGAGGATGTGGTCACCTTCATTTCCAAAAAGGAGGGACTGCCTGACGACCGGCTGCTGCCTGTCTACAAGGGACTCTTCCACTATAACCACGGACCTCACATCCACGAATACCTGGCGGAATTCCGGGACCAGGTACTGTGCGATTATGACTGCATGACTCTGGCGGAGGCCCCTATGGTCACCCCGGGGATCGCCCTGAAATATATTGAGGAGGGGCCCAAGAAGGAAATTGACATGATGATCCAGAATAGCGCCATGTGCGCCGACTGCCTCTTTCAGGACTTTTTCCCGTTAAAATTCTCCCTTCGCCGGCTGAAGCGGGCTTTCCGCACCTGGCAGGAGAGGCTGGACAACAAGGCCTGGAATATGCTCTTTCTGGAGAATCATGACCATCCCCGGATCATCTCCCGGTACGGAAGCGAGCAATTCCGGGAGCAGAGCGGCAAAATGCTGGCGGCCTGCTACCTCTTCCAGAAGGGCACGCCCTTTATCTATCAGGGCCAGGAGATCGGCATGGTGAACTGGCATCCCTCCAGCGCGGAGGAATACGAGGACGTGGCAACGAAATACTATTATGATCACTGCGCCCAAAAGCTGACGCCCAGGCAGCGGCTCCACAGGCTCTGGCGGTGCTCCCGGGATTCCTCCCGGACCCTGATGCAGTGGGATGAAAGTCCAAACGCCGGATTTACCACCGGGACTCCTTGGTTTGCCGTCAACGAAAACTATAAGGAAATCAATGTGGCGGAGCAGAACGGCCGCCGCTCTTCTGTGCTGAATTTTTACCGCTTGGCCATTGGTCTGCGGAAAAAGCTGAGCTGTGTCCGCTGGGGCACCTATCAGGAGTACGGGAAGCAATCCAGATGGCTCTACCAATATTCCATGCAGGATGCCCGGCAGAAGATATTGGTGGTCTGCTCCTTCAGTGACAGGCAGAGGCCCTATCAGGCACCCAAGGAATTCTATCTGGAGCGGGGAAAGCTGATCCTGTGCAACTACGATGAGCCCAAATCCAATGTTCTGCAACCCTATGAGACCAGAGTCTATTTCTGGAACTAAAGCGGGAAAAGGGAGTTCTAACGGAGGAAACCCTATAAATAGATGGTTATAACCCCATAATATCAGTGCTTTTTTATTTAATTTTCAACATATTGCATAGGAAGTTCAGATGTGCTATAATACGGGCGTATCGAGAAAATCTAAGAGTATAAGAAAGCGAGAGATGCTTTATGCGGAAAACAAAAATTATTTGCACCATCGGTCCTGCTTCCGAGAATGAGGAGACTCTGAAGAAGATGTGTCTGGCGGGCATGAATGTGGCCCGGCTGAATTTCTCCCACGGCACCCATGAGGAGCAGCAGAAGAAAATCGACCTCATCAAAAAGGTCCGCACCGAGTTGAATTTGCCCATTGCCATCCTGCTGGATACCAAGGGCCCCGAGTACCGGATCCGTACCTTCAAAGACGGCAAGGTCCATGTGAATGCCGGCGATAAATTCACCTTCACCGTTGACGAGGTGGAGGGTGACGAAAAGAGAGTATCCGTCAATTATAAGGGCCTGGTGAAGGATCTGTCCGTAGGGGATAAGATCCTGGTCAACAACGGCCTGGTGGTTTTCGAGGTGGAGGAGCTCAAGGGCAGCAAGGCCAATTGTGTGTGCCTGGTGGGCGGCGACCTGTCCAACCGCAAGAGCATGTCCTTCCCCAATAAGGTCATGACCGGCCCCTTCCTGTCCGATGCCGACAAGCAGGATCTGCTCTTCGGCATCCAGAACGGGGTGGACTTCGTGGCTGCATCCTTTGTGTCCAATAAGCAGAACGTGCTGGATATGCGGGCTTTCCTGGACGAGAACGGCGGCGCGGACATTGAGATCATTGCCAAAATTGAAAATCAGTCCGGCGTGGACAACGCCGAGGAGATCCTGGAGGCCTGCGGCGGCCTGATGGTTGCCCGTGGCGACCTGGGCGTAGAGGTCCCCTTTGTGGAGCTGCCCGCCATTCAGAAGCGGCTGATCCACAAGTGTCGGCTCCTGGGCAAGCGGGTGGTCACCGCTACCGAGATGCTGGAGTCCATGATCCAGAATCCCCGGCCTACCCGTGCTGAGATCTCCGATGTGGCCAATGCCGTATACGACGGCACCTCTGCCATTATGCTCTCCGGCGAGTCTGCTGCCGGTAAGTATCCCGTGGAGGCCGTAGCCACCATGGCCCAGATTGCCGAGCGCACCGAGCAGCACACCAGCTACCGGGATCGGTTCTACAAGACCGAGTTCAAGATCCGCAACAACCTGGATGCCATTTCCCACGCCACCTGCGCCATGGCCATCGATGTGGATGCCAAGGGGATCGTGGTCTGCTCCGTCTCCGGCAAGACCGCTGGCATGGTCAGCCGCTACCGCTGCCCCACCGACATTGTGGGTATGACCACCGACGAGAGGGTCTGGAGAAGACTGAGCCTGAGCTGGGGCGTTACCCCCGTGCTGGCCGATGAGTACAGCTCCATGGATGTCATGTTCTACAACGGTCTGGCCAATGCCAAAAAGTACCTGGGCCTGAAGGAGGGGGATGCCGTAGTCCTCACCGGCGGACCCATCAACGGCAAGAGAGGGAACACCAACACCATCAAGGTCGAGGTAATCGAGAAGTAAATTCCATCATTTTTTACGAACCAGTGCTTGCACTGGTTCGTGCTTTATAAGGAGAAAACCCTATGAACATCTACATCATCCGCCATGGTGACCCGGATTATGAAAAGGACAGCCTCACCGAAAAGGGCTGGCGGGAGGCGGAGCTCCTGAGCCGTCGCCTGTGTAAGATCCCGGCCAAAGCTTACTATGTGTCTCCCCTGGGCCGAGCCCGGGATACGGCCAGTGTGACGCTGAAAAAGGTGGGGGCGGAGGCTACGGTGCTGCCCTGGCTCCGGGAATTTAACGTGGGCTACGCCACACCCAAGGCATTCCACCCCGAGGGCCTGGGTTGGGACCTGCTGCCCCAGGACTGGGTGGCGGACCCCAGATACTATGACCCCTGGCACTGGATGGAAGCCCCTGCCTATAAAGATAGCGGCATCTCCGAAAAATACAACGAGGTCATCAGCGGCCTGGATGCCCTTTTGGCGGACCATGGCTATCAGCGGCAAGGAAATGTCTACAAAGTGGTCAAGGCCAATCAGGACAATCTCTTTTTCTTCTGCCACTACGGCCTGGAGTGTGTCCTGCTGTCCCGGCTGCTGGACTGCTCACCGGTGATCCTGTGGCACCACACCGTAGCGCTGACCACCAGCGTCACCCTGCTGACCACCGAGGAGCGCCGCCCCACCACAGCCGTGTGGCGTATGTCCCGCTTTGGGGACCTGAGCCACCTGGACGTGGCAGGGGAGGAGCCCTCCTTCTCAGCCCGGTTCTGCGAGGTATATGGGGACGGAACGAGGGTCGACTGATTCTTCCTCACACAGAACAAGAACCCGCCAGGAAGGCTATCGGCTTCCTGACGGGTTTTAACTATATGGTGTCATTGGCTGGTATTCTCTGTTTTTGCAATTCTTCTAACATGATTTTTTCAATCCGTATTACGTTTGGCTGCGTTGGTGTGAAATGGACACCTCTATGTAACAGATTGATTATTTTTCTTGCACTTTTCTCCATGTCCTGTACGATTTTCGGGTTTGCGATCCTTACAGGCTGACCACCCTTGATATAAGGGCTGTCTATGTACGATGCAGTAATGGGAAACATATCTTGAAACAGTAGTACCGTTTTGTGGTCAAAAATCTTTACGATCTGAATAGTATCTGTCGGCTTGTGCTGTTCCTGTTTTTTCTGTATCAAGCGTTCGAATTTTTCGACTTTGGAACTACAAGGAACTAACCAGTACAATCCCGTCCTATTATCCTGAAAAGCGAAATAGTGGGGACGTTTTGTATTCTCATAATTGATTTTTAGATAAGGATCTTGTATCTTGACGAAAAAATCATCGGAAACAAAATATTGTTTTACTCTTTTATCCTTAATTTTTGCTGCATCGCGCGTTGTTGCAAGGTCGCATTCATCCGGTATTACATCGGTTAAACCATAGAAAGAAAATGCACTCTTCATCGTTACAACTGCTTTGGGATATTTATAAACAAGCATTGCAATCTCTGGAACCGATTGCTTTTCAGAATATATTCCCTTTTCAATTTTGAACAGTTCCCCCTCTTCTAATTTTTTTTCAATAAAATAATCCGATCCATATTTTTCCAAACATTCTGCACGTGTTTTCATAACTTGCGCCCCCTTTTCGAAAGTAATCCGCATTTTTGATACTTTTGCGGATGTTTTGTAAGGCATTTATCATTTCTTTATCGGCAATCCACTCTTTTCAATCCATTGCTTCAATTCCAGTATATATTTGAACATATGTCACACAGATTTTTTTACCCCTATCCTATTATTGATTTTTTCGGCTTCATTCAGAATATTTAGTTGATAGTCTGCTATTTCCTTCAAAACTGCAAATCTATCTGTCTTATCTTTTCCTTCACGAATCATTTGTGCATTATGCGATTCAAGGTTTGATAATACCGCAAGTTCATTTATAGTTGCGTAATCCCTAACATTACTCTTTTTAGCAAGTTCCGGATTTGCTTCTCTCCACGCTTTCGCAGTAAAGCCAAACAATGCAACATTTAACAAATCTGCCTCTTCTGCATAAGGAAGCCACTGTAACTCCTCTCGATAATTACATGCTGGGATTAAATAATTTTTCACCGCATCCGTCTGAATCAAGTAATTATTCTTGGAAAGAAACCGCTTCGCATTCCATTCTAATTTCTGTAAATCATTCTCTTTTTCTTTCAATCTTTGAAATTCTTTAATAAGATACAACTTAAATACCGGGCTAATGGCAGACGCAAATTCAAATGCAATATCCTTG
>URGL01000051.1 GCA_900547405.1 uncultured Eubacteriales bacterium
GCCCACGCAGGGATTGCAGGTGGTGAACCAGAAATTCACCACGGTGACGGCGTTGCCGGAGAACAGCTCCTCGCTGGTTACCTCGTTGCCCTCCAGGTCCTTGCCCTCAAAGGCGGGGAACTTCTGGCCGCTGCCGGAGGGTGCGGCCATGTCGCTGCCTCCGGGCATGCTCGTGACATCATCCCCAGGCTCCTGCGCTACATCGGGGAATTTTTCCTCCAGGGCGGTGAGCTTGTTTTCAATGTCGCTGATTTTTTTCGCCTCGCCCCGAAGGAGCTCCAGCTCCTCTGCCGTAAACTGGTCCTGGATGGATTCGATGGTGCTGAGCAGGAAATCCCCGTAGTTTTTGCCGTCCTCCAGCATAGCCATTCCCTTGTCCGCCGCCAGGAAAACCTTCTCCCAAAGGGCCGTATTCTCCGAGAAAATGGCATTCTCCTGGTCCATCAGGTCACTGTACACTTTGGCCGCCTCCTGGGCATTCTTCGGCTCGCCGCTGACCCCTGTGCCGCCGTCCTCCGCGCCGCAGGCGGCCAGAGACAGGGCCATGAGCACCAGAAGCATCAGGGCCAGGAATGTGCTTGCAAAATTTTTCTTATTCATGGTTTTGTTTCTCCTTATGGGTGTTGTCATTTCGCGGCGGCCGGTCTGCCGCCTTCCGTTTGTCTTTGCCCTCTCCGAAGCCGTAGCGGAAGCGCACCGCATTCGTGGGGCAAGCCTGTACGCACATCCCGCAGCGGATGCACTCGGTATGGTTGGGGGTCTTTGTCACATCCACATCCATCTTGCAGGCCTTGGCGCACTTTCCGCAGGACACGCATTTGTTTTCGTCCACCTTCATCTGAAAGAGGGACACATGATTCAGCAGGGCATAGAACGCCCCCAGCGGGCACAGCCACTTGCAAAACGGGCGGTAAAACAGCACACTCAGCACAGCTACCGCCAGCAGAATGGTGAATTTCCAGGTAAACAGGCTGCCCAGGGCCCCCCGAATGCCGGAATTGGCAAGAGACAGGGGGATCGCCCCCTCCAGCACGCCCTGGGGGCAGAGGTACTTGCAGAAGTAGGGGTCTCCCATGCCCACATCGTTCACCAGGAAGGCCGGCAGGAGAAACACCGCCACCAGCAAAATGGCGTACTTCAGATAGGTCAGCGGTTTTAGCCGTTTCGTAGACAGCTTCTTTGTGGGGATCTTGTGGAGCAGCTCCTGAAACCAGCCGAAGGGGCACAGGAAGCCGCAGATGAAGCGCCCCAGCAAGACACCAAGCAGCAGGAGAAAGCCCGTAATATAATAGGAAAAGCGGAACTTGGAAGACCCCACCACCGCCTGAAACGCCCCAATGGGGCAGGCCCCGGAGGCCGCCGGGCAGGAATAGCAATTGAGTCCCGGCACACAGACGGTTTTTCCCTTGCCCTGGTACAGACTACCTTTGAGAAAATTCGGCAGGTGCAGGTTGGTCAGCAGGGTCGCCGCCGCCTGTATCCAGCCCCGAAGCCGGGACAGGGTCTGTGAAAATAGTTTACCCAATGCCCACACACTCCAGACATAATTTGATTGCTTTGCTCAGCACCGTTGCCGCTTCCCCCCGGTAAGCGCCATAGCACAGCATGGCGGCCCCGGCCAGCAGCAGCAGGACCTGGGCCCCAGCTTTTTTCCTGTGACTCAATTTGCATCACCCTCCCTTGTTGATCGATGTGCCTCGCCCCCGCCGGGGACGGGCCTGCCGGATACCGGCTTTCTTCCCCGGTAGTATTCCTGCTTCCGGGCATACATGGCAAGATCCGCCTCCTTGGTGAGCCGCTCCACAGAAAACTCCGGATGGTCACCGGCAAAGGCATATCCGGCGGAAATGCTCAGCTCCTTCACCCTTCTCCCGGACCAGGCTGCCACGATCCGCTGGAGCTCCTCCAGGATCTGCCGGGCCTGTGGCTGGGACATATGCCCCAGCACCACAAACTCATCCCCACCGATGCGGAAGGTCTTCCCCCGATCCCCCACCGCCTGGGTGATGCATTGGGCAGCGCCGCATATCAGCTCGTCCCCCGCCTCGTGCCCCAGGGCATCATTGACCCCCTTGAGGCCGTTGATGTCCATGAGAAAAACGGTCAGATCCGCCGGAACGGAAGACGCGTACTGCTCCAAGGACTCATGGTATGCCAGCCGACTGAATACGCCGGTCAGAGGATCTACGGAGCTCTTCATGCGCTGCTCCATCAGCTTTTTTTCCATACGAAGCTGCTGGGCCGTATAATACTCGTAGATCCATTGAAGCAGGATGCTGACAACGCCAAAGAGCGCCAGCAGGGCCACCAGAGCTTGCAGCAGGAAAACGGAGATATTCCGGTGCAGGCTTTCGCTGACATCTATGCCTTGCAGGTACAGCTCTTTGAAGATGGCCTTTCGCAGAAACAGGATGCACAGGATGCCCACCACCACCGCAACCGTTTCCGAATAGATCAGCCGCTTCCGGTTTCCGGACTCTGGCATCGCCGGGGGGCAGTCGCACAGCTCCGACAAGCGGTTTTTCACCGACTTCCGGGACAGGACCCAATGGACACCGCAGCAGGCAATCATGGCCAGGACATAGGACAGCCAGTCCCGGAATATGGGATAGGAAAGCAGATTCTCTAAAATCATTGGCCGCAGCATGGGGAAGCAGCAGAATAAGGCGGCAAAAACACACAGCCCATGGAGCCATGTGCAGGCCGCCCCAATCGCCCCTATGCCCAGATAGACATACCTACGGGGCTTTCGAAAATAAAGGTCAAAGAGCCAACCGGCCCCCACCGCAAACAGCACCCTGGCAGCTGCCAGCATCACGGAGCCAAGGGGCATACCGCTGGCAAAGGGAGAAAACATCCGGTCGAGGGGGGACAGGCTATAGGAGCCGATCCACATAGACGTGGCCGCAAACACGCACACCACCGGCACGCTCCCCTCTGCCCCCAGCATCATGGCCGCCACGATCACCAGAATGTGCAGCGTGGTGGTGGATACGACGGGAAGCTCAATATATCCCAAATAGGAAAAGGCAAACACCGCCTCCCAGGCCATCAGCATCAGGATGATCTCCTGCAATTTCTTTTTCGTAAGAGCGATCCCATATCGCTGTTGAAAACGCTCCATAGGAAATTCCTCCTTGTGTTTCTATTTTGTGGGGGGAATGGCAATCATCCTGCTCTGCTGCTTTCACTGACCCTCCAGCGCCAGGGCGTTCTGGGTCCGGTACAGGTCGGCGTATACGCCGCCTTTTTTCAGGAGCTCCTGGTGCGTGCCTATCTCGGTGATGCGGCCGTCGGAGATGGAGACGATGCGGCTGGCAGAACGGATGGTGCTCAGGCGGTGGGCGATGATCAGTGTGGTTCGTCCCTTGGAGAGGTTGTCGAAGGCCCGCTGGATCTTCGACTCCGTTACGGAGTCCAGGGCGGAGGTTGCCTCGTCCAGGATCAGGATGGAGGGGTTCATCAGGAATATCCGGGCGATGGCCACCCGCTGCTTCTGTCCACCGGACAGGAGGGTCCCACGCTCGCCTACATAGGTCTGGAAACCGTTGGGCATAGCTTGGATATCGTCGTAAATTTCTGCCCGTCTGGCAGCCTCCATGACCTCCTGGTCGGTAGCGCCGGGACGGCCATAGCGGATATTCTCCAGGATGGTGTCCGCAAAGAGAAATACGTCCTGCTGAACAATGCCGATGGCCTTGTGGAGGCTCTTTTGGGTGATGCTTCGCACATCCAGGCCGTCAATAGAGATGCTGCCGCCGGTGACATCGTAAAACCTGGGGATCAGCTGACACAGGGTGCTCTTGCCGCCGCCGGAGGGACCCACAATGGCAATGGTCTCCCCGGGGGCCACCTGCAGGCTCACATCGTGAAGCACCGCCAGGTCTCCGTCATAGGCAAAGGACACATGGTCCACGGTGATCTCGCCCTTTACATTTTCCAGGGGCTTTGCCTCCTTGCTGTCCCGGATGGTGGGCTCGGTGCGCATGATCTCTACAAACCGGTTCAGCCCGGCAAAGCCATTGGCGAAGAGCTCCGAAAAGGTGGATAGCTTCCGCATGGGCGTAACAAAGGTGGCAATATAGAGGCTGAAGGTGATCAGGTCCCGATAATCCATTCTGCCCTTCATGATCATATAGCCGCCCATGGCGATGACCGCCACATTCATACTGGTGAGAAACAGCTCCATGGCACTGTTGAAGGCACCCATAGCCTTATGAAAGGACCGCTTGGAGGTCTTGAATATCTCGTTGGCGGCGTTGAACCGGGCCATCTCCACCTCCTCGTTGCCGAAGGCCTTGGCGGTGCGGATGCCGGAAAGACTGCTTTCGATCTCCGTGTTGATGTGGCCGGTCTTCTGCTTGACCACCACGGAGACCTTGCTCATATTGCTGCGCATGGTCATGATCACCACCAGGAAAATGGGGATGAGGATCCCCACCGCCAGAGCCAGCTCCCAGCGGATGGTCGCCATGACGATGAGCGCGCCTACAATGGTGATGAAGGAGGTCAGCAGGTCCTCCGGCCCGTGATGGGCCAATTCTGTCAGCTCAAACAGGTCTGCCGTCAACCGGCTCATCAGCTGCCCTGTCCGGTTAGCATCGTAAAAGTCATAGCTCAGCTCCTGCATATGGCGAAACAGATCCTCACGAATGTCCGCCTCCACCCGGATGCCGAAGGTATGGCCGAAATAGCAGACGATATAGTTCAGTCCTGCCCGCAAAACATAAACAATGGCAGCGGCGATCATCAGCCCAAAAAACACCCCGTATTTTCCGTTTGGAAGCAAATCGTACAAGCTCTTCCGGGTCACCAGAGGAAAAGTCAGGTCAATCAGGGCAATCAGTGTGGCGCAGCCAATGTCCAGGGCAAAGAGCCCCTTGTGATTTCCGAAATAGTGGAGAAAAATCCGCAGAGGACTTTTCTTCCGGTATTCTTCTGTGGTCATGGTTACTCTCCTTTTTCTTCTTTTTCTGCCAGTATAGCAGATTTATGGGCCGGATGCAATCCCTTGCCATCCTCCGATATTTATGCTATAGTATCCCCAAAAAAGGAGGCACCCTATGGAACTGATTTACCTGGACCCCGGCATTGTGGTCTGCCGGAAAGAGCCGGGGATGGACTCGGAGAAGGACGTGCCGGAGGCTCTGAAGGAGCAGCTTGGCGGGGAAGTTTTCCCCATCCATCGGCTGGACAAGGGCGTGGGGGGCCTCATGGTCTATGCCCGGACGAAGCCTGCCGCCGCATTCCTGAGCAAAGCCGTAACGGATGGGGCCCTGGAAAAAGAATATCTGGCCCTGGTCCATGGCTGCCCCCCCATTGACGGCACCTGGCAGGACCTCCTCTGGAAGGACAGCCGGAAGAACAAGGTCTTTGTGGTCAAGCGCCCCCGGGCAGGGGTCCGGGAGGCAAAGCTGTCCTACCGGGTTTTGATTCCCGGAGAAGAGAGTCTGGTCCGGGTCCGCCTGTACACCGGCCGGAGTCACCAGATCCGGGTCCAGTTTGCCTCCCGGGGATATCCCCTGGTGGGAGACCACAAGTACGGCAGCCGGTCCAAGGCAGAAACCCTTCGGCTCTTTTCCGCCGGACTGAAGTTCCCCTGGCAAGGAAAGGAACTGTCCTTTTCACTGGAGCCGGATTGGGGCACCGGTTTATAGCGCGGTCCCGTCCTCCGGGACCTCTTCGATCTCTACGATTTGGGAAAAGGGGATCTCACGGCCATCCGTGAGGATCAGCCTGCCCTCGTAGAGGTCGATTTTTTTCACTTGGCCCTCCACCGGCAAAAGCGCTCCTCCCTCTTTTTTTCTGTCGGCGCGGTAGACCGTCATTTTCACCTTAGGCTGCCGGTCCAGATGCTCCCGGATGGCTTTCAGTGTCTCGTTGAGGACCTGAAGGCTTTCCTCTGTCAGGAACACCGGCCATTGGGTCAGTCTCCCCGCTTCTCCGATCACACCGTCGTAGCCGGTCAAGGCAGAAAAAGGGGCGAACTGCGCCGCCCGTTCTTCCTCCGGGAGCCGCTTCCGGGCAGTGGGCTGCGGCCAGGGCGCGTGCAGGATGGATTGGTATTTGGGATCCATGGTCATTCTCCTATAAAACCGCGAACCGGTCCATTAGGACCGGTTCGTTGATCTCTCTATGTTAGCCGTTCCGCACGGTCATAAACAGGCTCTCCATCTCCCGGGAGGTATCCTCGGGGAGGAAGTCGAAGGAGGTCGCGTTGCGCAGCGTCTCCTGGCTGGGATAGGCTACAGGGTTGGAGGCCAGCTCCGGGTCCAGATACTGCCTGGCCTCGGTCTCCGGCACGGAGTAGCCGATGAAGTCCAGATTCTGGGCGCAGATTTCCGGCTCCAGCAGGAAGTTGATAAAGGTCTCGGCAGCATCCTTCTCCTTGGCGCAGGTGGGGATCACGCAGCCATCCACAAAGAGGTTAAAGCCCTGGTGCTCCGGCTGATAGAACTTCAGGTCCGGGTTCTCCTCCACCATGGTCAGGTAGTCACCGGCGTAGTATGGGGCAATGTAGGCCTCCTCGTTCTCCATGGCATCGAAGATCTGGTCCATAACGTACTGCTGCACCACAGGCTTCTGCTCGGCCAGCTTGTCGGCGCAGGCCTGGAGCTCGGCAGAATCGGTAGTGTTTACAGAGTAGCCCAGCAGATACTCGGCAATGCCAAAGGCATCCCGGGAGTTGTCGAACATCAGGATCTTGCCCGCGTACTTCTCATTCCACAGCAGCTCCCAGCCGGTGAGATCCGCCTCGTCTACATACTTGCTGTTGTAGATGATGCCCACGGTGCCCCAGGTGTAGGGCACGGAGTACTTGTCCTCGGGATCGTAGCTCAGCCCCCGGTAGGCATCGTCAATATACTGGGCATTGGGGATGTTGTCGTAATTCAGCTCCTGGAGCATGCCCTCCTGGCGCATCCGGCCGATCATATAGTCGGAAGGGATGACCACATCCACAGTGATGCCGCCGTTTTTCAGCTTGGCGTACATGGTCTCGTTGGAATCGAAGGTGGAGTACTGCACCTTGATGTTGGGGTACTTCTTCTCGAACTCGGCAATCACATCAATGGAATCATCATCGCCCTCAGCAATATACTGGCCCCAGTTGTAGACATAGATGGTGGTAGTATCTTCCTTCTTGCCGCAGCCGGTGAAGAGGCTGAGGGCGAGAGCGGCAACAAGTAAGGCGGAAATAAACTTTTTCATATTCTTTTCTCCTTTTGTGGTTAGGCCGATGGGGGCATCGGCCCTTACAGTTCTAAAATTATTTGGCCCGGCCGGCAATCTTTTTCTTGTCTCCGGCCAGCTGAATGAGGTTCATCGCGGTCATCAGCACAAAGATCAGCAGGAACAGCAGGGTAAACATGGCGTAGATCTTTGGCTGGATAGGCTTTTTGGTGTAGGAATAGATCTCCACAGGCAGTGTGACAAAATCCAGACCCGTAACAAAATAGCTGATGACGAAATCGTCCAGACTCATGGTAAAGGCCATGATGGCACCGGACACCACGCCGGGCATGATCTCATGAATGGTCACCCGGAAGAAGGCCTGGACAGGCGTGCATCCCAGATCCATGGCGGCATCCGACAGGGAGGCATCCATCTGCTTGAGCTTGGGCATAACGTTGAGGATCACGTAGGGCAGGTTAAAGGTGATGTGGGCAATGAGCAGCGTCCAGAAGGTCAGGCTGTTCCGCTGGCCCAGCATTTTGGTGCCCACGAACACGAAGAGCAGAGACAGGCTGACACCGGTGACAATATCCGGGTTGGTCATCGGGATATCCGTCAGGGTCATGGCCACTTTCCGAAGCTTCGGGTTCAGGTTGTTGATGCCCACGGCAGAGAGGGTGCCAAACACCGTGGCAATCAGGCTGGCCAGGACAGACACCAGCAAAGAATTCCCCAGCAGCCCCAGCAGGGTCCGATCCTGGAAAAGGCGCTGATACTGCTTCAGCGTGAAGCCGGAGAACTGGGTAATGTCCTTGCCCGTATTGAAGGAGGCCACCACCAGCACCGCCATGGGGATATACAGGAAGATAAAGATCAGAATGGTGATGATCTTATTGGCTCTTTTCATACCACCACATCCCCCTCATCCCCGCCAAAGCGGTTCATAATGCCGGTGCAGACAAAGACCAGGAGCATCAGCACCAAGCTCAACGCGGCACCCAGGTTCGGGTTGTTGCCCTGCTTGAACTGGCGCTCGATGACGTCGCCGATGAGCACCGTATCGGTGCCGCCCAGCTTCTGGGAAATATAGAAGGTGGACACGGCGGGTACAAACACCATGGTCATGCCGGAGAGAATGCCAGGCATACTCAGGGGGAACACCACCTTGTGGAACACCTGAACCGGGGTGCAGCCCAGATCCTCCGCCGCTTCAATGAGCCGCCGGTCGATTTTCACCAGCGTGGCGTAGAGCGGCAGGATCATATAGGGCAGATAGTTGTATACCATGCCCAGCACCACCGCCCCAGGCGTCCGGATCAGGCGGAGGGTGGGAAGACCGATCTTCGCCAACAGACTGTTGATGATGCCCGTGTCCTGCAGCAAGCCGACCCAGGCCAGGGTCCGCAGCAAAAAGCTCATGCACATAGGCAGCATGATCAGCATGTAGAGGAATTTCTGAGCGGTTTCGGAGCAGTGGGCGATGTAGTAGGCCACCGGGTAGCCCAGCAGCAGACAGATCATCGCCGAGACAAAGGAATAGGCAATGGATTTCCACAGCACCGGCAGGTACATGCCCAGATTTTTCAGATTGCCCAGGGTAAATACCCCGGTGGAAGGATCTGTCAGGGCATAATATCCCACCACACCCAGAGGCACCAGGGTAAACGCCGCCATCCACAGCAGATATGGGGTGCTTAAAAGGACGGAGTTAGTCTTCTTCATTCCCGGCATCCTCCGTCAGCTCATCGTACTCGGCAGAGTAGGAGCTGTAGTCGCCAAACTGACCGGAGTATTCACTCTTGTGCATGATGTGAATGTCCTCCGGGTTCAACCGAATGCCGATGGTTTCGCCTACGCCGTGGAAATCTGTGGTCTGGAGCAGCCACTTGAAGCCCCGGAAATCCACAATGATATCGTAGTTCAGGCCCTTAAAGGTAATGCTTGTGACGGTGCCCACCAGATGGCCCTCAGAAACCGGCACAATGTCAATATCCTCCGGGCGGATCACCACGTCCACAGGCTCGTTCTCTTCGAAGCCCTTGTCCACGCACTGGAAGACCCGGCCAAAGAACTTGACCCTGTAATCCTCCAGCATGACACCGTCCAGAATGTTGCTTTCGCCGATGAAGTCCGCCACGAAGGCGTTTTTCGGCTCGTTATAAATATCCTCGGGGCGGCCGATCTGCTGGATGCGGCCCTTATCCATGACCACGATGGTATCGGACATAGACAGCGCCTCTTCCTGATCGTGGGTCACATAAATGAAGGTAATGCCCATAGCCTGCTGAATCCGCTTCAATTCGTTCTGCATATCCTTGCGCAAGCGAAGATCCAGGGCACCCAGAGGCTCATCAAGCAGCAGTACCTTGGGGCGGTTTACCAGAGCGCGGGCAATGGCCACTCGCTGCTGCTGACCGCCGGATAGGGCGTCTATTCGCCGATTCTCATAACCTTTGAGACTGACGATCTCCAGCATCTCCCGCACCCGTGTATCGATCTCGTCCTTAGGGACCTTGTTGACCTTCAGACCGAAGGCCACATTGTCGTACACATCCAGGTGCGGGAACAACGCATACCGCTGAAAGACCGTATTGATCTGCCGCCTATAAGGCGGGACATCGTTGATCGTCTTCCCATCGAAGGTCACCGTGCCGGAGGTGGGCGTCAAAAAGCCGCCAATGATCCGCAAGGTGGTGGTTTTGCCGCAGCCGGAAGGGCCCAGCAGCGTCAAAAATTCGTGATCGTTGATGTAAAGATTAATGCCGTCGAGAATGCGTTCCCCGTCGAACTCCATGGTAAGATCCCGGAGCCTGATGAGTTCTTTGGACATTATCCTCCCCCGTTTCTTTTGTAAAGAATCAGCGCCGAAACCGGCGCCGGTCTTTTCGAATTCTGTCGAAAAAAGACAGTATTACTATATCGCATTTTTCCCGGTTGTCAAATAAAATTTTCATCTTTTTGGTAAAATATATTTTTCTTTCAGGAAACGGTTTATTCCTGGAAAAAAGCGGCAATACTCTGGCTCGGAGGTGCTTATATGCGCAATGAAAAATCTGGCGGCAGAAGCGGCAAGGGCTACTACATAGCCCTGGTCCTCTGCGCCGCCGCAATCGGGATCACAAGCTATGTAACTCGTCCCAGCAAGGACAAACAGCCGGATACTCCTCCCCTTCTGCAGGCGGAGTCCGCGGAAACAGCCTCTTCTCAGGAGACCCAGGCTCTGGAGGCTCTGGCAACGGAAGCCCCGGAGGAGTCCTCTGTCCCCTCCTCCGCTCCCCAGCAGACCCAGCCGGAGAAGCTGCGGACCGCCCCGCCTCTTTCCGGCTCGGTGACCACCCTCTACGCCATGGATAGCCTGAGCTACAACGAGACCACACGGGACTGGCGGGTCCACAACGGCGTGGACTACCCCGGTGAGCTGGGAGACCCGGTTTCCGCCGCCGCCGACGGCACGGTGATCTCCGTCCGGGAGGATGACTCTCTGGGCACCACGGTGGTTCTGCGCCACACAGGCGGCTACGAAACCACCTACCAAAACCTGGAGGAAACGGTTCCGGTACAGCTGGGGGACAAGGTGGTACTGGGCCAGACCATCGGCAGCGTTGGGGCAACTGCCCTGACAGAGTCTGCCATTGGCCCCCACGTTCACTTCTCCGTAGCCTATCAGGATATGCCCATGGATCCGGCGGATTTCCTGAATATGGCATAGATACGCTCCCCTCCGGGACACCCCGGAGGGGAAACCGCTATTAGCTCCGCTTATATCCAGTCATGTCTTTTGCCGTGTTGACTTCTCGGCAGAATTGGGTATAATAGCCCCATCAGCTCCCCCAGAGCATTTGAATTTTACAGAAACGAGGTACATACCCATGTCTGATTACCGTTTTGAGACCCTGCAGCTCCACGTTGGCCAGGAGCAGGCCGATCCCGCATCCGATGCCCGTGCCGTTCCCATTTACGCCACCACCTCCTACGTATTCCACAACTGCCAGCACGCCTCCGACCGGTTCAGCCTGGCAGATGCCGGCAACATCTATGGCCGCCTGACCAATTCCACCCAGGATGTGTTTGAAAAGCGCATCGCGGCTCTGGAGGGCGGCACCGCAGGCCTGGCCGTAGCCTCCGGCGCGGCTTCCATTACCTACGCCATCCAGGCCCTGTGCAAGCAGGGCGAGCACATCGTGGCTCAGAAGACCATCTACGGCGGCACCAGCAACCTGCTGGCCCACACCCTCCCCACCTGGGGCATTACCGCCACCTTCGTGGATGCCCATGACCTGGCAGAGGTAGAGAGCGCTATCCAGCCCAACACCAAGGCCATCTACATTGAGACCCTGGGCAACCCCAACTCCGACATTCCCGATATCGATGCCATTGCCGCCATTGCCCACCGTCACGGCCTGCCTCTGGTCATCGACAACACCTTCGGCACCCCTTACCTGATCCGTCCCATTGAGCACGGTGCCGACATTGTCGTCCATTCCGCTACCAAGTTCATCGGCGGCCATGGCACCACCCTGGGCGGCATCATCGTCGATGCCGGCACCTTCGACTGGGCCAAGAGCGGCCGGTATCCCTGGATCTCCGAGCCCAACCCCAGCTACCACGGCGTAAGGTTCAGCCAGGCTGCCCCCGCCGCACCCTTCGTCACCTATATTCGGGCCATCCTCCTGCGGGACGAGGGCGCCTGCATCAGCCCCTTTGCCGCTTTCCTGCTGCTCCAGGGCACCGAGACCCTGAGCCTGCGGCTGGAGCGCCATGCCGAGAACACCAAAAAGGTCGTAGAGTACCTTGTGAAGCATCCCAAGGTGGAGAAGGTCAACCATCCCTCCCTGCCGGACCATCCGGACCATGCCTTGTACGAGAAGTACTTCCCCAAGGGCGGCGCTTCCATCTTCACCTTCCAGATTAAGGGTGGCCGGGACGAGGCCTTCCAGTTCATCGATCACCTGAAAATCTTCTCTCTCCTGGCCAACGTGGCCGACGTGAAGAGCCTGGTGATCCATCCTGCCTCCACCACCCACTCCCAGCTGACCGATGAGGAGCTGGCCAATGTGGGCATCTACCAGAACACCATCCGGCTGTCTATCGGCACCGAGCACATTGACGACATTCTGGAGGACCTGGAGCAGGCCTTCAGCGCCGTGAAGGAATCGAAATGACTCTCCAACAGATCCGCTACTGCCTGACCATTGCCGAAACCGGCTCCATGAACCGGTCGGCGGAAAAGCTCTATGTGACGCAGCCCGCCCTGACCGGGGCCATTCAGGAGCTGGAAACAGAGCTGGCCATTACCATCTTTAACCGGACAAACCGGGGCGTGACACTGACCAACGAGGGGCGGCGGTTCCTCCATTACGCCCGGCAGATCTACCAGCAGTATGAGCTCATGGAGCAGGAGTATCTGCGGCCCAAGAAGCGTGTTTTCGGTGTCTCCACCCAGCACTACTCCTTCGTGACCAAGGCCTTCGTGGATACCGCCCGGCAGTTTGACGCCAGCCGGTTTGAGTATGCCATCCGGGAGACCCGGACTGTGGACGTGATCCACGATGTGGCCCAGGGCCGCAGTGCCATCGGCGTTCTCTTCCGGTCCAGGCACAACCGAATGGTGCTGAACAAGATGCTGTCGGAAAACCGGCTGGAATTCCATCCGCTCATCCAGTGCAGCGCCTACGTCTACCTCTGGCGGGGCCACCCTTTGGCAAAGAACGACTCTATCTCTATGGAGGAGCTTCAGGATTACCCCTGCCTGTGCTTTGAACAGGGAGACCAATCCTCCTCCTACTTTGCCGAGGAAATTCTCTCCGAGCGGGAATATCCCCAGATGATCCGGGCCACGGACCGGGCCACCATGCTGAACCTGATGGTGGGCCTCAACGGCTTCACCCTTTGCTGCGGCATCATCTGCCAGGAGCTCAACGGCACCGAGTATCTGGCCGTCCCCTACAAAGAGGACCGGGACAATCAGAACAGCCGGATGGAGATCGGGTATATTACCCAAAAGAACAGCCAGCCGGACGACATCACCCAGGTGTTTGTCCGGGAGATGGAAAAATATCTGAAAGATGCGCAAACCGGGGCAGCCCAATAAAGGGCTGTCCCGGTTTTGTACAAATTACGCCTGAACCTCCTGCATTTCCTTGGCTTCTTCCGCATTCTGGTTCACTTCTTCCGGCTCCCGGAATGTTTCCACAGTCTCCTTCAGAGCCTGGCGGCACAGAGCATCGTCCTCTGTGGCCACGGCCCGGGAGAGAATGGCCAGCTTCCGGTCGATCTCCTCCGGGGCCAGCTTCCGGTCCCGCTCCACAAAAATCTGGTCATTGTCGGTTTTGGTCAGGTCCTCGGTTTTTACCAGCAACTCCTCGTAGAGCTTTTCACCCGGGCGCAGGCCGGTCTCTACAATGTCGATGTCCTTATAGGGCTCGTAGCCGCTGAGCCGGATCATATTTTCCGCCAGCTCCAGAATATGGACGGGCTTGCCCATATCCAGCACGAAGAGCTCCCCATGCTTTGCCATGGCTCCGGAGGTCAGCACCAGCTGGGCGGCCTCGGGGATGGTCATAAAGTAGCGGATGATCCGCCGGTCCGTCAGGGTCACCGGGCCGCCGTACATGATCTGCCGCTTGAACAGAGGGATCACGCTGCCGTTGCTTCCCAGGACGTTGCCGAACCGCGTGGCAGAGCAACTCATATTCCCCCGGTGGTTCAGCACCTCCATCTCACACATCCGCTTGGTGGCGCCCATGACATTGGTGGGGTTCACCGCCTTGTCGGTGGAGACCATGATGAACTTCTGGCAGCCGCAGCTCTCTGCTACATCCAGCAGATTCCGGGTGCCGAAGACATTGTTCTTCACCGCCTCGCAACAGTTATCCTCCATCAGCGGCACGTGCTTATGGGCCGCCGCGTGGATGACCACATCGGGCCGGTGGGTCCGGAAGACCCGCTCCAGCTGCCCCTTGTCCGTAATGGTGACGATCTCCACACACAGGTCCAGATCCTTCCCATGCTTGATCTTCAGCTCCTGCTGGACATCGTAGGCTCCGTTTTCATATACATCCAAAACCACCAGCCGCTTGGGGCCGATCTTGGCGATCTGGCGGCACAGCTCCGAGCCGATGGACCCGCCGCCGCCGGAAATCAGCACAGTCTTTCCCCGGTAATAGGCCTTGGTATCCTCGCTGAGAATCTCCGTCGCCTGACGGAACAGCAGTTCCTCCGCGTCAAAGTCCCGCAGGCTTCGCTTACCGTTGACGGACTGGGTGGTGGGATAGTCATAGGTTTTCAGCTTGCAGCCGGTTTGCTTGTAGTAGGTATAGAGTTCCTTTTTCCGCTCGGCAGTGGCTCCGGGAATGGCAAAGACGATTTCCTGGATATTGTAGTCCCGGAAGGCTTCGGAATTGGCCTCCTCCTCGGAAAACACCGGCACGCCGTTGATGCTGCGGCCGATCTTATTCCGGTCGATGTCCACAAAGAATCTGGCGGTATAGGCCGCGTCCGGATTGCTGGCCAGGTCCGCTGCCAGACCTGCCCCCACCCGGCCCGCGCCGATGATGGCAATGTTGATCCGCCGGTCCCGCTTGGCCTTGTCCTCAGGCTCCACCCGGATACCGGTCAGCTTCTGGGTCACCACCCGCAAAAAGTCCGCTGCCTTAGAGCCCCGGCTGTTGGCATCGTACAGGTATTGATAGATCTGCCGCATAAGGATGTCCCCCAGCAGATTCAGGGCAAACAGGGTCACCGCCCGCAGGAATTCCACATCCCGCAGGGGCAGCACCTTCTGGATCACATAGTAGACAGCTCCCGCCAGGGCATCGTAGCAGATCAGGTTCACATACAGGTTGTTGCCGCCGTAGCGCCACACATTGTTGTAGGAATCTCCGATGGCCCGGCAGCCCAACATACAGGCCGCCGCCAGAAGGTAGTGCATCAGGGCCTCCACCCTGGTAATGGGATAGTAGCTGCTGGGGTAAAAAACCAGCAGCAGAATGGATACGATGGCCAGCATCACCAGATCATAGCCCATGAGCATGATCGCATGGACCGATACGGTGGACGGCGCTTTTTTCTTCTGCATTCTTCTTATCTCCTTACGGATCACAGGCCCAGCAGGATCCGGATATAGGGGGTCAGGCTGCTTCTGATGGCTGTAAACAGGCCAAAATGCTTACGCAGGTAGTAAAACCAGGGGCCCGCCGGGTCTCCCTTGACGGTCTCCTTCTTTTGGATCCGGGCAATGGGGCCCAGGCTCTTGTCATGCCAGGTCCCCGCCACAGGGTTGTCGCAGCATATGCCAACGTAGTCCCGGGATACATGAAGCTTGGCCCCCGCATCCCGCAGCGCCAGGCCATAGTCAAAGTCTCCCAGGCTGTGCCGATAGTGCCTGTCCATGACCCCCGCCCGGCGGAACCAGTAGAAGGGGATGAGGACGCAGTTCGCGTTCATGGTGTCGGCGTCCACGCCGGTCTCCCCGGGAGGCAGCTGCCGGTAGTGGATCCCTTTTTCATACTTGATGGCGCTGTAGCTCAGCTGGCCCCCATGATCGCAGGTGGCGCCTATGATGACGGCATTTCCCTGGGCCTTGCTCTGGGCAATGAGCCTGCGGATACAGCCGGGATCAAATTCCACATCGTCATTCATCATCAGAAGGTACTGGGCCTCCTGGCCGCTTTTCAGGATCTTCTCCATGCCAAGGGCCATGCCGCCGGAATAAAAGAGGCCGCCGGTGCCCGGAACCACCTGGATGGGGGCACCAAAGTCCTCTGTTTTCAGCATCTCCGGTGTGCCGTCGGTGCTGGCATCATCCACGATCACAAAGGAAAATTGGACCTCCGGATTTCCCTCCACCAGCCCCCTCACCGCCTGACGGGTCTTTTCTTTTCGGTTATAGCAGGTAAACAGTGCCAGTACAGAATCCAAATCGTTCTCTCCCTTTCAGTATTCCCAATTTACAGTCGAAACATTTCTCTGGTAGCCTCTTCCACGGAAAGCCGGGGGTAGGCGTAGGGTCCTAAGTCGAATTGCCTGTTGAGAGGCCGTCCGGCTACGGCGCAGGCGGCCTTGTAGCCCGCCTCCCGCATCATAGCAAGGACTTCCTCATCATAGCGCCCATTGGAATAGGCGTAAATGCTCACTTCTTTTCCCAGAAGCTGCTGGAGGGCATCCTTGGACCCAAAGATTTCCTCCCGGCGCTCCGCCTCCCCCACCTGGGTCAGGACCCGGTGCCGGGTGCCGTGGGCTCCGACGGTGCACAGGGGGTCCGCCGCCAGCTCCAGAAGCTGATCCTTGCTGAGATACCCCGGCTCTCCCACAAAGCCAGAGCTGACGAAGAGGGTAAAGGGGATCTTCCTCTCCTTCAGGGCCGGGTAGGCAACGGTATAGGCATCCTGAAGTCCGTCGTCAAAGGTGATGGCGCAGAGTCCCGGATAATCCTTATCTTCCATGGTCTGGACCAATGAAGCGTAGGTATGGGGCCGGTCCAGGAACCGCAAAAAGGCATCGGTTTCCAGAGTCAGGCTCAGAAGTTTCTCCGGCTGGGTAGTCACATGGTGAAACATATAGATATCGCTGCACTTCCCCAGGTGCCAGAGCTTATTCAGCACCCGCTTCACTTCCATTTTCGCCTTCATGTCCGCTTCCTCCTACATGCTGCCTTCCTTTTTCAGAACGGAGCCAACGGTTTTCACCAATATTTTCAGGTCCAGTCCCAGGGACCACTCGTCGATATACTTGGTGTCCAGCTTGACTACTTCCTCAAAGTCTGTGATATTGCTCCGGCCGGAGACCTGCCACATGCCGGTGATGCCGGGGCGCATGGCCATCCGGGCCCGGTGGTGATCTTCGTAGAGCACCCACTCGTCCTTCGTTGGGGGCCGTGTTCCCACCAGACTCATGTCCCCCTTCAGCACGTTGAGGAACTGGGGAAATTCGTCCAGGCTGGTCCTGCGGATAAATTCACCGATGCCGGTCTTTTTGGTGCCGTCCGGCAGCAGCTTGTTGCCGATGACCCGGGGATCCCACTCCAGCTTGAACATAAAGCCGCCGGAGACCCGATTTTCCTGCATATATTTCTTTTTCAGCTCGTCGGCGTTGGGATACATACTGCGGAATTTGTACATCCGGAACACCTTGCCGTTCCGGCCGATCCGCTCCTGGCTGTAAAAAATCGGGCCGGGAGAGGCGATATAGATGGCAGGGCCGATAAAAACAGTCAAAACCGCCGTGATCAGGCAGCCTACCAGTCCGCCTACCAGATCCAGCCCCCGCTTTAAGGCGGCGGACAGGAAGCTGATGCGGTTCCAATAGACGGTGAGCACATTGTAGCCCCCAATTTCCTCCAGGGTCTTCTTTCCGGCGCCGACCATATTGCGGATGTAGTCAATACCGATGTGCACCGTTACGCCCATAGAGGCCACCGCGCTGGCCAGAGCCAGCACTTCCTTCTGAGGCGGCAGCAGGATCAGTACCTCGTCCACCCAGTTCTGCCGGATCCAGTCATCGGCTCCGGCATAATCCGCAACGATCTGCAAAGGAGCCTTGACTCCTTCGGGCAGGGCATCCGACAGGATCAGCCCCGCCATCCGGTAGCTATTCCAGTATCCGTCCTCGATCCGCTTGCGCAGCTCTGCCATATCCGAGGCAGCGGCAATGACCAGCAGAGAGCGTCCGTTTTTCGGAATAATCCGCTTCTGGTAATACCACTTGTAGCCCACACGCATCAAATAGCTGAGGCAAAAGTAGGTCACACAGGCATAGCCGAAATTCTTCCGGGAATAGAAGTCCGCCATCTTCACCACAAACAGCACCACAGCCTCTGTGGAGAACACAGCCGCCGTATTCTTGACCGTGGCATAGAGCTCCCGCAAAAGTCCCCGCTGCAGCACGCCATCCATGGTACTGAACAGGACGATCACTACAAAATCCACCAGAGGCAAGCCAAACAGCAGCACCAGATACTCCGGGCTTCCGGAAAGCTGAAAATCCGTGGGAACATAAATATAGTAGGCGATGATCTGTGACAGGAACATGGACAGCATATCCAGCAGGATAAAGTCCCAATGCCTGGTCCAGGGAAGCCCGGATTTGTGGTACATTTCGTTTCCTCCCCGCCCTGACGGCGCAAAAACCCTTATAATCTTTGGTATTATACCAGAGAATGCAGGAAATTACAAGACAGAAAAGGAACGGGGGCCGCTCCATAAAAAGCGGTCCCCCCTGCGTCTTCTGAAAACTAGGCGACTTTCGCCTTTCCTTTTGCCCGGATCATCTCAACAGCTTTGGATAATCCATTGCGCCATTCACAATACGGTAAATATACACCGTATCCCCGATCATTTTATAAACCGCAACATAAGTCTTGTTCAGCACCAGTTTCCGGTATCCTTGCGCCGCAAGAATCGGGTCCGGATGGATTTGCCCCAGTAATGGGTAGCTTGCCAGTCTGTTGATCTCTGTTTCCATCAGCCGATAGATATTCCGTGCCGCGGAGACACCAACCTGTGTAATATGGTATTTTACGATTTCCTCAAAATCCTGGCTTGCAAGTGGAAGATACTGGAGCTTAACCTTCGTAGGCACGCAGCAGCGCCTCCATTCTCTCATGGAGCTCCTCCGGCGTAACGGTCGGTTCTCCGTTCAGGCGGCTGAATTCAGCGGCATAAACGGCATCCCGGTGCCGATACATTTTTTCTCGTTCCTCAAAGGTCTCCATGCTCATATATACCCCATCGTCTTCCCCATTTCTGGTGATAAAAATGGGTTCCCCCGAAGCCTTCGCCAGGTCGGAGATTTGCGTGTAGTCATTGCGCAATGCGGAAGATGGCCGAATAACCATATCGATACCTCCATTTCGGTTTGTCCTCATTGTGATAATATTATATCAGAATTATACAGGTGCTGCAACTGGAATTATTGGACCCAGAGCCAAAAACCAGGAGCCACCTCTTCGCAAGAAGGGTGGCTCCTGGCAAGCTTTCAGGACAGCAGCAGCTTATCATCCGCCTCATCGGAGCCGGAGGCCTTGCTGAAGAGCTCCAGCAGCTGCTCTACGGTGAGGTTTTTCTTCTGTTCCCCGGATACGTCTACCGCCACATGGCCGTTGTACATCATGATCAGCCGGTTGCCGTAGGCAATGGCATCACGCATATTGTGGGTGATCATCATGGTGGTCAGGTGGTCCTTTTCCACGATCCGCTGTGTGGCCTCCAGCACCTTTGCGGCGGTCTTGGGGTCCAGGGCAGCGGTGTGCTCGTCCAGCAGCAGCAGCTTCGGCGTGACCAGGGTGGCCATCAGCA
>URGL01000052.1 GCA_900547405.1 uncultured Eubacteriales bacterium
AGGGGTCCCCCCCACACCCGTCCCGGGCTACGCCCGGTCCACCCTCTCCAAGCAGGAGAGGGCAAGGCGCTGCGCGCCTTGGCGAAATACTCAATCCTCCTGAGGGAAAATCAGGGTTGCCTTAAAGAGGTCTCCGTCTACCAGCAGCTCCAGCGCGCCGTGCTGGAGCTCCATCATGCTCTGGGCAATGTTCAGCCCCAAGCCGCTGCCCTCCTGGTTCCGGGAGGCCTCTCCCCGGACAAAGCGCTCCATGAGCTCCTCTGCACTGATGTTCAAGGGGTCCCGGGAGATGTTTTTCAGGGAAATGCAGACCTTTTTGTCCACCGCCACCATGTCGATGTAGAGCCGGGTGCCGGGCTGGGCGTACTTGACGGCATTGCTGAGGAGGTTACTCATGGCCCGCCACAGGAGCCGCCCGTCGGCGTGGATATACAGGGGCTCCTCCGGCTGGCGGAACAGGGGCGTCAGCCCTGCGGCCTTCAGCTTGTCCGTGAATTCTCCCAGGGCCTGGTTCACGGCTTCCACCGCGTCGATTTTCGTCAGCTCCAGGGGGATGTTGCCGGTGGATGCCTTGCTCAGCTCGATCAGGTCATCGATGAGCCGCTTCATCCGGGCGGACTGCCGGGACAGGACCTCCAGGTACTTCTCCCCGTCCTCCTGGCTGTGGGGCTTCTGCAAAAGGTCCACATAGTTGATGATGGAGGTCAGGGGGGTCTTGATGTCGTGGGACACGTTGGTAATCAGCTCCGTGCGCATCCGCTCAGAGCGCATCTGCTTCTGGGCCGCCAGCTGGACCACGTCACTCAGGCCGTTGAGCTCCACCGCAAAGTCCCGGAAGGCCCCCAGCATATGGTTCTCGTCAATCTTAATGTCCAGGTTCCCCGCACGCATCCGCTTTGCCATATCCAGGAGTGTTCCGAAATTCACCGCGCCATAGATTACCAGAGCCGCCCCGCCAAGAAGGCCGATCCACAGCAGGAGCAGACTGTCCGTTGCCAGGGCCAGGGGGCAGATGCCCACCAGCAGCACCCCCGCCAGAATCCACTGCCAGCTCAAAGGCAGCAGGCCGTAGATCTTCACCAAAAGGGCGCCCAGCCTCTTCCACAGTCTCTTGACCCAGGCCCAGGCCTTTTTCATCAGGCCCAGTACCCACTGAAGGACAGGCAGGGTAACGGCCCAGAGGATGTGGTAGCACCCGGCTGCGCACTTCCAGAAGAGCCGCCAGCAGAATCCGGTGACGCTATGCCGCCACCAGTAGCAGCCCGGGGCCTTGAACTGGGCGGCGCAAGCAAAGCAGAAGCCCACGAAGGCCAGGCAGCACAGGTAGCCGCCGTAGCCGTAATAGACAAAGGCAATGGTGTTGCCCTGGCTCATGAGATACCGGACCCCGTCAAGGCCGATATAGGCATAGAGCATGCCGAAGCCCATCAGGACGGACAGATACAGGTCCAGGGGCAGGCAGTTCAGCCCGCCGGGGCGGATCTCCTGGCTGCCCGGCTTATGGCCCGCGGCGCAGCACAGATACACCGCCAGCAGGGCAAAGGCCACCAGGCTGACCCCCAGCAGGGCCGCAATCTGCCCCTGATGCCGCCAGACTCCATCCATCAGGGAGAAAAGCCTTGCTTCCAGAGCGTTATCCCCCGCCGTCAGGTCTGCATGGATCACCACCGTATAATCCTGATTCAGAGGCACATCCTGAATTTTATAGATATTCCAGCCGTCCTTGTAATCGATTGCGTAAATGCATCCGCCATCAGCCAGCTCCTCCCGGATAGGGAAGTGGATCCCAGGGAAAAAATCTCCTTCCAAATCGTCCCTGCCCGCCAGCTTTCGGGCCGTCTGCTGCGCCGCTTCCATGGTCTCTACATAGATGGGCCCCTCCAGCACCTCCACATAGGTCCGGTCCCCTTTGGCAATCCGGAAGGTAAAGTCCGTAAAGGACCCCCTCTGGTCGTCCTTCCGTTCCAGCACCTTCCCCTTGCTGTCCTGGATCTCGTAGTTTGCGTTTTCCCATGTGGTATTCCGATCCAAATAGCTGTAGTATTGCTCCACCAGGGTCTCGTCCGCCTTGGGTGCGGTTTTTGCCGCGTATCTTTCCGCAAGAGCACCGGCGACCCAGTTCAGGCTTTCTTCCCGGTCCTGCAGGTACCTCTGGGAGGGAGACAGATCCTCCCCCAGATCCAATGCCGCCAAAATCATCAGGCTCCCGCCGGAAAGAGCGGCGCTCATCAGGCACAGGGCGCACAGGACAATGGCCAGCCCCTTGAAAATACCGTGATTTTTCATTTCTTCTCCCCCTCCAGCTTGTAGCCCTGGCCCCACATGACTTTTAAGTACCGGGGCTCCGATGGATTGATCTCGATCTTCTCCCGCAGGTGCCGGATGTGGACGGCTACGGAGCCCTCGCTGCCCAGGGCCGCCTCCCGCCAGACGGCCTCATAGAGGGTCTTGGTGGAGTAGACCTTGCCGGGGTTGGACATGAGCAGGTGGAGGATGGCGTACTCCGTAGGGGTCAGGCTCACGCTCTCTCCCTCCACGGTGACGGTTTTGGTCCGGTCGTCCATGGAGATGCCGCCGATGGTCAGGCTGTCCGGCTCCGTCTGATGGCTGCCGAGACTGGCATACCGCCTCAGCTGGGACCGGACCCGGGCCAGGACCTCCACGGGGACAAAGGGCTTGGTGATGTAGTCGTCGGCTCCTACGTTGAGCCCCAATACCTTGTCCTCGGTTTCGGACTTGGCGGTGAGCAGAATGATGGGCACATTGGAAAATTCCCGGATCTTCGCCGTGGCGGCCACGCCGTCCATAACGGGCATCATCACGTCCAGCAGCACCAGATGGATGCCCTCCTTCTTCACGGTCTCCACCGCCTGGGCTCCGTTCTGGGCCTCATAAAGCTGGTAGCCCTCCGGGGCCAGATAAATTTTCAAAGCATTGACAATGTCCGGCTGATCGTCGCAAATGAGTACCTTATACATACATGCTTCCTCCCTCTCCTTGACTTTGAGGCTATTATACCATTGTCTTTCTTAACAATAAAGGGGGAGAAGCATTAAGAAGTGTTTAATATTCCAGGGGGTACTCAGGGATCTATAAAAATTCTCTCTTTTTCCATCTGGAAGAAGGGAGAATTTTCGGGTATAATGGGGGTAATCGATCCCCCGCCGGAGGAAGCCTTCCCCCACGGGGAAGGTGGCTCGCCGGAGGCGAGACGGATGAGGGGAGCCCTGCAAAGATAAGGACCGGACCTCGATGAATGGCAAAACTACCGACCCGCGTAGGGCCGTTTTCATGAAATCTATACATACGGAGGTTATCATGGCATACACAATTTATAAGCCCACCACAGCTGTCCGGGGGGTTCTATTTGACATGGACGGCGTGATCCTGGATACGGAGAAGCTCTATACCCGGTTCTGGCTGGAGGGGGCCCACGCCCTGGGCTTCCCCATGACCCGGGAGCAGGCCATCGGTCTGCGGGGCATGAATCTGGGCGAGGCTGCCAGGATGATCGGCACCTATTTCGGCAGCCCCGATTACTACCAGCCCATCAAGAATAAGCGCATTGAGCTCATGGATGCCTACATCGCCCAGCACGGCGTGGAGCCCAAGACCGGCATCCGGGAGATCCTGGAATATCTGAAGGAAAACCATATCCCCCGGGCCGTCTGCACCGCCTCTCCCATAGAGCGGGTGAAGCGGTACCTGATCCCCCTGGGGCTGTTTGACGATTTCGATGCCATCTGCACCGCCTACGATGTGGCCCAGGGCAAGCCGGAGCCGGACATCTACCTCTATGGGGCCAAGGTCCTGGGGAAGACCCCGGCCAGCTGCATCGCCATCGAGGATTCCGCCGCCGGGATCCAGTCCGCCGCTGCCGCAGGCTGCATGGCCACCCTGGTGCCGGACCAGGACCTGCCGGATGGGGCTACCCTGGAGCGCGTCACCATCCTGGCCGATTCCCTTCTGGATGTGATCGAAGTGATCAAGGGGTGCAATTCTTAACCCCCGCCGGAGGAAGCCTTCCCCCACGGGGAAGGTGGCACGGGCAAAGCCCGTGACGGATGAGGGGATACAACCTGACGGCCACAGAAATCCCGGATGAACGGTACGCCCCCCAGAGCCGGAAGAGGGGCTACACCGGGTCCGGGTTCGTACCGCCCCACACCCGTCAGGGCTTCGCCCTGCCACCCTCTCGTACGGAGAGGGTTTTGTCCCCTCATCCGTCTCGCCTGCGGCGAGCCACCTTCCCCGTAGGGGAAGGCTTCCTCCGGCGGGGGCTGTTTATCTCAGATTTCTGAAAAGCCTCCGTTTTTCCACAGCTCCTGTGGAAAAACGGAGGCTTCTTGTTTATCTCATATACTCAAACTGCAAATCGTAGATATCCACGGTGTCCCCGTCCTGGATGCCCATTTCTTCCAGGCGGGCGAAGAGGCCGCACTTGCGGAGCATCTGGTCGAAATAGTTCCGGGACTCGTAGTCCTCGAAGTTGATGTTCTGCACCAGCCGCTCCAGCCAGGTGCCGGTGACCATCCAGGTAGAGCCCAGGTGCTCGATGGTAAGCTCCTGGGGGTCTCCGGCCTCTACGGGCTTCTCCACGTATTCAGGCTCGTAGATGGTGACGGGGGGCAGGGTCCGCAGCTTCTCGGCCACCACCCGCATGAGCTGCCTGGTGCCCTGGGTGGTACCGGCGGAGATCTCGTACAGCTCGCAGCCGGCAGCCTCTACGCAGGCGCGAAGCCGCTGGAGATTGTCGCTGTCCGGCGGCAGCAGGTCGATCTTATTGGCGGCTACGATCATGGGCCGGTTGGAAAGGTCTACGGAGTAATTGGCCAGCTCGTCGCAGATGGCGTTGAAGTCCTCCACCGGGTCCCGGCCCTCGCTGCCGGACACGTCCACCACGTGGACCAGCAGCCGGCACCGGTCAATGTGCCGCAGGAAGTCGTGGCCCAGGCCCGCCCCCTCAGCGGCACCCTCGATGATGCCGGGGATATCCGCCATGACGAAGGACACGCCCTCGTCCACATAGATGACCCCCAGGTTGGGGAAGAGGGTGGTGAAGTGGTAGTTGGCGATCTTGGGCCGGGCGTTGGAGGTGACGGAGAGCAGGGTGGATTTGCCCACATTGGGGAAGCCCACCAGGCCCACGTCCGCCAGGAGCTTGAGCTCCAGAATCACGTCCCGCTCCTGGCCCTTGATGCCGGCCTTGGCAAACCGGGGCACCTGCCGGGTGGCGGTGGCGTAGTGGGCGTTGCCCCAGCCTCCCCGGCCTCCCTTGGCCAGAACGAAATCCTCCCCGGTGGACATATCCACAATGATCTGGTTCGTTTCCGCGTCTCTTACCACGGTGCCCCGGGGGACCTGGATGACCAGGGGCTCTCCCCGCTTGCCGCTCATGTTCCGGCCCTGGCCGTTCTGGCCCGGCTGGGCGGCATACTTGCGCTTATAGCGGAAATCCAGCAGGGTGGACAGATTGTCGTTGACCCGCAGGATCACGCTGCCCCCATGGCCCCCGTCTCCCCCATCGGGGCCGCCGGAGGCCACATATTTCTCCCGGTGGAAGGCCACGGCGCCGTCGCCGCCCTTGCCGCCCAGGACTGTAATCCGAACTTTATCTACAAACATATTAACCTCCAGGGTTTAAAAAAAGGACTGCCGCGAAAAAAAGCAGCAGTCCTTCAATTCACAGGCTTGTCTTACTGCTCAGCGTAAACGGAGCACTTCCGACGATCCTTGCCCATGCGCTCAAACTTGACGGTGCCGTCAACCAGGGCGAACAGGGTGTCATCCTTGCCGATACCAACATTGGTGCCGGGATGGATGTGGGTGCCTCTCTGGCGGACCAGAATGTTGCCAGCCAGGACGAACTGGCCGTCGGCACGCTTGCAGCCCAGACGCTTGGACTCGGAATCACGGCCGTTCTTGGTGGAACCGCCGCCCTTGTGGTGAGCGAAGAACTGAATACCAATCTTCAGCATTGTATTACACCTCCAAAACTTCGACGTTATCGGGATATTCGTCCCGCAGGCTGCACAGATAGAGCATCATACCGGCCAAGCAAGCCTGTACACTCTCTTCCTCATCGCAGCTCGTGGGGAGGGTCAGGGTGATGCGGGCATCCTCCTCTTTGACCCGAACCTTGGCTTTGGCCCCGCACACATCATTGATGGTGGCCTCTGCCATGGTGACAGCGGCGGAAATGGCGGCGCAGACAATGTCGCTGCCTGCCTCACCGTAGCCGCTGTGACCGGAGACGCTGAACCCGGTGATTCGATCGTCCTCGGTAAAAAATTCAACTTTGGTCATAGCAATTACAGGGCGATCTTGGTGATCTCGACCTTGGTGTAGGGCTGACGGTGACCGATGTGGGTCTTCTCGTTCTTCTTCGCCTTGTACTTCAGCACGTCGATCTTCTTGCCCTTGCCGTTCTTCACGACCTTGGCCTCCACAGCGGCACCCTCCACAACGGGAGCACCGATCTTGGAGTTCTCACCGTCCAGCACGGCCAGAACCTGGTCGAACTTCACGGTCTGCTCGGCTTCCACGCCCAGCTTCTCGATGAACAGAACGTCGCCCTCGGCAACGGTGTACTGCTTACCGCCGGTAACAAAAACTGCCTTCATTTTCTCATTTCACCTACTTTAGTGTGTAGTCTCGCTCTCAAGGCGGCTGCTTTTGGGCAGCACTTGTAAGCCTTCCTGATGCGGCTGAATTATTCTATCATTCAGAAAGAGAATTGTCAACGATTTTTTTGAAATTTTCTAAAAAATATTCCGGGAGCCAGTCACTTTTTTCAAAGCGGCAGCTTTGCAATTCTTTGGGCCCAATGCTGGTTTCTCTTGAAAAACAAAAGAATGCGTGGTAAGATTATGAGAGAGCAGAGACTTTCGCTTTGACAATAGGAAGGGGTGGTTTCGTGGCGCAAAAGGATATTTCCGAAAAGCTGCTGGAAGCATATGATGATGTGTTTGCTGATATTGTGAACGTTCTGCTTTTTGATGGCAGAGAAATCCTAAAAGCAGATGAGCTTGTAGATCAAGCCCCACGGTCAGCCTATAAAGCAGACGGAAAGCTCCGGGAAATCGAGCGGGATGTTGCAAAGCGCTGGTGCAGGCAGAATATCCGCATTGCCTGTATCGGTCTGGAAAATCAGACACGGCCGGACCCGGATATGCCCCTTCGAGTGATCGGTTACGATGGCGCAGAATACCGAAATCAATTAAACGGGCCGGACCGTTATCCGGTGGTGACATTGGTCCTGTATTTTGGCCACGATAAGCATTGGGACAAACCGAAAACCCTATTGGGCTGTTTGGATGTCCCAGAAGAATTTAAGCCCTATGTAAAAGACTATGAGATCAATCTGTTTGAAATTGCATATCTTACTGAAGAGCAGGTAAACCTATTTCAAAGTGATTTTGGCATTGTGGCAGATTTCTTTGTGCAAAAGCAGAGAAACGGTGACTATGAACCCAGTCGGAAGGAAATACAACACGTTCAGGAAATGTTGCAATTATTAAGCATTATGACAGGCGACCGCCGATTTGAGGAAGCCTGCACCAAGGAATCGGAAGGAGGTCCGAAAAATATGTGTGAAGTTCTGGATAAAGTTGAAAAACAAGGCATCGCCAAAGGCATGGCTGAAGGCATGGCCAAAGGCATGGCCAAAGGCATGACCAAAGGCGAAATGCTGAAGGCAAAGGAAGTGGCCCTCAATCTGAACAAAATGGGCCTGAGCAGCGAAATGATCGCCCAGGCCGTGGAGGTAAGTGTGGAAACCGTCCGGCAATGGCTCAGTGCTCCGGCAAACTGATATATCCCTTATCGAATCCCCTCGATTTTCGGACGTAATTGTTCGAAAATCGGGGGGATTGCCACACCAGGAAAGCGGACTGGTTCGCAATGGCATTTCCTCTGTTTGGGCACTTTGTCTTTTTGAGACAGCCCCTTTTTTACAGGGACATCAGCCACATGGTCAGGCTGCTCCAGTCCGGTCGAATTCCGCCAAAGTTGACTTTTTTGAATTTACCGTGTATAATAAGTTCACTTAATTCAACCATCGGAGGAAACGGAAATGAAAAAACCTGGTGTGATGATCTATTTTACCATGCGTCCCTCCCGGAAGCTGCCTATGGAGGACCGGCTGCGGCTGTATGACGCCATGCTGGACTATGGGGAAACCGGGGTGGTGCCGGAATTGGAGGGGCCCCTGGCTCTGCTGTGGGACTATTTTCAGCCTCAGCTGGAGCTGGACAACGCCCGCTACGAGTCCATCCGGGCAAAGCGGGCCAAGGCGGGGCGGCTGGGGGGCCAGGTCTGCCAGGGCTCCAGGCAGCCGGAGCAGGAGCCCCAGGATGGGCAAGAAGAAGCAAGGGAGGCAGCGGAAGCAAACGAAGCAAATGAAGCAAACGAAGCAAACGAAGCCAATACAATACAATCCAGTACAGTACAATCCAATCCAGTACAGTCCAATCCAGTTCAATTACGGGAGAGTATAGCGGCCAAAGCCCCTCCCGCCCCCAAAAAGAGGTTTGTCCCCCCTACTCAGGCAGAGATCGGGGCCTATGTCCGGGAGGCAAAGCTTACCATGGACCCTCAGGAATTTCTGGACTACTACACCGCCAACGGCTGGAAGGTAGGCAGCCACGCCATGAAGGACTGGCGTGCCGCCGCCCGGAACTGGGCCCGGAAGGAGGCCCATATGCCCCGGCAGCCCCTTCGGCCCGCCCCCATTGTCCTGGCCCCATTGGAGGACCCCTACGGGGCCATCACCTACTGAGGAGGGCCGCGGAATGTTTGACTTCCAAAGCGCCGAATTCAGCACCCTCGGGGCCCTGCTCATCGACGGCAGCTGCCTGGAGCTGGTCCGGCCGGTGCTGCCCAATGGAGAGGCCTTCGGCAATCCCGCCTGCCGGAAGGCCTACGAGGCCATCTGCGCCCTGGCAGACCAGGGCAAGCCCATCGACCCGGTCACCGTGGGGCGGCTTTCGGGCCTGGACAACCGATTTCTTCTGGAGTGCATGGAGCTCTCCCCCACCTGCGTCTATGCCGGGGACCATGCCAAAACCGTGGCCGAAGGCTACGCCCGGCGGCGGCTCCGGGACCTGGGATGCCAGCTGTCGGAGCAGGCCCTGTCCACAGACCGGGACCCCACAGAGCTGCGCAACCAGGCCCAAAGCATCCTGGAGACCCTGGACACCGGCACAGACACTGTCCTCACCGCCGCCGAAAGCCTGTATGCCTTCCTCACCTACCGGGCCCAGGTCAACAGCGGGGAGCGGCAGATCATCCACACCAGCTTTCCCGGTCTGGATGCCATCCTGGGGGGCTTCGCCCCGGGGGGACTCTACATCCAGGCCGCCCGGCCCGGAGTGGGCAAATCCTCCTTTGCCATTGCCCTGGGGGATATGCTGGCCAAGGACCGGACGGTGCTCTATGCCAGCCTGGAGATGAGCCTGGAGGAGCTGAACGCCCGGCGGCTGGCGGCCTTTGCCCCCCTGAACTGCTCCTACAGCCGGCTTCTCTTCAGCAAAACCACCCAGGAGGAGGAATTGCAGCTGCTGAACACCTGCGGCGAACTGGAGCCCAGAGCTCTGCGGCTGTGGAACCCCAACGGCCTGACGGTGCCGGAGCTGGAGCAGCAGGCCAGACACCTGAAAGCCCAGGTGGTGATCCTGGACTACCTGGGCCTGGTCCAGACCCCCAGCACCAAGCAGACGGAATACGAGCGGGTGACCCAGATCTCCGGGGACCTGAAGCGGATGGCCCGGCGGCTAAACTGCGTGGTGCTGGCCCTGTGCCAGCTGAACCGGGAGTCCGTCTCCCCGGTCTGCGACAGTCTGCCGAAGCTCAGCCAGCTCCGGTCCTCCGGCGCTCTGGAACAGGACGCGGATGGAGTGCTGCTCCTCCACCGCAATGCCCCTTCCGACCTCCAGGATCCCAGCCAGCCCCAGCCCTTTTACATCCACGTGGCCAAAAACCGCCACGGCCGTACCGGCACCGTGGAGCTGAACTGGTATCCCCCGGTCAACCGCTTCGAAGACCGCAGCGGCAAGTGGCCGGTCATGTCCTGGCGGTGAAGCCCTAACCTTCCCCTGGGGGAAGGTGGCCCCGTAGGGCCGGAGGAGCCTAAAAAGCAGGCATATCCGATCCCTTATCCAAAGCTGTTCCCCTTATTTTCACTAATAAAGAAAGGGAATCATTTTCAGAAGAGATTGACTTTCCCTTAAAACTGGATATAATACAAGGGAAAGAAACGGAGGGTAAGGGAATGAGAGATTTTCACTATTCAGCAATTCGGAACCAGAAATGGGATTCTGAGATTCTGGGACTGATTGCCGCAATCTATAAGGAAGCCGGGAAACAGGAGCTTTATCTGAAACAGCGTCCGGAAGAATTGGAGAAATTGGTTGAGATTGCAAAGATCCAAAGTACAGAGGCTTCCAATGCGATTGAAGGAATTGTTACCACCAGCACCCGAATTCGGCAGCTGGTCGAAGAAAAAACCATCCCGAAGAACCGGGATGAGCAGGAGATCGCTGGATACCGGGACGTGCTTTCCATTATTCACGAAAGCTTTGATGCCATTCCTCTGACACGGAATTACATTTTGCAGCTCCACAAAATCCTGTACAGCCATATGTACAATCCCATGGCGGGACAGACAAAGAATGTCCAGAATTATATCAGCGCCACCTATCCGGATGGTCATACCGAAATCCTGTTCACGCCCCTGGCACCTTTTGAGACACCGGAGGCGCTGGACCGGATCTGCGAGGAGTACAACAAGGTGATTGGCAACATGGAATTGGAGCCTTTGATTGCCATTCCGGTTTTTATCCACGATTTCCTATGCATCCACCCTTTTAACGATGGGAACGGCAGAATGAGCCGGTTGCTGACCACGCTGCTTTTGTATCGCAGCGGATTCTATGTTGGAAAATATATCTCTCTGGAAGCAAAAATCGCAAAAAGCAAGGATTTGTATTATGACGCATTGCTCCGTGCACAGCATGGCTGGCAGGAAGGAACCGAGGATGCGGTCCCCTTTATCAAGTACCTGCTTGGCACGATCCTGGCTGCTTATAAAGACTTTGAAGATAGATTTGCCATCGTAGAAGAAAAGCTTCCCGCCACCCAAATGGTTCGCAAGGCAAGCCAGAATAAAATTGGTCGTTTTACGAAGCAGGATATCCGGGAGCTATGTCCTTCCTTGAGCCTCAGTTCTGTAGAAGGTGCACTGCGTAAAATGGTAGCGGATGGTGAACTGAAGCGTGAGGGAGCCGGAAAATCGACCCGCTATATTCGATTGAAATAATATGACCATTTTAACTCCACAATAAGGTAAAAAATCCCCCCAGGGGAACCTGGAGGGATTTGAGGCATATGGACTTAGGCCTTGCCGTCGGAGCCCAGAACGTGGACGATCTTGTGGGCCACCATGTCCTTGACGGCCTGACGGGCAGGCTTCAGGTACTGACGGGGGTCGAAGTGATCGGGATGCTCGTAGAAGTACTTGCGGATGTTGCCAGTCATAGCCAGACGGATATCGGAGTCGATATTGATCTTGCAGACAGCCAGCTGAGCGGCCTTGCGCAGCTGATCCTCAGGAATGCCGATGGCGTCGGGCATATTGCCGCCGTAGGTGTTGACCATCTTCACGAACTCCTGGGGCACGGAGGAAGAGCCGTGCAGCACGATGGGGAAGCCGGGCAGACGCTTGATGCACTCCTCCAGCACGTCGAAGCGCAGGGGGGGCGGCACCAGGATGCCGTCGGCATTGCGGGTGCACTGAGAGGGCTTGAACTTGTAAGCGCCGTGGCTGGTGCCGATGGCGATGGCCAGGGAGTCACAGCCGGTGCGGGAGACGAACTCCTCCACCTCTTCGGGGTGGGTGTAGCTTTCCTTGCCGTGCTCAACGGCGACCTCGTCCTCAACGCCGGCCAGGGTGCCCAGCTCGGCCTCGACCACAACACCGTGGTCGTGGGCGTACTCAACGACCTTCTTGGTCAGAGCGATGTTCTCTTCAAAGGACTTGGAGGAGGCGTCGATCATGACGGAGGTGAAGCCGCCGTCCACACAGCTCTTGCACAGCTCGAAGCTGTCGCCGTGGTCCAGGTGCAGAGCGATGGGAATATCCGGATTCTCAATAACAGCAGCCTCCACCAGCTTCACCAGGTAGGTGTGGTTGGCGTAGGCACGGGCGCCCTTGGACACCTGCAGAATGACGGGGGACTTCAGTTCGCCCGCAGCTTCGGTGATGCCCTGAACGATCTCCATGTTGTTGACGTTGAAAGCGCCGATGGCGTAGCCGCCGTCGTAAGCCTTCTTGAACATCTCAGTAGTAGTTACGAGAGCCATTGGAATCAATCCTTTCTTAATAAGCGCTCCTCCCGTGGGAGGCCCGCTTTTTATTTCGATATCATTATATCACATTTCTCAAAGAATTCAATAATAATATTTGCCAAACCATAAGAATCATGCTATAATGTGTATCGAGTGGATTTTATACAACCTATTTCCGGCAAATTCCACAAATCTCTATCTCAATTCCTATCTGGAGGTATATGAAAATGTCTGAAAAGAATCTGGTTGGCGCACTGATCGTCGGTCAGTCCGGCGGTCCTTCCGCCGTCATCAACTGCTCCGCCTACGGCGTCATCAAGACGGGCCTGGAAAACCCCAACATCACCAAGGTCTACGGTGCTTTCCACGGCATCAAGGGCGTGCTGAACGATCAGCTGATGATCATGGACGAAGAGGACGCTTCCGAGCTGGAAAACATGATGCACACTCCCTCCTCCGCCCTGGGCTCCTGCCGCTATAAGATCGCCGATCCCGACGTGGACGACTCCGACTACAAGCGCATCCTGGAGATCTTCAAGAAGTACGACGTCCGCTACTTCTTCTACAACGGCGGCAACGACTCCATGGACACCTGCAACAAGATCTCCAAGTACATGGCCAAGGTTGGCTACGACTGCCGGGTCATGGGCGTGCCCAAGACCATCGATAACGACCTGGCCGGCACCGACCACTGCCCCGGCTTCGCCTCCGCCGCCAAGTACATCGCCACCTCCTTCATGGAAGTGTCCCGCGACAGCAAGGTCTACGACACCGGCATGGTCACCGTCATCGAGTGCATGGGCCGTCACGCCGGCTGGCTCACCGCCGCCGCTGCCCTGGCCAACACCAAGGGCGACGGCCCGGACCTGGTGTACCTGCCCGAGGTGGACTTCGACATGGACAAGTTCCTGGCCGACGTGAAGCGGGTATACAATGAGAAGAAGAACTGCCTGGTTGCCGTCTCCGAGGGCATCCACTACGCCGACGGCACCTTCGTCAGCGAGGCCAAGACCTCCGGCACCGACGGCTTCGGCCATGCCCAGCTGGGCGGCCTGGCTGCCCGCCTGACCGACGTGATCAAGGCCAGCCTGGGCGGCGTGAAGGTCCGTCCCATCGAGCTGAGCCTGCTGCAGCGCTGCGCCGCTCACTGCGCCTCCGGCACCGACATGGCCGAGTCCTTTATGTCCGGCAAGGTGGCTGTTGAGGCCGCCGTCTCCGGCGTCACCGACAAGATGGTTGGCTTCGAGTGCACCCGTGATGCCAATGGCTACCACTGCGAGCCCAAGCTCTTCGACCTGTCCCTGGTGGCCAACACCGAGAAGAAGGTGCCCCGCGAGTGGATCAACGCCGAGGGCAACGGTGTGACCCAGGGCTTCATCGACTACTGCCTGCCCCTCATCCAGGGCGAGACCGACATGGTCAAGGAAGACGGCCTGCCCCGGTTCGTCCACCTGAAGAGAGTCTTCGCCAAGTAATTCTATGAATGGCTTCACCCCCCGGAAAGAAATTTCCGAGGGGTGAATTTTTTATTCCGTTTTCGCCTTCCCCCGGCGGCTTCTTCTCCGTTTTCTCCGGGGCCGTTCTTCGGGGTCGGCCTTTTCGGCTCTTCTGGCGTAGGTCTCGGCGGCCTCGCTGGTGGCCTCGTAGGTCAGGCGGCTGACTCTTGTCAGGCCGTCGGGCTGCTGGCTCATGCGGACCCGGATCAGGAATTTGCCGTCCTCCGGGCAGGTGGCCAGGTCCATATACCGGTGGCCGGGCTGGGCAAACCAGCGGGAGCCCAGCATCTGGCGGCCGCAGACGGGGCACCTGTTCTCCCTGCCGGACATGGCGGCCAGGGCCGTCTCCCGGTCCGGCAGGTCCCGGAAGACCTCCCGCCGGATGCAGCCCGGCAGCTCCGCCCCGTGGAAGCCGTTCTCGTGGCTGCGAAGGGCGGAATCATACTCCATGGCTCCTTTTTTCAGGTCCAGCCGGGCGCAGATCAGGGCCGTGTGGTAAGCGTCCCCCAGGGCATCGTGGGCAGGCCGGGTGGCCTGGATGCCGAAGGTCTCCATGGCGGTCTTCAGGGCCTTCTGGGAGGTGGAGCCGTCGGTCTGGGCGTTGAAGATCATCTGGGCATTGTACCATCGGCCCGTCCACTCCTCCCCCAGCCCATAGAGCCGGAGATTCTCCCGGAGAATGCCGATGTCGTCAAAGCCCCAGGTGAGGAACACAATGTCCTCCCCGCACCAGAGGCGGAACCGCTCCATAGCCTCCGGGAAGGGGATGCCCTCCTCCCGGAGCCGGGTCTCCTTGATGCCTGTCAGCTTGCTGACCCGGCGGTTCAGGTGCCGGTAGACCTTGGGCCGCACCATGACCTGGAATTCGTCGGCTACCGTGCCGTCCTCCAGGACCCGCACCGCCCCCACCTGGATGATCTCCCCCCGGATGGCGGAACCGGCCGGCTTTTTAGAGGAGGGAGAGCCGGGCCAGGGCTGGTTCCACTCCATGTCCAAAACGATATAATCCATTCTCTGTCCCTCTGTAAGGTTTTCTTTGCGTTCTATCATACCACAGACCGGCAGGGTCTGTAAACAGGTTCTTTCAAATCTTCGTAAATTATTCCGATTGCAATTATGCGCAAGATGTATTATACTGGTGGCAAGGACTGGTTGAATGCCCAGAAGTTCCCGTTCACACTTCATTAATTTTGTGAAATCTGATTTCACCGCAAAATTTTAGGAGGTTATGTCCCATGCCCAGTACCAAGGAAGCCATGGAGAAACCAGTTCAGAAGGAGGAAGTCACTATGGAAGAATCCCGCTATACCCCCGAGCCCGGCCCCAGAAGAAGCGTGGCCTTTATCGGCTCTGAGTGCTATCCCTTTGTAAAGACCGGCGGCCTGGCAGACGTGATGTACGCCCTGCCCAAGGCCCTGAGCCGGATGAATTGCGACGTGAAGGTCATCCTCCCCCGCTACCGGTGCATCCCCTGGGAGTACCAGACCCGGATGGTCTACCGGGGCGAATTCCAGATGAACCTCTGCGCCGACGGCCGGAGCTTCTATGTCGGCATTATGGAATACGTATGGGACGGTGTGGTCTACGACTTCATCGACAACCAGGAGTTCTTCTCCGACGGCAACCCCTACACCTCCATCATCGGGGACATCCCCAAGTTCTGCTTCTTCTCCAAGGCCGCTCTGGCCGCCCTGAACTTCATGAACTGGATCCCGGACATTATCCACTGCCACGACTGGCAGGCGGCCCTGGCCCCGGTGTATCTGCGGACCCTGTTCCAGGATACGCCCATCGGCCAGGCCAAGACCATGTTCACCATTCACAACCTGCGCTTCCAGGGCGTGTACAATATCCCCACCATCCGCTATTGGTCCGGTCTGCCGGACTACGTGTTCAATAAGGATGCCCTGACCCAGAACTGGCTGGATGCCAACATGATGAAGGGCGGCCTCACCTACTGCAACATGATCACCACCGTCTCCGGCACCTACGCCCAGGAGATCCAGACCCCCGCCTACGGCGAGCGGCTGGATGCCCACCTGCGCTACCACTCCGGCAAGCTCCACGGCATCGTCAACGGCATCGACTACGACATCTGGAACCCCTGGACGGATCCTATGCTCCATACCAACTACGACATCACCAATGTCCTGCCCCGGAAGAAGGAAAACAAGCGGGCGCTGCAGCAGGAGCTGGGGCTGTGGCAGGACGACCACAAGTTCGTCATCGGCCTGGTGTCCCGGCTGACCAACCAGAAGGGCCTGGACCTGATCAACGCCATTATGCCCCAGATCGTAGACGAGCACACCCAGGTGGTGGTCCTGGGCACCGGCGACCGGCTGTATGAAGATGCCTTCCGGTACTACGAAAACGCCTACCGGGGCAACGTCTGCTCCAGCATCATGTATGACGAGGGCCGGGCCCACCGGATCTACGCCGGAGCCGACGCGGTGCTGGTGCCCTCCCAGTTTGAGCCCTGCGGCCTGACCCAGCTCATCGGCATGCACTACGGCACCATCCCCATCGTCCGGGAAACCGGCGGCCTGAAGGACACCGTCCAGCCCCACAACGAGTTCACCCACGACGGCAACGGCTTCACCTTCGACCGCTACGACGCCGGCCTCCTGCTGGATGCCATCAACCGGGCCAAGACCTTCTACTTCACCAACCGCTACTGCTGGGACGAAATGGTCCAGCGGGACATGGACAAGAACGTATCCTGGGAAAATTCCGCCTGGCAATACCGGAACCTGTACCTGGAGATGACAAGAGACAAGGCGTAAAGTTTTTTCCCCGAACCGGGCAAAACCGGTTCGGGGTCGTTTCGGTATCTCAGAAAAATCATACAAACGAAGTTATAAAGGAACGAAGAGATGAAAAAGCTACTTTTTTGCATCCTATTCTGCCTTCTTTTTCTGGTTGGCTGCGGAAAAGCAAAGGTCCAAGAGCCAACGGGCCTGTCCATCAACCTCATAGAATCCACCGAACCGGCAACCACGGAGACAAACAACGCAGAAACAACGGCAGTACCGGAAGCAACAGAAATAATACCGTCAACCGAGGCTCCAACCACTGCACCAGAATCAACCAACCCCAGTCAAAGCCCTTCTCTGCCGCAGCCTCAAAAGCTGGAACATCCCTCAACGGGGTATGCTGTGTATGACGGCATGGTTGAGAAATGTATATGGGCATCGCTTCATACTACACCAGACGATATTTATTTATTAGAAGAAAAGCAAATTTCAAATGTATTCCGCTTTGGTGACTCTGATTCATCATTTCAGTTTACCTGTATGGATCTTGATCATGATGGCGACGAGGAATTACTAGTCTTTCAAGATAGTATAGAAAACTCTCAAATATACGCAGCATACACCATCACGAATGGTAACCTTGTTTGGCTTCTGAATGGAGGCGAAAGAAATTGGTACTACCTGCGCTCAGATGGAAAAATTGGGAATCACGGTTCTTCTGGTGCAATGTATACAACTGAAGCAACCTACATCTACAAAGATAATGTTTTATCACTGGACGAATGTTATTTTACAGATGGTATGCGGAATGATGGTAACTATTGGCTTTATTCTCAAAAAGAGCCCTATGATCCAAACGCAGCGCTGATTTCCCAGGAAGCATATGAAACCGCAACAGCAAACATGTATAAAACTTATATTTCTCTCAACGGTACAGCACTACAGGACTACATGACCCAGGACGAGCAGGCCATCCGCAGTGATGTTGCTGTAGCCACATACCAGGAATCCCAGCTCCACGGTAAAGAGAAATACGACCTTTGGGATGTTGTTTTAAATCGCCTGTGGAGAATCCTGAAATATCGCTTGTCCAGCGAGGAAATGAAGCAGCTGACCCAGGAGCAGCTTGCCTGGATCGATAAAAAGGAAGCTGCTGCCCAGAATGCAGAAGCGGAAAAAGGCTTTGAAATCCAAGCGGAATATACCAAAAATCGCATTAACGAATTAATGAATCTGTTGCAGCAATAACGCAATACCGCCTTTCCCCCGCCCTCTCCTGCTTGGAGAGGGTGCTGCCCGCCTATCGGCGGGTGTGGACACCTAAAAGCATATGCCGGGCCAGGTTGCGTGGCAAAAACCTCCCACCCGCGTAGGGGCGGATGCCCACATCCGCCCGGAAGGTCCGAAGCCTGAGCGGTTGGTCTGTACGGGTCGTCCTACCGTTCCCGGCCGTAGGGCCTCGGGGCGATGTGGGCATCGCCCCCTACGGGAGGGGGGAGGCCCTGACCATTCATCCGAGCGGAATACTCGAATTTTTGTTTGTCTTTATAGTTGACTTTTTTGAACTTTATGTGTATAATAAGGTTAACAAAAGTCAACTAAGGAGGAACCTGACATGAATAAACCCGGCGTGATGATCTATTTCAATATGATCCCCTCTTCCCGCCTACCGGATGCCGACCGGCTGCGGCTCTACGATGCCATGATGGAATACGGCAGGACCGGCACAGAGCCGGAGTTTGACGGCCCTCTGGGCGTCGCCTGGGACTATGTGGCCCCGGTGCTGGAAAAAGACAACGACCGCTATGCCGAAGTCCACGAAAAAAGAGTCCGAGCTGCCCGCCTTGGCGGCATTGCCACCAGAGAGGCCGCAAGAAGACGGCGAGAGGGCGATGATACGCCACATGGCCTCACCGAAGGCCAGGAAGCGCCATCATCGCCCAATTCAGTTCAATCCAATTCAAATCAGTTCAGTTCAAATCAAATCAATTATTATAATCATAAAGATTCTTTTCTTGCTCCCACAGTAGAGCAGGTACGCCAGTATGCCGAACGCGAGAATCTGCCTCTGGACCCCACCCAATTTGTGGACTACTATGCCGCCAACGGCTGGCTTTTGGGCAAGCGTCCCATGCGGGACTGGAAGGCCGCCGCAAGGAACTGGGCCAGAAAAATCACGGCGGAGGCCCCGAAACAGCCGGAAATCATCCTGGCCCCGTTGGAGGACCCCTATGGTTCCATCGTATATTGAGCGGACTCTCAGTCTTTGGGGAGAAAGAGAAAGCCCTCTCCTGCTTGGAGAGGGTGGCACGGCGAAGCCGTGACGGGTGTGGAG
>URGL01000053.1 GCA_900547405.1 uncultured Eubacteriales bacterium
ATTTTTTGGTTGACACCTCTTTATATAATGCCCGCCCCGACCTTCGACTAACAGGACGCACCTTGATGGGACATTCTTCGGCCAAGGACCAACAGTTGGAAGATCATTACTTCGGTTCTATTCCACCACGCGTCACAGCTTTCATGAAAGAACTTGAAATAGAGTGTCACAAGCTGGGCATACCGGTAAAGACCCGCCACAATGAAGTCGCTCCCGGCCAGTTTGAGATCGCGCCCATTTTTGAAAGCCAGAACCTGGCCGTGGACCATAATATGCTGGTCATGGAGGTGCTCCGGAAAACCGCCAACAAGCATGACATGGTCTGCCTGCTGCATGAAAAGCCCTTCTCCGGCATGAACGGCTCCGGCAAGCACAACAACTGGTCCCTCTCTACGGACACTGGCAAAAACCTCTTCAGCCCAGGCAAAACTCCCCGGCAGAACGCCCAATTTTTGGTGTTCCTGGCGGCCTTTATTCAGGGCATTGATGAGTATCAGGAGTTCCTGCGCTGCACGGTCGCGTCTGCCAGCAACGACACCCGGCTGGGTGCCAACGAGGCACCTCCCGCCATTGTCTCTATCTTCCTGGGAGAAGAGCTGGACGGGGTGGTCCGGTCCATTATCGATGGCACCAACTATACAGAGCCCGAGAAGAGCCTGCTTCGTATCGGCGTGGATGTGATGCCCGCTATCCCAAAGGATACCACAGATCGGAACCGGACCAGTCCTCTGGCCTTTACCGGCAACAAGTTCGAACTGCGAATGCTCGGCTCCTCTCAGTCCATCGCCGGGCCCAACATCGCGCTGAATACCATAATGGCCGAAGAACTGGGCCGCTTTGCCGATGAATTGGAAAAGGCAGAGGATTTTGACTCCGCCTTGCAAAAGCTGGTGAGCAAGGCGCTGAAAGACCACAGACGCATTATCTTCGATGGAAACGGCTACTCTGAGGAGTGGAAGCAGGAGGCCGCAAGAAGGGGACTGAGCAATCTGTCTTCTACGGCAGAGGCCATGCGGGCCTATCTGAGCCAGAAAAATATTGATCTTGTCACCCGTCATGGGGTCTTTACGGAAACTGAGTTCCGGGCCCGCCACGCCATCTACCTGGATGACTACCGGAAGAAGGTCAATATCGAGGCCCGGACCATGGTCGATATGGCCGTTCAGCAGATCCTGCCTGCCGCTATGGGCTACACAGATGCCCTCTGCGGTGGCGTGGCCTCCAAGAAGTCTCTGGGGGTCTCCTGCCGGGGAGAAATGGCCCTGATTCAGAAGCTCTCTGCCGCCTGCGATATCGCTTATGATACCGTGGAACGGCTGAAGGATGCCTTGGCCCACACCCCAACCGACGAAGAATCCGCTGCTGATCACTGCCACAGCGTCATTGTCCCCTTGATGGCCGAGCTTCGGACTCAGGCGGACATTCTGGAGAAAAATACGGCCAAGGCCTATTGGCCTTACCCGACGTATTCCGATTTGCTGTTCTACTGATCGTAAAATACCGCCGTCTCCTGTGATGGGGAGACGGCGGTATTGCTATAGGCTATAGACTATCTCTTTCTGCCCTTCTTATGGTTCTGTACCGGTGGCAGCGTCCGGATGGGGCCTTCTTTCAGCACCACAGCGGTACGGGCGGGAAGGTACAAGGAGATATGGGAGTTCCCCTTTTTGTCTACAATAGCAGGGTAGGGGGCAGAACCGATGAGGCCGCTGCCACCGTATTGGGGGTCATCGGTGTTCAAGGCGATGGTGTAATCGGCAATATGGGGCAGACTCACCTTCACCCCGGTGAAGGACTGAGTAGGATTGAAGTTGAAGGCAAACATAAGTCCCTGGCGGTAGAAGACCAGAACCTTCTTGGCGCTGTCGTTTAAGCGCAGGTCTCCGAAGCGCATCTGGAAGAGGTTCACGCTCTTGGCCAGATCGATCATATCCTGATCGAATTCGCCCAGCCACTGATACTTTAGATATCCATTGTCCCGTAGGCTCCACTGACGGCGGCAATAGTGGAAACTCCAGCCGTTGCCCTCCCGGGGGAAGTCGATCCATTCAGGGTGGCCGAACTCATTGCCCATAAAGTTCAGGTAGGCCTCGCCGCCACCTCCCAGGGTGAAGAGTCGCGCCATCTTGTGCAGGGCAATGGCCCGGTCGATAACAGGATTGTGCGTGGCCTTATCCATGTCCGTATACATGGCGGCATCCGCCAGACGGAAAATCAGGGTTTTGTCGCCCACCAGCGCCTGGTCGTGGCTTTCCACATAGGCCACTGTATTCTCTCCGGGGCGGCGCATACACATGCTGCACCACATACCAAAGATGTCCCAGTCTTCGTCACGCAGGTCCCTTACGGCGTGAACCCACATATCCGGCAGCCCCATACCCAGCCGATAGTCGAATCCGATGCCGCCATCAGCAATGGGCAAGCACATACCGGGCATGCCGGACATATCTTCGGCAATGGTCACGGCCATAGGATTCACCTGACGGACCATCTGGTTGGCCAACTGCAGATAGGTGATGGCCTCTGTATGGGTATTGTAGGAGAAATACTTGTCGTTGGTGTTGAAGTCTGTGCCCAGGCCGTGGTCGTGGTAGAGCATGGAGGTGACACCATCGAAGCGGAAGCCGTCAAAGTGGTACTCGGTCATCCAGAATTTCAGATTGCTCAGCAGGAAGTGGATGACGCCGGTCTTGCCGTAATCAAAGCACTTGGTGTCCCAAGCCGGGTGATCGCCTTTAGGGCCGTCGTGGAAGAACTGCCAAGTGGTGCCGTCGAACATATTGATGCCCTCGGTGGTGTTCTTTACGGCGTGGGAGTGCACAACGTCCAGCAGGACAGCCAGGCCCATCTCATGGGCCTTATTCACCAGGTATTTCAGATCATCAGGCTTTCCGAACCAGCTGGAGGCAGCGTAGAAATTGGCCACTTGGTAGCCAAAACTACCATAATAGGGATGCTCCATAATGGCCATGAGCTGGACGGTGTTGTAACCCGCTCGCTTGATCCGGGGCAGCACCAAGTCTGCAAACTCCCGATAGGTGCCGACCTTTCCTTCCTCTTGAGCCATGCCCACGTGAGCCTCGTAAATAAACAGGGAATCCTCCCGGCGGAAATTGCGGTCTGTCCAATGGAAAATCTTTCGGTCGTCTGTGACCTGGCAGACCCATTCCACGCTGCCCTCCTCCTGAACAACGCGGCGGGCGTAGAGGGGAATGTGCCAGGTGCGCTGCATGAAGGCATCTACCACAGTCTTTACCTTGCAGCCCTCCCACAGAGCGTCGTCACCTGGCAGAAAAATCTCCCAGTTGCCGTTGCCAATGGGGGTCAGGGGATGGGAGGTGGGATCCCAATTGTTGAATTCTCCGCTTAAGTACAGCTGGTAGGCGCTGGGGGCCCACTCCCGGTAGTACCATCCACCGTCCACATGATGGAAGCCAAAGTATTCGGCACCGCTGGCAAAATCGCTGAGACTCTGCCCCTTTGAAAGGATCCTGTTTTGTGTGTCCTGGTACAGTCGCATCCGCAGATCAATGTCTCCGGCGAAGTCCTTTAGTTGGGGATTCAGCTCCAGAATTCGATACATAGTGAATAGCTCCTCTCAAAAGCCAGGGCAATTTTGCATAGTCCGAGCCTTTTCTTTATGCGTCAATTGTAGAATATAGACAGCATTCTGTCAACTGTCAAATTGAAGGGTTTGTTTAATATTCCTACAGTCGCTTTTTTATTTCTCTGTCCCGGTTGAATATTCCATCCGTCTGGTGTATAATGAACCAAAACACAAACAATGGGGGGCAGGACTTGAAAAGAAACAACATTTGGCAGAAAATCGGTGCCGGCGCTCTGGTCCTGTTGGCCGCAGTTTTGGCAATCCGGTCCCTATATGGCTTCTGCTGGTCAGATGAGAGCTTCTACCTGACCTTCGCCCAGCGGCTGTGGAACGGGCAGAAACTCATTCTGGACGAGTGGCACCCGGTGCAATTCTACAGTGTGATCTTCTACCCGGTGCTGTCTGCTTATCGGGCCGTCAAGGGCACCGAGGGGATATATCTCTTTGCCAGATTCTTTTACCTGCTTCTGGCTTTGGGTGTCAGTGAACTGGTTTTTTTCACCTTTTCAAAAGAGGCAGGGATCGTTGCCAGCTTTCTCTGTGCCGCCTCGGTGCTGGCTTATTCCCGGGGAAATATCTGGGGCCTCAGCTACTACAATCTCTTCCTGCTGCTGGTACTGACAGCTCTGTGCCTGGCGGTCCGTGGCAAGGAAAAGAGGCTATTGAATGTTCTTGCCGGGGTGTGCCTGGGTTTTTCCGTGCTGTGCGTACCCTATTTTGCTATTTTTGTGGTCCCTGCTTTGATTTTGGGACTTTTGAAAAAGGAACCCCGGCTCCAGGCCCTTTGGATGGCCTTGGGTATTGTTCTTTCCGCCGCCTATTTTCTCCTGCTGTTTTTGCCGAAGGACCTGGGAGCGGTGATCGGCAGCCTGAAAACCATCCTGTCAGACCCGGAGCATAGCTCCGGCCCTGCGGCGAATTTCGTAGCTGCTGTGGAAGATGTGCGGCTTATTTACCTGCGGGATATGCTGTTGTCGTGCTTCTGCGCCGCTCTTTTCTGGGCTGCCCGGAAGTGGCTGCCGGGGAAGGCCTGGGCAGAAATTCCGGCCCTTTTTTTGGTGTGCCTGGGGGCGCTCTATTCCTTCTGGCGTTGCCGGAAAGGGGAGACGGGGTTTGCTGCCTACAGCTTCTGCATTTATGCGCTGGCCCTGTTCCGGTGGGATGACTCCCAGAAATTGGATATGCTCTTGCGGCGGGTGGGGGCCGCCATGGCTGCGGCTATGGCCATGAGCTCCAATACCGAGGCAATTGGCTTTACGGTGGGCCTGTGTGTCTACGCTATGGGCCTGCTTTTGCCGCTGAGCGGAGCACAGAAGAGTAGCCGGAGGGTTGTACTGGTTCTGGCCTGTCTCATGGTGGGCATAACCTTTTGCAGCCGGGTCACCGCCGTCTTCCGGGACGGCCCCTTGGATACCCTGACGGAAAACCTGGAGGCGGGACCCGCCGCCGGGATCCGCACCACCGCAGAGAGCAAGGAGCAGTATCATCAGGTTCTGGATATGATTCAGGACCTGGAAGAAAAATATGGGTCAAAAAATCCCATCTTCTTTACCAAGCTCTTGCCTTGGGGGTATCTCGCCTGTGACTTTTCCTGCGGCGCTCCCACCGCCTGGCGGACAGAACTCAATAGCCCACGGCTGGAAGACTATTACGAAAGCCACCCAGATTCCATTCCCACGATTGTTGTAGTCCTAAACCCGGAAATTGGCAGAAATCCGGACCCGAATATGGCGGCTCCGAACGAAAATACCTTAGAGGGCTGGCTCTGGGACTATATGCAAGCCCATTCCTATACCGAAATCAGATATTCCTGCGCCCGGGTGTACGTCTCTCCGGACGCGGTTTGAGAGGAGAACCATCATGCAGCCTGTACTTTATATTGTCATTCCCTGTTACAACGAAGAAAAGGTGCTGCCCATCACGGCGCCTATGTTCCTGAAAAAGATCCAGGATCTGTCCGCTGCCGGGAAAATCTCCCAAGACAGCCGAGTTCTCTTCGTGAACGACGGTTCCAAGGACAATACCTGGAACATCATCAAGGACCTGTCCAAGGCGGATCCTCACTATATTGGCATCTGCCAGAGCCGGAACCGGGGCCACCAGAATGCCGTTCTGGCGGGACTTATGGAGGCCAAGGACAAGTGCGACATCACCATCTCCATTGACTGTGACGGCCAGGACGATATCAACGCCATGGATGCCATGGTGGATGCCTACTTAGACGGCTGTGAGGTAGTCTACGGTGTCCGCAGCAAGAGAGACACAGACACATTCTTCAAGCGCTTTACCGCCGAGGGCTTCTACAAGCTGATGAACTGGATGGGGGCCGAAGTGGTCTTCAATCACGCTGACTACCGCTTGATTAGCAGCCGGGTCCTCCAGGAATTCGCCAATTTTAAAGAAGTGAATATCTTCCTCCGGGGCATGATCCCCCTGGTGGGCTTTAAGAGCACCTCTGTCTACTACGAGCGGGCAGAGCGCATCGCCGGGGAGAGCCACTATCCTCTGAAAAAGATGCTGGCCCTGGCCTTCGACGGCATCACCAGCCTCTCCGTCAAACCCATCCGGATGATCACCGGTTTCGGTGTGACCGTATCCATCCTCAGCTTCCTCGGTGTTCTCTGGGCACTCATCTCCCAGCTCACCGGCTCCACCGTCAGCGGCTGGGCCTCCACCATGTGTGTCATTTGCTTCATGGGTGGCGTCCAGCTGGTGTGTTTGGGTGTTATCGGCGAGTATGTGGGGAAAATCTACATGGAAACCAAGCGCCGGCCTAGGTATATTATCAGTGAACGGACTTGGGAAGAAAACAAAAAATAAAAGCGGGGCTACGTAAAAAGCCCCAGAAAAGCAGGTCCCTTCCAGTTTGGAGAGGACCTGCTTTTTACGGGTCATATTGTCAAAGAGTACTTTAAGACGTGGCTTAACAATTTTCTTGGAGAAACATCGAATTTTTTGGCAATATTTATGAGCTCTTCATCTATTTGGTCTAAATGTTCTTCCTCGCACTGTAACATTATGGATTCATTTTCCGTCCAGTTCACAGCAATGCCATCTGGAATTGCGCCCAATTTTTCAAATAATTTTTGGCTCGCAATATTTCTCGGGTCAATTCTGACTATAAAAAAATCTCTTCCAAGTCGTTCTTGAATTTCGTTTAACATTTTCGATATTGCGCAGTAGCCGACCCCTTGCCCTGTATACTCGGGGAGCAGTTCAATTCCTATTTCCCAATTTTCTTTCAAAATATTATTAATTCCGCAGTAACCAATGTAGTTCCCATGGCGCAAAATCGTCATTGTTAATCCTTTAGAACTGATATGTTCATCCCAGAGCATATCACAATAGGCTGGATTCTTCAGCATATATGCCGTTGCCGAATAAGCTTGTTGAATGGCAAAATAGCCTTCGTGGTCGGATTGCTGGACTCTTCGCATTGTCATTCCATTTCCAAGCGTAATCTCTTTCCCTTTTTTCCAGAATTTCTGATTTATTGTCTCCCCAAATTGCTCTTTTTGTGCTATCTCTTCGGCTGTGTCCCCGTGAGGACCGTTTGCCCACTCTTGAATATAATCAACGATGTCTTTCTTTTTTTCTGCAAATGTCTTCCCGTCATCTGCATTCAAAAGGTTAAGCACATTTTGAAGGAGTTCGTCACGAATGTATTTTTGTGAATTCTGTGTAACTGACTTTTTCATTTAAGATTCTCCTCATCCAGCCAGCCGTCGTTTTCGCCGCTCCTGCGGCCTTTTTCCTGCTCGGACAGCAGCCTCTCCTTTGCGAGGAGGACTTCATACTGACGGTACTCTTCCATGTCCAGGACGGCGTAACGGCCATGGCCATTTTTAGTCAAAAACACCGGCTGCCCTACGGCAACGTCACGTAAGACCTCGCCATAGTTACGAAGGTCAGATACAGGTTTGATGTTTGGCATATTACTGCCCCCTTTCATACGAATAGTATAAGCAAATTCTTCGTAAAAATCAACGATTATTTTTGCAGCAGTTAGATCCATACAGCCAAAATTTTTTTGAGGATTTGTCCCCAAAGCGTTAGGTTCCCGGCACCAAATCCTTCTATAAGGGTGAAGGACAAAACACAGGAGGTGCAAGCAATGAATGACAACGAAATCATACAGCTGTTCTTCACCCGAAACGAGGATGCCATCCAACAAACGGCTGACCGGTATGGGGCAAGTCTGACGCGGCTCTCGGAGAACATTCTCAGGAACCGGGAGGATGCCCAGGAGTGCGTCAACGATAGCAAAATAAAGCGATCCAGAAAAGATGGATCTTCCAGCTTTTCGTGCCCCTGCCTTTTTCATTGAGGTGTGAAAAAAGGAGAGGGTTAGTCCTCTCCTAAGATTTCCTTGGCAATATAAATGGGGCGGTTTTTGCTCTGCTCGAAGTCCCGGCCCACATACTCTCCGATGATGCCGATGCAGAAGAGCTGGATGCTGGAAAACAGCAGCAGCAGCACAATAATGGTTGCGTAGCCAGGAACGGCAATGCCCTTGGTCAGTTTTTCGATGATCACGCAGATGAGATAGAGTATCGCCGCAATACCCGTCACTGTGCCGCAAAGGGTGGCCAGACGCAGAGGCGCCGTGGAAAAGCCGATGATCCCCTCCATGGCATAGGAGAAGAGCTTCCAGAAATTCCATTTGGTTGTGCCGTTGGCCCGGGGGCAGGCGGTATAGGGGATGAAGTCGGTGCTGTAGCCTACCCAGGCAAAAATTCCCTTAGAGAACCGATGGTATTCTCCCATGGCGAGGATACTGTCCCGGACACTGCGGCGAAATGTCCGGAAGTCGCTGGCGTCTGGCTGCAGGGGCACCTTGGAAAGGTGATTGATGATCTTATAGAAGCTCTTTTTGAAGAAGGACAGAACCTTGCCCTCTCCACGGCGGTCCTGGTAGGCGGCTACCACGTCTATCTCCGGTTTTGCCTCCAGAATGGCAACCATATCCCTGACGATTTCCGGCCGCTGCTGCAGGTCCGCATCGATGATGCAGATATAGTCCCCCGTAGCATGCTCCAGCCCGGCATATATCCCGGACTCCTTCCCAAAATTCCGGGAGAAGGACACCACCTTTACTTCGCAGTCCTTCCGGCCGTAGATCTTCTTCAAATTGTGTAAGGTAGCGTCCCGGCTGCCATCATCAATGTAGACGATTTCCAAGGGCAGACCGGACAGGGCCGCCACAGCCGCCTCATGAAAGGGAATCACATTTTCACCTTCGTTGTAGCAGGGGACCACCAGGGATAGCTTCGCCATAGCATTACGCTCCAATATATAGAAAAGATGGTGCTATTATACCTGCTTGAAACCGACTCGTCAAGACCAAAGCAAAAAACCCTTGACAAACCTTTGAAACCCGGTTAGAATACCCCATATATGCAAACACATGGAACGGGAGGTTCCGCCTGAATTTCCGTTGAAGAGAGCACATGGTTGGTGAGAATGGGCACGGAATAAGCGGATGGTCGCCCGGGAGTGGACTGCCTGAATGGGAGTAGGGCAGTACGGGTCAGCCCGTTACAGCCTTCGAGTGCCCGTTTTTTCGGGAATTCAGGTGGTACCGCGGAAAGCTTTTCGCCCTGGGTAATTTGCCCAGGGCGTTTTTTTCATGGAAAGGAGATCATATATGGCAAAAGAACTGAACAAGGTCTACGACCCTAAGGCCGTGGAATCCGAAATTTATAAGATGTGGGAGGAGGGCGGCTATTTCCACGCCGAGCGGGATGAGAGCAAAAAGCCCTTCACCATTGTCATGCCGCCTCCCAACGTCACCGGCCAGCTCCACATGGGCCACGCCATGGACGCGACCCTACAGGACAGCATCATCCGCTTCAAGCGGATGCAGGGCTATAACGCCCTGTGGATCCCAGGCGTGGACCACGCCGGCATTGCTACCCAGATCAAAGTAGAGGAAGAGCTGCGCAAAGAGGGGCTGACTCGGTATGATCTGGGCCGGGAAAAGTTCCTGGAGCGGGTGTGGGACTGGAAAAACCGGTTCGGTAATCGGATCGTGGAGCAGCAAAAGAAACTGGGTGCCAGCTGCGACTGGGACCGGGCTCGCTTTACCATGGACGAAGGCTGCTCCAAGGCCGTCCGGGAGGTTTTTGTCTCCCTGTATGAGAAGGGCCTTATCTACAAAGGCAGCCGGATCATCAATTGGTGCCCCCACTGTGTTACCGCGCTGAGTGACGCGGAGGTTGAGTATGTGGATAAGCCCGGCCATCTGTGGCATATTCGTTACCCTCTGGAGGACGGCTCCGGAGAGGTTGTGGTGGCGACTACCCGGCCTGAGACCATGCTGGGAGACTCCGGCGTCTGCGTCAACCCCAACGACGATCGATACAGATCCATTGTGGGCAAAAATGTGATTCTGCCCCTGCTGAATAAACCCATCCCTGTGGTGGCCGATGACTATGCAGAAATGGAATTCGGCACCGGCTGCGTGAAGATGACGCCCGCCCATGATCCCAACGACTTCGAGGTGGGCCTGCGGCATAACCTGGAGGTCATCCGGGTGCTGGATGACGAGGGCAAGGTCAACTCCTTGGGCGGTAAGTACGAAGGCATGGACCGGTACGAGGCCCGGAAAGCCATTGTGGCTGACCTGGAAGAGCAAGGCTATCTCGTCAAAGTGGAGGACTACTCCCACAACGTAGGCACCTGCTACCGCTGCCACAACGATGTAGAGCCCATCATCTCCGCCCAGTGGTTCGTGAAGATGAAGCCTCTGGCCGAGGAAGCCATCCGGGTAGTGAAGGATGGGGAGACCAAGTTTGTCCCAGACCGGTTCACAAAGACCTACCTGAACTGGATGGAAAACGTTCGGGATTGGTGCATTTCCCGTCAGCTGTGGTGGGGCCACCAGATCCCTGCCTGGACCTGCGCCGATTGCGGCCACATCACCGTGTCCCGGGAGGATGCCTGCAAGTGCGAAAAGTGCGGCAGTGCAAATATTGAGCGGGACCCCGACGTGCTGGATACCTGGTTCTCTTCCGCCCTGTGGCCCTTCGAGACCTTGGGCTGGCCCGAAAAGACGCCGGACCTGGACTACTTCTATCCCACGGATGTACTGGTCACGGGCTATGACATCATCTTCTTCTGGGTGGCCCGGATGATCTTCTCCGGATGTGAGCACACCGGCAGGACACCCTTCCACACCGTGCTGATCCACGGCCTGGTCCGGGACGATAAGGGCCGGAAAATGAGCAAATCCCTGGGCAACGGCATTGACCCCCTGGAGATGATCGATCAATACGGCTGTGATGCTCTGCGGATGAACATGGTCACCAGCAACTCTCCCGGCAACGATATGCGCTTCTATGTGGAGCGGTGCGAGGCCATGCGGAACTTTGCCAATAAGCTTTGGAACGCTTCCCGGTACGTCATGATGAACCTGGGAGAAAACTTCGTCCCCGGTTTGCCGGAGAATCTGGAAATTGCCGACAAGTGGGTACTGTCCAAGCTCAACACCCTTATTTCCGAAGTCACCGAGAACATGGAGCACTACGAGCTTGGCATTGCCGTCCAGAAGATCTACGACTTCATCTGGGACACCTACTGCGACTGGTATATCGAACTGACCAAGGCCAGGCTCTACAGCGAGGAGGCGGACCGGAAGCAGACCGCCCTGCAGGTGCTGGTATACGTATTGGATCAGACCCTGCGTCTGCTGCATCCCTTCATGCCCTATATCACTGAGGAAATCTGGCAGAGCTTGCCCCACGAGGGCAAAGCCCTGATCGTGGCTAAGTGGCCTGTGACCTCTGAGGCGCTGAGCTTCAAGGAAGAGGAGGCCCATATGGAGTCCGTCATGAACGCCATCCGGGCCATCCGGAACCGCCGGGCGGAAATGAACGTGCCTCCCTCCAAGAAGGCCACCTTGTATGTGCTGACCTCTAAGCCCCAGATTTTCACGGAAGGCGAGGGCTTCATCCAGAGACTGGCTTATGCCGACCGGGTAGAGCTGCTGGAGTCCGAGCCCGCCAACCTGGATGGCATGGTCACCTGTGCCACTGCCGATGCCAAGCTGTTTATCCCCATGGGCCAGCTGGTGGACATCGCCAAGGAGCTGGAGCGCATCACCAAGGAGTTGGATAAGGCCAGAAAGAACCTGGCTTCCATTCAAGGGAAACTCTCCAACGAGAAGTTCACCGCCCGCGCCCCCGAGGCTGTCGTAAATGCCGAGCGGGAGAAAGCCAAGAAGGCGGTAGACCTGATTGCCAGTCTGGAAGAAAGCGAAGCAGCACTGAAGAAAAATCTGTGATTTCTGATCCCGGCGGAATTTTCCGCCGGGATTTTCAAGACGCAACTTGGCAAACAAAAAAATTCATGATAGACTGAATGAAATGATATCGATTTCCTTCTGAAAGGATGCCCTTTCAGGAGGATTTTTTTATTTTGGGGCCTGTTCCGACACAAAACGTGGAAAAGGAAAGCTATACTGAAAGCAGTCAAACAAAAAGGAGGAATACCCCATGCACTTTACCAGTTTTCAGGAAGGGGATAAACTGACCATTGCCCTGACCGGAGAAATTGACCACCATTGCGCCAAAGCCTATATCCAGGTGATCACGGCAAAAATCGAGACCTATACGCCGGAAACCTGTGTGTTGGATTTTCGGGATGTGACCTTTGTAGATTCTTCCGGCATTGCTGTGGTCATCAATGCCCTGCGCAATATGACACAAATCGAAGGCAGACTCTTGCTCACCGGCATTGCGCCTCAGCCCATGCGGGTGTTTCGGGCCTCCGGGTTGGACAAGCTTGTGGAAATACGGGAGGCAGTATCATGAAATTTGACAACTACATGATTTTGGAGTTTCCCAGCAAATCCTGTAACGAGGCCTTTGCCCGCAGCGCCGTGGCCTGTTTTGCCGCTCAAATGGACCCAACGCTGGAGGAGCTGGGGGATATCCGAACAGCGGTTTCGGAAGCTGTCACCAACTGTATCGTCCATGCCTACCCGCAGAAAATCGGCATCATCACCCTACGCTGCCGGATCCTCAAAGACAATGTATTGGACATCGTCATTAAGGATAAGGGCATAGGCATCCCGGATGTGGAGAAAGCCCGTCGGCCCAGTTTTACCACCGGCGGCGCCGAGCGCAGCGGAATGGGATTCACCATCATGGAGAGCTTCATGACCACCCTGGACATTACCTCGGCAGAAAACAAAGGAACCACGGTACATATGCGCCGAAAGCTGCAGCGCCGCCAATGAGGGACCCAGAGGAGCTGATTGCCCGGATCCAGGCAGGAGACCGGGAAGCTGCCGAGGCTCTGGTGGAGGAGAACGCAGGGCTTATCTGGGCAGTGGCCCGGCGGTTTCAGGGCAGGGGAACGGAGCTGGAAGACCTGTATCAGCTGGGTTGCCTTGGCTTTTTAAAGGCTGTGGAAGGGTTTGATCCGGCCTTTGGTACCCGATTCTCTACCTATGCCGTCCCTAAAATCGCCGGAGAAATTCGCCGCTTTCTTCGGGATGACGGAGCAATCAAGGTCTCCCGTGGACTAAAGGAGCAGTCTGCCGCTGTGAAAGCTTCCCGGAGCCGTTTGACGGGCAGCCTTGGCCGGGAGCCCAGCCTCCAGGAGCTATCCCGTGAGACAGGACTGACGGTAGAGGAGATCGCTCTGGCGGAGACCGCCACCGCCGCCACGGAATCGATCAACCGGGAAACCGGGGAGGATGGATTTTCCTTGGAAAGTGTCCTGACGGACACGGAGGAAGAGGACCGGATGGTAGAAAAAATTGCCTTGAAGCAGGCGGTCTCCTGCCTTCCGGACCGGGAAAAACAGGTTGTTGGACTGAGGTACTTCCACGGCCTGACCCAGCAGAAAACCGCATCTATTCTCGGCATCAGTCAGGTCCAGGTGTCCCGGATCGAGCGGAAGGCACTGGCCATTCTGAAGGAAAAGCTGGACGGATAGTCCCCTTTGTCCTACTTGCATTTTTCTCCATTTCAGTGTAAAATAAGGGCACACATTGATAGAAATGACAGGTGCTTTTATGAATGATTCCTTGGATACCCGATTTCGCGCGGCTCGAAAGAAATACATAGAGAGCCGCTTTTCCATGCTCAACGAGATGCAGCGGCAGGCGGTGCTGGCCACCGAGGGGCCGCTGCTTCTGCTGGCAGGCGCCGGTTCCGGCAAAACCACTGTTCTCATCAACCGTATCGCCAATATCCTGCGCTATGGCCGCGGAAGTGAGGGAATCGAAATTCCCGGCTTTGTGAAAGAAGAAGACGTGACCTTTTTGGAAAGTCTGCCTCCGGAGCCCACTGAGGACCAGTGCCGGCGTGCCGACATTCTCTGTGCCCTGGAGCCTGCCAAGCCCTGGAACGTGATTGCCATCACCTTTACCAACAAAGCCGCCGGGGAATTAAAGGACCGGCTGGAAACCATGCTGGGTGAGTCTGCCGGGGACGTGTGGGCCATGACCTTCCATGCCGCCTGCTGCCGGATTCTCCGCCGAAACATCGACCGGATGGGCTATACCTCCAGCTTTACCATCTACGACACCTCAGACTCCGAGCGGCTTATGAAAGAAGTTCTAAAAGATATGAGCCTGGATGACAAGACCTTCCCCCCAAAACTGGTGTTGTCCATCATCGGCCGCCAAAAGGATCAGCTGATCTCTCCGGAACAAATGCTGGAAGAGAGCCGCAGCGCCTCGGATCTGCGGCTGCCGCAAATTGCCAAAGCCTACAAAACCTATCAGCAGCGGCTGAAAGACAACAATGCCCTGGACTTTGACGACATTCTCTATGTCACCGTAAAGCTTCTTCAGCAGGAGGCGGATGTCCGGGAATATTATCAGCACAAGTTCCAGTATGTTCTGGTTGACGAATATCAGGACACCAACCACGTCCAGTACCTACTGACGGCATTGCTGGCCGGGAAGTGGGGCAATATCTGCGTGGTGGGTGACGATGACCAAAGTATCTACCGTTTCCGCGGCGCTACCATCGAGAATATCCTGTCTTTTGAGGAGCAGTACCCCGGGGCCCGGGTCATCCGTCTGGAGCAGAACTACCGGTCTACTCAGGCCATTCTGGATGCCGCCAACGCCGTGATTTCTCACAATGTGGGCCGGAAGGGCAAAAAGCTCTGGACCGCAAGACAAGGAGGCAGTCCTATCCTGGTCTACGAAGCTAATGACGAATCCGCTGAAGGGAACTTTGTGGCAGGGCAGATCCTGGCCGGGTCCCACGGTAAAGATTTTAAGGACTATGCAATCCTTTACCGGACAAACGCACAGTCCAATGCTATGGAATATGCGCTGAAGCGCAATGGCATTCCTTATAAGGTCATTGGCGGCACCCGGTTCTTTGACCGGGCGGAAGTCAAGGATATGCTGTCCTATCTCTGCGTCATCAACAATCGGTCCGATGATCTGCGCTTGGGCCGAATCATCAACAATCCCCCCAGAGGCCTGGGAGCTAAATCCATCGAGACGGTTCAGCGTCTGGCGGAAGCAGAAGGGAAGAGCCTGTACAGTGTAATTTCTGATCCCTATAGTTACGCTTCCCTGGAAAAAATTGCCCCAAAGCTGCTGCAATTCAGTGCCCTGATCGAAGGCCTGGCCCAACTTCTCATTGATGGCATGAGCTTGCCTGAATTTTACGATGAGCTCCTGATCCGTACGGGCTACGCTGATATGCTCTCTGCCAAGCCTACGGAAGAGAATAGGACACGGCTGGAAAACGTCCGTGAATTAAAATCCAGTATCCACGCCTATATGGCGAACACCGATATGCCCACCTTGGCAGGTTTCCTGGAGGAGATCGCCCTGTATACAGACCTGGAGCAATACAGTCCCGGAGATGATGCCGTGGTGATGATGACGGTCCATTCCGCCAAAGGCCTGGAGTTCCCCCATGTGTTTCTGGTTGGATTTGAGGACGGACTGTTCCCTGGCATGCGAGCCATTGGAGACCAGGAGGAAATGGAGGAGGAGCGGCGGCTGTGCTATGTGGCCATCACCCGGGCCAAGCAGACCCTGACCATCAGCCATGCCCATCAGCGGATGATCTACGGCCGGACCAGCGCCAGCCAGGCCTCCCGCTTTTTAAGAGAGATCCCTGAGAGCTGCATCGTAAAGCGCGGGGGTTATCACGCTACAGAAGAGCGCCGCCGGGAGCCATACGAGAAGCGGATCACCCGCACCAGCGGGTATCTTGCCAGCACAGCCCGGGCTGCCAGCGCTCCTTCAGCCCCATTGCCGGACTACAATAAGGGAGACACTGTCATGCACGCAGCCTTTGGAAAAGGCTTGGTGCTGTCCGTGGTCAAAATGGGGGGAGACGCTCTGCTTGAGGTTGCTTTTGACGACATTGGCACCAAAAAGCTTATGGCAAAAACTGCCAGCGCTCACATGAAAAAGCTGTAATAGCCTCTGCTTCTCCGGCATAGCCTTTCCCATAGGGGAGGGGTGGCCGTGAGACGCTTTGGGAAAAGGCTATTGCTGCGTCTGGCCATTGTGGCTATTTTGGCCCTGGTGGGACTGCTGATCTTTCGAAGCCTTTTTCAGGATACGCTCCAGGAGCTGGCCCAGAGTCAGGTGAAAAACGCCACCTCAGACCTGACCAATGACGCTCTGACAGAGCTTTTGGAGCAGGACGCCATTGCCTACGACCGGATCGTCTACTTCGAAAAGGACCTGAACGGAAAAATCACCGCCATGAAAACCAATATTTTGGAGGTCAATCGGCTGAAAGCCAAAATTCTGGCGCTGGTCAACCAAAGAATATTGGAGCTGGATACCTCCCAGTTGGGCATTCCAATCGGCAGCTTGGTTTTTCCGGAGTTCTTTTCCGGAAAGGGCTTCCGCATTCCGGTGCATATTTTATCTATCCGCAATTCAGATGCCGATTTTTCCAGTTCCTTTCGTCAGGCAGGGATCAATCAGACGCTCCACTGCCTGACATTAGAGATTGAAGTGGACGCCAGCACCCTGGTGCTGGGTAAAATTGAGCAGTTTTCTGTTTCCAGCCAAGTAGCCGTGGCGGAAACCATCATCGTCGGAGACGTGCCGGACACGTTCTTCCACACAGGAGGCAATTATGGAACCACAGAAGAGAATACAGGATCTGACGGCACTGCTTAACGAGGCGGGTTACCGGTACTATGTGCTGGACGATCCCACCTTGCCAGACTTTGAATATGACCGGCTCCTGCGGGAGCTGGAGAACTTGGAAAAGACGTATCCTGAGTATGTCTTGCCGGATTCCCCCACCAAACGGGTGGGAGGCCAGGCAGTGAATACGTTCGGGGAGGTGACCCATGCGGTGCCTCTTATGAGCTTGCAGGACGTGTTTAGCATGGAAGAACTGGAGGATTTCTTAAATCGAACCCAAGAAGCTATGCCCAACGCCGCCTACTCTGTTGAGCCGAAAATCGATGGTCTCTCCGTGGCCCTGGAATACGAGGACGGCCGTTTTGTCCGTGGCGCTACCCGGGGAGACGGTGTAGTGGGGGAGGACGTAACGGAAAACCTGAAAACCATCCGCTCCATCCCTATGACTCTGGAAAACGCCCCTGCCAGGCTCATTGTCCGGGGAGAGGTGTATATGCCCAAGAAGACCTTTCGCACCCTCAACGCCGCATTGGAAGAAAACGGAGAGAAGACCTTTGCCAATCCAAGAAACGCGGCGGCAGGCTCCCTGCGGCAGAAAGATCCTAAGGTCACCGCCAAGCGGAAGCTGGATATTCTGGTGTTTAATGTGCAGCTGGCAGAGGGTGTCACCTTCACCAGCCACTGCGAGACCCTGGAATATCTGAAAAGCCTCCGCTTTAAGGTCATTCCCTATAAAAAGCTGTCGGACCCCAAGAAAATTGAAGAAGAGATTCTTCGCATCAACGAGGAACGGGAAAAACTTCCCTGTGACATCGATGGCGGTGTTGTCAAACTGGATGATCTGGCCCAGCGGGAACTGCTGGGTGCCACTGCGAAATTTCCCCGGTGGGCTGTGGCCTATAAATACCCTCCGGAAGTGAAGTCCACTGTGATAGAGGACATTGTGATTCAGGTGGGCCGCACCGGCGTATTGACCCCCAAGGCTGTAGTAGCGCCCGTCCGTCTGGCCGGTACCACCGTCACCAACGCCACACTCCATAACCAGGACTTCATTTCTCGCCTGGATGTGCGCATCGGTGATACGGTGCGCATCCGCAAGGCAGGGGAGATCATCCCGGAGATTCTGGGGGTGGACCTGAGTAAGCGCCCGGAAAACACCAAGCCCTATTTTCTGCCGGACAGATGTCCGGTTTGCGGGGCAGCGGTGATCCGGGATGAGGATGGTGCTTTCCTGCGCTGCACCGGTGCCGAGTGCCCTGCCCAACTGAGCCGAAACATTGCCCACTTTGTCAGCCGAGACGCCATGGACATTGATGGCCTTGGCTCAGCCATTGTAGAAAGTCTGATTTCCCAGAAGCTCATCAAATCCCCGGCAGATATCTACTATCTGACTCTGGAGGAGATTTCCGGCCTCTGGAAGTCCGGCACCACCGCAGCAAAAAAACTGCTTGCCGCCATTGAGGCCAGCAAGCAGCAGGATCTGTCCCGATTGATCTATGCATTGGGTATCCGCCAGGTAGGTGTGAAAACCGGCAAGAGCCTGGCTGCCGCCTTCGGCTCCATGGATGCCCTGATGGAAGCCTCTCTGGAAGCGCTTACCGCTGTGCCGGACATTGGAGAGATTACCGCTCAAAGCATTTATGAGTGGTTTCGGCAGGACCAATCCCGGCACCTGATTCGTCGGCTCCGGGAGGCTGGACTGAATTTTGAAAGCAAACGGGTCATTACGGATACCCGTCCTGTCTCTTATACACATCTCCGAGCCCACGAGACTCCTGAGCATCTCGTA
>URGL01000054.1 GCA_900547405.1 uncultured Eubacteriales bacterium
TATGCGCCAGTGGCTCAATGGATAGAGCATCGGATTCCGGTTCCGAGGGTTGGGGGTTCGAGTCCCTTCTGGCGTACCAAAAGCAGGCTGTCCCATAGGGGATGGCCTGTTTTTGTTTGTGCCTCAGGGCATTTTCCTTTTCAAATCGAATCCCCTTCCGGGGCCCGTTTCCGGGGCCTGGAAGGGGATTTCTCTTATTTCAGCGGTATATCTCCCCCGTCACCGGGCTGTACCCACTTTGCGGTGAGTGTAACGGTACCGCCGGAGACAAAATCCTTCAGGTAGGCCGGCAAGTTGGAGAACTTGGCCTTGTTGCCCAGGGTCACGCCGCCGATCTCCCATCCCGCAAACTGCCAGCCGGGGCGCTTGAAGGCATTATTCGCCAAGGTGTAATCCTTGCCGCAGACCAGGTTCTTCTTGTCCGCCATCTTGCCGGTGACGTCCTCCGCGCCGGGGGCAAAGTGGAGGGTGTACTTGCTGGGGGTGCCGACCCACTTGGGATAGAGGGTCAGCTTACCGGGCTTGGCAATGTTCTCGAAGCCGTTGAAGGGCTTCTTGCAGCCGGAATCCAGGAACCAGCCTCCGAATTCGCAGCCGGGGCGGCTGGGTGTTCCGGGCAGGTCCTTGGTAAGCACATTGTAGCTCGTACGCAGGTCTTCTTTCTCCCAGGTGCTGAGGTTCTTGTAAGCAATGGCGTATTCCGTAGGCTTCCACTGGGCCACCAGGGTCACAGTACCGCCGTCGGCGCTCAGGTCCGAAACCTTGGCCTTGTTGGCATAGGTCTCCCCAGTCTCAGCATCCCGCCATCCGTCGAAGGTGTAGTTTGCCCGCTTGAAGCTGACTCCCGTCAGGGTATAGGTCTTGCCGTAGGTCATCTTCACGGACTTCATGGTGCCGGTTGCTCCCTCGCCGGGTTCAAAGCTCACCATGTAGCTGGTGGGAGCCCACACGGCGTAGAGCCGGAGGGTCACGCCGTCCTTGTCTGTCAGGTTCTTGACCTCCTTGCCGTCCCTGTGGACAGCCTTGCCCTTGGCGGTGGTGGACCAGCCCTGGAAGGTGTAGCCCTGCCGCTCGAAACGGTTTGCTTCCAGTTCGGCGGGCACATCATAGGTCATGTCCTGGGTGACTTCTTCCCCCTCTGCCCCATTGGGGTCGAAGACAACGGTATACTCGTTGACCTTCCAGACTGCGTACAGGTCGATGGTTTTCTCCGTGGTCAGGTTCCGGACCTTTTCTTTATTGGTATACTCCGGCTCCGCCGCATCCCCGGCTTCCGCCCAGCCCTGGAAAGCATGGCCCTTCCAGCTGAAGCTGTTGGCTGTCAGTGCGGTTTCCTTGGCGTCGAAAGTCAAGGTCTGCTTCCTGGTGGTGTCCTTGGCCAGATTGGAGTGGAATACCACGGTATACTTGTTGGCGGTCCACTGGGCGTATAGGTCCCTATCCGTCAGATTCGTGACCTTAGCGCCATTCTTATAGCTCTTGCCCCTGCCGTTTTCCTGGGTAGTCCAGCATTTGAAGGTGTAGCCGGGATTCTCAAAGGGATTCCCGTCCAGAGCTTCCGCCGTGCCGTAGTACAGGGTCTGGATCCGGGTTTCCTCTCCAAAGTGGAAGGTCACATCGTAGGGCTCCCCCTCCCACTGGGCATAGAGGGTCACGGTGCCCTTATTGGCAGCCGTCAGGTTCAGGGCCTCGTCCACAGTTTCCCCGGTGCCGTTGGCCTTGGTGTTCCAGCCGGTAAATCGGTATCCCTTCCGGGTGAAAGCGCAGGGGGACAGTTCTGTTGCTTCGTCGTAGAGGATCCCCTTCTGGTCCGGCATCTTGCCGGTGCCCTTGTTAGCGTTGAAGCGGACGGTGTAGGTGTTGGGGGTCCAGCGGGCATACAGGGCCACATCCTCAGAAATTCCTTTGGGGACTTCCGTCATTTTCTGGCCACCCTCAGGGGCATCAAACCACCCAAGAAAGCTATAACCGGAGCGTGTCAAGGCTCCCAAGGTCAGCCGCTCATCTGTCGTGCAGGTCTGAGGGTTGGGATTTTTCGCATTTTCCGGAATGCCCATGTAGGTAATTTCATAGGTCAGATGCAGGTTCTTTCCATCAAGCCATTTACGGCCATCAATTGCCTGCCACTGTTTCCAGGTCCCCGCGTAATAGATATCCTTCAGTTTGGCGCAAAAGCTAAAGGTAGCGTCTTCAATTGTGCTCATCGATACAGGAATAGACACCGATGTCAGCTTTTCACAGCCACATAGAGATAGGAATCCAATTGTCTCGGTTCCCTCTGCGATTTCCAATCGTCCCACCTTGGTATTCGGGCAGGCCACCAGCGTTTTACCATCCACAGTGTAAAGCGCACTGTTTTTTACGAAATAGGCTGGATTCTCTTTGTCAACCGTAATTGCGGAAATCTGTGTATATCCAAAGGCTCCTTCACCGATTTTTGTAAGGTGTGCGGGGATTTTCAGCGTTCCGGTCAAGCCGGTGCAGCCGTTGAACGCAGTGGCATCCACCTCTTTCAAACTCTCCGGTAAGACCAATGTCCCGGTCAATCCGGAGCACACGTTAAAGGCACCTCCTCCAATGTACCTCAGGCCCTCCGGCAAAACCAGGTCTCCGGTAAGTCCATCACAGCCAAAGAATGCATAGCTGCCAATGCTTTCCAGAGAATCCGGAAGCACCAGCTGTCCCTTCGGGCCGCCAAACTGGAAGGCGCTGCGGCCAATGTAGGTGATGTCATCTTCCAGCACCAGTTTCTCAAAAGGCAGACCATACCAGGGAGCGGTCGTGTGGCTGTCATCGCCAAAGAATGCCTCATAGTCATACATAGCCCCGGTGCCGGAGATGGTCAGAGTGCCATCCGCCAATTTCCAGGTCAGATGATCGCCGCAGCTGCCACCCGCTTCCTGTTCAATATCCAGTGACACAAAGGTAAATCCATGTTCCTCTGCGTAGCTTTTCGCAACGGATCCACTGTAGCCTTTGATGGTAAAGCCTTCAATTGGCTCACCATAATTCCAATATCCCAGGGGGGCATCTCCGACTTCTGTGACACTTTGTGGGACTGTAACTGTTTTTAAATTTTTGCAGCGCATTGCCGCTTGGTCGCCGATTTTGGTTACTCCTTCGGGGATGATCAGTTCCTGCAGATTCTGGTTTGCACCAATACTCCATTGTCCCAAAGACTTCACGCCTGCAGGAACAGTGTAGATACGATCTGTCTTGGTCGTCGGATAGCTGACAAGTTCCTTGCTATTTGACGCAAACAACACATTGTCAACGGCATAATATGCGGTGTTTGCGTCCGACACTGTCACCTGTTCCAGATTAGGACAGCCCATAAGGGGGTTCCCAACATATCCAAAACTGCTTACGCCTGCACCCAAATGGAGACTTGTCAGCTTTGCCACATTGAGGAAGACCCAATCGTCTACAGTGGTTACACTGTCCGGGATGTCAAAACCACCCATAGTGGTCATGTAGATTGCCAGCAGACGGGTCATATCCTTGGTATACAGGCCGCCATTCTTTACAACAAAGTTTTCATTTTGCGGATCAACTTCAATAAAGCTCTTGCCAAAATCGGTAAAAGCACCGTTTCCAATTTCCTTTACAGAAGCGGGAATATACGCCGCTGGAATTCCAGTGGACAAAAAGGCATAATAACCTATCGACTCCAGGGTATCCGGCAGAACGCATTCCGTAATTTCGGACTGTGTGGCAAATGCCCAATGCCCAACGGATTTTACTCCATTCGGGATTTCAATTTCTCCCGAAAGATTCGAACGGTAAAACGCATAGTTTCCGATATGTGTAATACCTTGCTCCAGCTCCAGTTTTCGGACATCCATTTCTGCCCACGGTGCATCCTGCTCCTGGGGCTCCGGAAGCGCTACATAGTCATACATTGCCCCGGTGCCGGAAATGGTCAGCAGTCCATTTCCATCCAGCTTCCAGGTCAGGTCATCGCCGCACTTTCCGGATGCGACTCCCGGCATCTCCGCTTTCCCATAATCCCCCTCCGGCACCGGATAGGCCGCCGCAAAGCTGCCATCCGCAAACTGGTCCCCCAGCTCGCTGATGTCACCTGTCGTGCTGCTCCTATGCTCCGCTTTCCAGTAGGTGGTACCTTTTAAATAGTATTTGGGGGCGTTGGGCCAGTTGATGTCCCAGGTAGCGTCCAGGTGGTAATAGCTGCCGTCCAGCTCCACAATGTTCCAGGCGTGGTTCATGGCATCGCTGGAGACGATCCGGCTGTCGATGCCGCTTTCCAGGCACAGCCGGTAGAAGGCTCCGGCAAAGCCCTGGCAGACGGCGTTGTGCCGGACCAGCGCGGCATAGCTGGAATACTTGATGACGTTGCTCTCGTCCGCCAGCTCCGCATCGCTGACATACTTCACATTGCGGATCAGGTAATTGTAGATGGCGTCGATTTTCTCCTTCTGGCTCCTCCCGTCCAGAGCCAGAGAGGACAGCACCCGGGAGACCTCCTGATCCATCTCCCGCTCCTGGGCGGCGGTGGTGAAATAGTTGACGTCAGTCAGGATAAATGTGTAGGTCCAGGTGGTCACGCCGTCCTGGGTGGTGCCGCTGATCCCCATGCTGATCTTACTGTACCCGATATCCCGGCGCAGATAGTCCCCTTCTTTGGGCGCACCCGTATGGTCGAAGAGGCTATCCTGTATGTATGTCTGAAGTTCAGTCTCCTCATGGTAGGCCCTGGTAGTGACCAGCGTGGCCGTAGGATTCTCCTCCCGGTTTACCAGGTCTTCCCGCAGAGCTTCAATGACCTCCTCCGGAGAACTGCACTGGGTGCCCTCTCCTTCGAATCCGGAGATATCGGAGGCCCCAATATCCGCCTCGGAAAACAGGTCCCGGTACTCCGGGTTGATCCAGACTTCCGTGACAGGATCCAGCGTCACCGTCTCCACAGGCTCCGGCCCATCTGCCGCCTCTGTCTCGACCACTTCCGGCTCTTCCTCGGCAGGCTCCTCCTCAGCAGGTTCCGTTTCTTCCGGCTCCGTTGGCAGTGTGGTCTCTTCCGTTTCTTCTGTTGTCTCCACATATTCGGTGGCTTCTTCCGCCGCCTCGGCCCACACGTTCGCCGGGAGCATCCCCAGGCACAGCGTCAGCGCCAGCAGCAATGACAGAATTCTTTTCATAGTGTTCTTCCTTTCCTCCAAAAATTTCCACTTTTACTATACACGTTATGTCTCAAAAGTGCAATTCTCTTCGCATATTTTTTATCGGTCAAATTCAACAAAAATGCGGCGTTGTCTGTGAGCAAATCGACGAAACTCTCTCAGATTTTCTCCTTGCAAACCCCCGGAAAATATGGTATTTTATAAGGTGAAAAAGAATACAAGGGAGAACCCTATGAATACAAAAACCACCGTTATTTCCCAGGAAGCCCTGGAAAACCAGTTCGCTTTCTGCGACAAAATCGCCGCCCTCTGGGCAGCTCAGGGGGTGACCCCCAAGGCCTATGTAGAGACCTACGGCTGCCAGCAGAATGAGGCGGACTCCGAAAAGCTCCGGGGGTATCTGACCCAAAGCGGCTATGCCATCTGCCAGGAGGCAGAGGGGGCCGATGTGGTCGTGATGAACACCTGCTCCATCCGGGAGCATGCCGAGCAGCGGGTCTTCGGCAACCTGGGGGCCCTGACCCACACCAAGCGCCGCCACCCGACCCAGAAGATCTTCCTTTGCGGCTGCATGGCAGGAGAGGAGAAGGTCTCTGCCCGGGTGAAGGAGAGCTATCCCTATGTGGACGGCGTATTCTCCACCCATCACCTGTGGCAGTTCCCGGAAATACTCTACAACGTGCTGACGAAGAAAAAGCGTCAGTTTTATGTAGCCGATGAAGCCGGTTCCATTGCGGAGGGGATCCCCCAGGTCCGGGACTCCAAGCTGAAGGCCTGGGTGTCTATCATGTACGGCTGCAACAATTTCTGCACCTACTGCATCGTGCCCTATGTCCGGGGCAGGGAGCGCAGCCGCCGCCCGGAGGCCATTTTAGAGGAATGCCGCCAGCTTGCGGAAAGCGGCTGCAAGGAAATCACGCTGCTGGGTCAGAACGTAAATTCCTACGGCAAGGACCTGGACTGCGGCATGGATTTTGCCGACCTTCTGGCCCAAATTGCCCAGCTCCCCGGAGACTTTTTGATCCGGTTCATGACCAGCCACCCAAGAGATGCCTCCACTAAGCTTTTCGACACCATGGCGAAGTATCCGAAGATCGCCAAGCAGCTCCATCTGCCCTTCCAGTCCGGCTCCTCCCGGGTGCTGAAGGCCATGAACCGGCACTATGACCGGGAGACCTACCTGAGTAAGGTCCGCTACGCCAAATCCGTCATGCCGGACCTTGTTCTGACCAGTGACGTGATCGTAGGCTTCCCCGGAGAAACCGAGGAAGAATTTGAGGAGACCATCTCCCTCATAGAAGAGGTCCGCTACGACAGCCTCTTTACCTTTATCTTCTCCCCCCGCACCGGCACCCCTGCCGCCAAAATGGAGGACCCCACCCCAAAGGAGGAGAAAAACCGCCGCTTCGACAAGCTCTGCGCCCGGCAGAACGCCATCTCCGAGGATATCCACAAGAGCTATATCGGAAAGGCCCTCCGCTGTCTGGTAGACGGCAAGGACAAAGATCATCTCACCGCCCGCACCGAGGGTGGACGTCTGGTCCGATTCCAGGGCCCGGAAACACTCATTGGAAGTTATCAGAATTTGCGCATCACCGGTGCCACTACCTGGAGCCTCACCGGCGAATTGATTTAAGATAGAAAAGGACAAAGCCATGGCAACTACAGAACTGACTCCCATGCAGCGGCAGTATCAGCAGATGAAGGCCCGGAACAAGGACTGTATTCTCTTCTTCCGCCTGGGCGATTTCTACGAAATGTTCAACGAGGACGCAAAGCTCGCTGCCCGGGAGTTGGATCTGACCCTAACCAGCCGGGACCGGTCGAAGCCCAAAGAGGAGCAGACCCCCATGTGCGGCGTACCCTACCACAGCGTAGACTCCTATATCGCCCGACTGGTGCAAAAGGGCTACAAGGTAGCCATCTGCGAGCAAATGGAGGACCCCGCCACGGCCAAGGGCCTGGTAGAGCGGGACATCACCCGAATCATCACCCCCGGCACTGTGACGGAAAGCTGCATGCTGGAAGAGTCCAAGAATAACTTCATGGGCTGCATCTGCGCCCAGGGCGGCCGGTACGGCCTGGCCTTCTGCGACCTGTCTACCGGCGCTTTTTTCTCCACAACCTGTGTGGATTCCCGCAGCGTCTGCTCGGAGTTGGGCCGGTTTTCCCCCAGCGAGGTCCTTCGCTTCGGAGAGGGCGCTCAGGAGGAGGAAATTTCCGACGTTCTCTTCCGCCGGTTGAACTGCTGCGTAGATGAGGGCAACGCCGAAGACTTCGAGCTGACACAGTGTGAAGAGCTGCTCCACAAGCACTTTGGAAAATCTGTCCAGGATCTGGGCATGGGCTCCTTTCCTGGGGCCATCCGCGCCAGCGGGGCCTTGCTGAAAACTCTGCTGACCCTGCAAAAGAACGACCTGGCCCATATCCGGGAGCTGCAATACTACACCACCGGCCGCTTCATGGAGCTGGACCTGGATGCCCGGCGAAACCTGGAGCTGACGGAGACCATGCGCTCCAAGGAAAAGCGGGGGACCCTGCTGTGGGTCCTGGACAAGACCCATACCGCCATGGGCGGCCGGATGCTCCGAAGCTGGCTGGAAAAGCCCCTGCTGGACCCGGCAGAGATCACCCGCCGCCAGCAGGCCGTGGAGGCCCTGGTGGAAGATCCCATTCTCCGGGGCGAACTGGAGGAGGCTCTGAAAGAGGTCACGGATCTGGAGCGGGTCATGACCCGCATCGTCACCGCTACCGTCAATTGCAGAGACCTTCTATCCTTGGCCCGGGGCCTGCGGGCCCTGCCCCAGGTGAAGGGGCAGCTGGAGCAGGCACAGAGCGGCATGCTCCAGCGTCTTGCCCAGAACATCGACACCATGGAAAGCTGGGCGGACCGGATCGAAAATACCATTGTCGATGAGCCCCCGCTGACCGTCCGGGAGGGCGGCATGATCCGCCGGGGGGCGGATCCGGATGCCGACCGGCTCCGGGACATCATGGATGGCGGCTCCGGCACCATTGCCGCCATTGAGGCCAGTGAGCGGGAAAAAACCGGCATCCGCACCCTGAAGGTGGGCTTTAACCGGGTCTTCGGCTATTATATCGAGGTCAGCAAATCCTTTATGGATCAGGTACCCCCCACCTACATCCGCAAGCAGACCCTGGCCAACTGCGAGCGCTACATCACCCAGGAGCTGAAAGACCTGGAGACCCAGGTCCTCACCGCCAAGGACCGGCTGACGGCCCTGGAATACCAGATCTTCCAAAAGCTCCGGGAGGACCTTTCCGGTCAGGCCGCTGCCGTGCAGCAGTCCGCCGGAGCCGTGGCCGCCGCGGATACCCTCTGCTCTCTGGCCAACGTGGCCGTTCAGCGCGGCTACTGCCGCCCGGAGATCAGCCTGGGACCGGAAATCTCCATCACCGATGGCCGTCATCCGGTGGTGGAGGCCATGCTGCGGGACAGTCTCTTTGTCCCCAACGACACCAGTCTGGGAGGCCGGGACAACCAGGTTGCCATCATCACCGGCCCCAATATGGCCGGTAAGTCCACCTATATGCGCCAGGTGGCCCTCATCGTCCTCATGGCCCAGATGGGCTCCTTCGTCCCCGCCCGGGCCGCCCGGATCGGCATCGTAGACCGGGTGTTTACCCGGATCGGCGCCACCGACGATCTGGCCTCCGGCCAGTCCACCTTTATGGTGGAAATGTCCGAGGTGGCCTCCATTCTGAAATACGCCACCTCCCGCAGTCTGCTGATCCTGGACGAGATTGGCAGGGGCACCTCCACCTATGACGGCATGAGCATCGCCCGGGCCGTGCTGGAATTCGCCGCCAATCCCCGGCAGCTGGGGGCCAAGACCCTGTTCGCCACCCACTACCACGAGCTTTCCACCATGGAAACCAGGCTCTCCAATGTAAAAAACTACAACATTGCCGTAAAAAAGCGGGGGGACCAAATGATTTTCCTTCGTAAAATCGTCCCCGGAGCCACAGATGACAGCTATGGCATTGAGGTGGCCAAGCTGGCAGGGATCCCAGGCAGCGTGATCACCAGAGCCCGGGAAATACTGGCCGAGCTGGAGGCCGAGGGGCCTCAGCAGACCCTTTCCGGCCCCTCCAAAGAGCCCCAGGATCAGGTCAGTATGCTGGACCTGGCAAGCAATCAGGTCTGCGACGAACTGCGAAAGCTCCAGGTGGAGACTCTGACGCCTATCGAGGCCATGAACGCGTTGTATAAGCTGCGAAAAATGCTGGAGTAACTGTATTTATGTCAAGATCTTCCCTTTCCGCCCCTGCTCTGCGGCATGACGAGACGGTGGTGGGCTGGAGCTGGTACGCTTTTCAGATGATCGTGCTGCCCAGCCTTCTGACCTCTCTCAACGGGCTTCTGAAAAAGCCCTTCTCCACGGCAGAGGTGAATTTCACCTATTTTATTATAAATTTTCTGGCCACGCTTTGGATCTATCATCGGTTCCTGGGGAGCTCCTTCCAGTCTCTCCGGGCCCATCCAGCTCTCTTTTGCCAGGCGGTGGTGCTGGGGCTGGCGGCCTATTGGGCCAGCTTTACGGCCATGAATTTCTGCCTGCACCTGCTGGACCCAGGATATGTGAACCAGAACGATGCCTCCATCGCCGCCATGACCAAAGGAAGCTATTATCTGATGCTTTTGGGCACGGTGATCCTGGCTCCCGTAGCTGAGGAATGCGTCTTCCGGGGCCTTCTCTTCCGGAACCTCTGGAAGGTCAATATGGGCACGGCTTATGCCGTCTCCATGGCGGCCTTTTCCGTGATCCACATTGTGAATTATGTGGGAGTCTATTCCCCTCTGCGGCTGCTGCTGGCCTTTTTGCAATATTTGCCCGCTGGGCTGTGCCTGAGCTGGTGCTACACAAAAAGCGGCAGTATTTACGGCCCCATCGTCATGCACAGTCTCATCAATCTCTACAGCCTGAACCTTTTGAGGTAATGCTATGCCAAAGATCATTCAGCTTTCCCCCCATATCGCCAATCTGATTGCCGCCGGTGAAGTCGTGGAGCGGCCCGCCTCCGTGGCCAAGGAGCTGCTGGAAAACGCCGTGGATGCGGGAGCCACCAAGGTCACCATTGAGATCCGCAACGGCGGCATGACCTTCCTGCGGGTGACAGACAACGGCTGCGGCATGACTGCCGAGGATGCCCGAAGGGCGTTTCTCCGCCATGCCACCTCGAAGCTGCGCACGGCAGAGGACCTGGCAGTCATTGGCACCATGGGGTTCCGAGGGGAAGCTCTGGCCGCCATCGCCTCCGTCAGCCGGGTAGATCTGATGACCAAGCCTTCGGAGGATCTTACCGGCATCAGCCTCCACCTGGAGGGAGGCGAAATCACCGAGGAGACGGAGGCCGGGTGCCCTGACGGCACCACCATTATCATTCGCGACCTGTTCTACAATACCCCTGCCCGGATGAAATTCATGAAGGCAGACACGGTAGAGGGGGCCCGTGTGACCGCCGCCGTCCAGCTCCAGGCCCTGGCCCACCCGGGCTGCGCCATCCAGCTGATCCGGGACGGGAAGCTTCTGCTGTCCTCCCCGGGTACCGGCAGCTTGCAGGCCGCCGTCTACAGCGTCTACGGCCGGGAATCCGCCGGGATGGTGCCGGTGCAGAGCCAGTGGGAAAAATACAAACTCACCGGCTTCGTCTCCAAGCCTACCGATGCCCGGCCCAGCCGGAACCTGCAAACCTTCTTCGTCAATAACCGGCCTGTCAAATCCAAGCTGCTCATCACCGCTTTGGAGGAGGCCTACCGGAATCAGCTGATGGTAGGCAAATTCCCCACCTGTGTGCTGTACTTGGAGATCCCCGCTCAAGCGGTAGACGTAAACGTCCACCCGGCCAAGACGGAGGTCAAATTCTTAAACGAAAAAGCAGTCTTCGACTGCGTCCATTACGGAGTCCTGGGGGCGCTGAACAAGACCCCGGACCGGCCGGAGGTCCGCTTTCCCCAGCCCAAGGCCCCGGCTCACCCCCCCGTCTCCCAGCCTCTGCCGGAGCGTCCTGCCAGACAGCCCTCCCAGCCCAAGAAGGACTTTTTCCGGACCATGACTCCGGAGCAATACAAAGCCTTCTCCGACACAGTCCGTCAGGCTCCCAAGCCGGATCCCGCAGCGGCCCAGGCAGCCGCGAAAAAGCTGCCGGAAACCACGCCCATGCTCCATGCCCCGGTGATCCTGCCCTCCAAGGGCTCAACCCCGGCGGTGACTGTCCCGGTGCCCGCGGCCCCTGTTTCCAAGCCTGTCCCCAAGCCGCCGATGCCGGAACCTATGCCGGAGCCTACGCCGGAGCCTGTTCCGGAGCCGGAGCAGCAGGAGCTCCCCATGCCTCAGTCTCCTCAGTGGCGCATGGTGGGAGAGCTATACCGGACCTATATCCTGGTAGAGCAGGGAGACAATGCCTTTCTCATCGACAAGCACGCCGCCCATGAGCGGATCCTCTTTGACAAGCTGAAGGCCAACCAGGAGGCCATCCTGGGCCAGAGCCTCCTTTCTCCCATTGCTCTTCGCCTGGAGCCCCGGGAGGTCTCCGTCCTGATGGCAAACCTGACCATGATGGAGGCTCTGGGTTTTGAACTGGAGGAATTCGGAGAAAACACCCTGCTGCTGCGGCAGATCCCCATGGATCTGAATCCCGATGCCGCCAAGGAGGCGGTGGAGGAGCTGGCAGACAACCTGCTCCGGGGCAAAATCACCGCCCCGGATACCGTCCGGGACGAGATGCTTCACACCGTAGCCTGTAAAGCTGCCATCAAAGCCGGATGGGTCAATGATGACCGGGAGCTGCTGGAGATCGTCAAGGCGGTCATGAGCCGGGAGGACCTGAAGTATTGCCCCCATGGGCGGCCCATCTGCGTGACCCTGAGCAAGAAGCAATTGGAAAAACAGTTCAAGCGAACGTAAAATTGAGAATTTGGTGGTATCGCTAAATTCTTATTTCCGTCTCCAAAAGGACCCATTTATGAGAAACAATTTTCAAGCAACACTCTGGGCATTGGCCGCCGCTGCCGGGATATTGACCGCCGTGTTTGCGCTTCTTTCCCAAAACAGCCTCTGCCTCACCCTGGCCATTACCTTCGGCACCGCTTTCTACCACTTTGCCATGCGGCTGGCCGTCGGCTGGCTGGGTAGGGTTCTGTTTCCGGAGGGCGGCGAAAATGCCGCTTGGTTCCGGGAAAAGGGCTGGGAACGCCCCCTTTATCGGCGCTTACGGGTGCGGCGATGGAAAAAATATATGCCCACCTATCGGCCGGAAACCTTCGATATCCGGCGCTGTCCCATAGCAAGCATCATCCGCACCACCTGCATCTCCGAAATTACCCACGAGTTCATCATTCCGCTGAGCTTTCTGCCGCTGCTGGCCATCCCCAGATTCGGGGCAGCTCCGGTATTTATCCTCACATCGATCCTGTCTGCCTGTATCGACTTGCCTTTTGCGATGATGCAGCGCTTCAACCGTCCGAGGCTCCGGCAACTGGCCCGAAAGGAGAAATGCCTATGAATCCTATCATCTGCCTGGCTGGGCCTACCGCCTCCGGCAAGACCGCCCTGGCGGTAGCGCTTGCCCAGGCGCTGAACGGCGAGGTGGTCTCCTGCGACTCCATGCAGGTTTATAAGTTTATGGACATTGGCACCGCCAAGCCCACCCTTGCGGAGATGCAGGGCGTTCCCCACCACATGATCGATGTGGCAGACCCAAGGGAGGACTACTCCGTGTCCCGGTACTGCAAAGATGCCGCTCCCATTGTAGAGGATATTGTGTCCCGGGGCAAAGTCGCCATCATTGCCGGAGGGACCGGGCTCTACATGGACTCCCTCATCCGGGGCAACGACTTTGCCCCCTTCCCTTCCACCGGTGTCCGGGAAAGGCTGGAGCGGCAGGCAGATGCCGAAGGGCTGGAGGCCATGCGCTCTTGGCTGCGAAGCATCGACCCGGAGGCAGAGGCGCGCATCCAGGACCGAAAGCGGCTTCTGCGGGCCCTGGAAGTATACCTGGAAACCGGAGAGACCATCACGGAGCACAACCGCCGGACTCAGGCTCTCCCGCCCAGGTTTACCCCTCTGTGGCTGGGCCTGGATTTTGAAAACCGGCAGAGTCTATATCACCGCATCGATCAGCGGGTGACCCATATGCTGGAGGCGGGGCTGCTGCAGGAGATCCGGAGTCTGCTGCAAAGCGGTGTGCCGGATACCGCCACCGCCATGCAGGCCATCGGCTACAAGGAGTTCGTGTCCGCTCTGAATGGTCACGGGACGGTGGAGTCCGCCGCCGATTCCGTCCGCCAGTCCTCCCGGCGGTACGCCAAGCGGCAGCTGACCTGGTTCCGCCGGAATCCCGCCGTTCACTGGCTCATTCGGGAGGATGAAACCAGCGGGGAGGAAATTTTCCGGTCCGCCCGACAGATTATTCAGGAATTCGACAAGTGAACCGTGGTAGCATATGTGTACTTCAACCGGGGGCCCAAACCGCTCCCAATACAAGAAACGAGGGTATACATATGAACGAGACCATGAATTTACAGGATGCCATTTTGAAGGAAGTGCGCCGGGAGAAGGTTCCCGTCACGCTGTTTCTCATGAATGGCTTCCAGCTCCGGGGAGTCATTACGGGGTTTGACAGCTTTGTGGTGGTGCTGGTTTCCGATGGAAAGCAGCAAATGATCTACAAGCACGCCATCTCCACACTTGCACCCATTCGGCCCCTGAAATCCGCCGCGCCTGCCGTGTAACGGATCTCACGCCGCTTCCCGGGTCGGCGGACAACGCCGCCCGGGTTTTCGTTTACAGAGAGGAGACTTTACCATGTCCATCGCCGAAAATGTGGCCGCCATCCGGGCGGCCATGGAGTCCGCCGCCCGGGATGCCGGTCGGGACCCCAAAGAAATCAAGCTTTGCGCCGCCACCAAAATGAACGACGCTGCCGCCGTCCGCCAGGCCATTGCCGCCGGGGTGGATGTCTGCGGCGAAAACCGGGTCCAGGAGCTGACCCAGAAGCTGGGAGAAAAGGCCTACGTCGGCGCTCCGGTCCACTTCATCGGCCATCTGCAGACCAATAAGGTCCGTCAGGTGGTGGGCAAGGTGGACCTGATCCAGAGCGTGGGAAGCCTCCACCTGCTGGAAGCCGTCAACAAGGAGGCTGCCAGGCAGAACCTCCGCCAGGACATCCTGCTGGAAGTAAACATCGGTGAGGAGGCCGCCAAGACCGGCTTCGCCGCCAGTGAGATCCTGCCGCTGATAGACAAAATTGACAGTTTTTCCAACATATGTGTCCGGGGGCTTATGGCAATTCCCCCAATCAGTGAAAATCCTGGAGATAATTCAAAATTTTTTCTGAAAATGCGGGAAATTTATGTTGACATACGGGCAAAAAAGAAGGATAATGTCCAGGTGGACTGCTTATCCATGGGAATGTCCGGGGATTACCTCGATGCGATCCGCTGTGGCAGCACCATGGTGCGCATCGGCACTGCCATTTTTGGCGAAAGGCATTATTGATACGCCGCATCTGAAGATGTAAATATACAGGAGGAAAAACAGAAATGAGCCTTTGGGATAACGTGAAAAAGTTTGCCCAGCCCTACACAGACGACGATTACGACGATTACGACGAAGACGAAGAATACGCCGACGACGATTACGACGAACCCGAAGAAAAGCCCGCCCGCCGCCAAACTCCTGCCCGCCGCTCCCGTCCCGCCGCAAAGGCTGCGGAAGAAATCGAGGATGAGGACGATGAGGACCACGACGACTTCGGCTTCGGCAGCATTGCCCCCGCCACTTCGTCCAGTCCCAGCGTGACCACCGGCAGCTTCAACGGTCCCATGCTCCATACCCCCGGCTCCACCAACAAGCAGGAGGTGGTGCTGTTCCGTCCCGGCAGCTTCAACGACACCTCCAAGGCCGCGGATGACCTGCGGAACCGGAAGGCCGTCATTGTCAACATGGAGAATGTGGACAAGGCCATGGCCCGCCGGGTGGTGGACTTCCTCTCCGGCTGCGTTTACGCTCTGGACGGCGACGTGAAGAAAATCGCTCAGTCCGCTTACCTCTTCTGTCCCCACAATATGGAGATCCAGGGCGATCTGGAATCCCTCCAGGCGGAAGTGGAAAGCTACATCTGATCACCAACAACACATAAGTAACGGAAGGAGAAACAGATATGATTACTCCCCAACAGATCGACCAGGTTGCCTTTAAAAAGTCTTCCTTCGGCGGCTACAATATGCAGCAGGTGGACGAATTCCTGGAACCTCTGACCGAAGATTACGTCACTCTCTACAAGGAGAATGCTCTGCTGAAGAGCAAGCTCCGTGTTCTGGCCGGAAAGCTGGAAGAATACCGCAAGGGCGAGGGTGCCGCTAAGGCCCCTGCCGCCGACCCCCAGGCTCTGCAGAATGCCCAGGCCCAGGCCGCTCAGGTCCTGCAGACCGCTCAGGTCCAGGCTGCCCAGGCCGTAAAGTCCGCCCAGGCTCAGGCCGCTCAGATCCTGGCCGATGCACAGGCCCAAAGCGACAAGCTCCTGAAGGATGCCGCCGCCAAGGCCCAGGCTGCTGCCGTGGCTCCTGTGGCCGTCTCTGTGCCCGGCAGCAATGCTGAGGCTCTGATTGCCGCCGAGAACGCCCGGGTGGAAGAGGCCCGGAAGGCCGCCAACGCCCGTATTGCCGAGATCCAGGAGCAGATGCGTGCCTGCATCCAGGCTCTGGAGCGGATCAAGGCTGCCGCTCCCGCCGCGTCTGTGGCTCCCGCGGCCCCTAAGGCCGCCCCCAAGCCCGCCAGCTTCACGGCTCCGGCGGCTCCCGTAGCTCCCGCTTCCTTCTCCGCTCCCGCGGCCCCCAAGGCCCCCGCCAGCTTTGCCGCTCCGGCTGCCCCTGCGGCACCTGCCGCGCCTGTGGCTCCCGTTGCGCCGAAAGCACCGGCGGCACCTGCCGTATCGGATCTCAGCTTCGACAGCGGGTCCGTTGCGGACGAGATCGCCCACAGCGTGGAAGCCCTGGTAGGCTCCGCTGAAGAGCCCGCTCCCAAGCCCGTTCCCAAGCACCCGGTAAACGACACCACCACCAGCCGCTTCGCCAACCTGAACCTGCAGTTTGGCCGGAATTACGATCCCACCCACAAATAACCGTCCGCCCTGCCCCGCGCAGGGGACGATGCCCACACCGTCCCCCAGGATCATAGAGCGGTAAAAAACATATACAATGCCAGGATGAGGACAGGAGCCTGGGTTACCTCCTTTCAGAGAGCCGCCGGTTGGTGCGAGGCGGCAGGAAGGCCCACAGCTTATCCCCTCAGAGCAGCGCGCCCAACGTCACAAGACCAGTAGACCGCGCCGGGTTCGCCCGATACAGCGTAGACGAGTGCCGCGAAAGCGGAACGAGAGTGGTACCGCAGAGGTTTCAGCCTTTGTCTCTTGCTTCAAGAGGCAAAGGCTGTTCTTTTCTTTATCCCTTCCCCCAGGGAAAGAAAAAAAGATTATTATATGGAGGTAACTTTCCAATGGATTATAAAAACACCATCATCACCCCAAAAACCGACTTCCCCATGAAGGCCGGCCTCCCCGCCCGGGAGCCTGGCATGCTGGAAAGCTGGGAAAAAATGGACCTGTACCAGGCCATGCTGGAGAAGAACAAGGATCTGCCCCGGTTTGTGCTTCACGACGGCCCTCCCTTCTCCAACGGCTATATCCACATGGGTCACGCCCTGAATAAGACCCTGAAGGACTTCATCGTCCGTTCCCACGCCATGATGGGCTACTATACCCCCTACGTCCCCGGCTGGGACAACCACGGCCTGCCCATTGAGCGGGCCATCGAGACCTCCAAGAAGAAGCTCAACAAGGACCTGACCGTCCCCGAGTTCCGGAAAGCCTGTGAGGCCTTCGCCGAGGACTTCATCCAGAAGCAGATGAGCGGCTTTAAGCGTCTGGGCGTGGTTGGCGACTGGAAGCATCCCTACCGCACCATGGACAAGCACTTTGAAGCCCAGGAGGTCAAGGTTTTTGGCCGGATGTTCGACAAGGGCTACATCTACAAGGGCCTGAAGCCCGTGACCTGGTGCCCCTACTGCGTTACCGCCGTAGCCGAGGCCGACATTGAGTACAAGGACGATCCCGTCACCACCGTTTACGTCAAGTTCCCCATGAAGGACGATCTGGGCAAGCTCAGCCAGTTTGACCTGTCCCACACCTACTTCGTGATCTGGACCACCACCATCTGGACCCTGCCCGGCAACCTGGCCATCTGCCTCCACCCCCGGGACAGCTATGTTCTCGTCAAGGCGGACAATGGCGACACCTACATCATGGCCGAGGCACTGATGGACAAGGTCATGCACATCGGCGGCTTCGAGCACTACGAGGTCCTGGCCAGCTATCCCGGCTCCTTCTTTGAGAATATGCTGGCCCAGCATCCCTTCATGGACAAGACCTCCCGGCTGGTCAACGCTGAGTATGTCACCATGGATTCCGGTACCGGCTGTGTCCACACTGCCCCCGGCTTCGGTGCCGA
>URGL01000055.1 GCA_900547405.1 uncultured Eubacteriales bacterium
ATTCGGACGGAAATGACGCAATCGTTCTGACACTGGACTTCACAAACAACGGCAAAGACAATGCGTCGTATCTCTGGAGCGTCGATGAAACGGTTATGCAAAACGGCATAGAACTGGAGGTTGCAACTGTCTTTACCGACTACGACACCTTTAAAACCGTGATAGATGGCCAGTTTACAGATGTCGCTCCGGGCACAACGCTGGAGGTGCAGACGGCCTATGTGCTGCGCGACCCGACCGGTACGGTGGAGGCGACTTTTGAACAGATCTTCGGCAAGAAAAGCGGCAAGATCACCGTCGACCCCTCCACGCTCAGCCGCGTGGAGACCAGGGAGACGGACATGACGGATGACGGCGGGCTGACCGCCGCGACCGGCGACGCGCTGCTCGACTGGTGGAACGGCGCATGGTACGGCTGGTGGAAAATGACCGGTTGCTCGGGCTCTTACGAGAGCATGGAAGGGCAATGGTGGGATGTCTGCGGCGAGATCGCCATTGGCGCAGACTATACGGGTACCATCACACTCTGGGATGAGGACTACACCAGAGCCGACCCCATGGCTCTGGCCTCCGTCAGCCTGAATGAGGCCGGAACCGGCGAGCACGGTACGGTCATGTCCGAGGGCGGCCGGTTCACGGACACGGCACTGGCACATGCGGACTGGATCGTCGATCCCGGCCTTCTGGACTATGACGACCTGATCTGGATCGACGGCGACTACGAAAACGGCGACAACGCGTTCCACTACGACATCTATCTGCGCCCGTGGGGCCTGTACTGGGAGGACATGGACGAGAGCGGCTATCCCTACCACTATACCGACTGGTACCTGCCGCTGATTGACGCGGGCAAGTCCATGCCGGACGCCATCGGAGAAGACCCGTCGAACGACTTCAATCCGCATGACAGCGCCCCGCTCACCCAGACGGACGCTGCGGCATCCGGCGGAGACGGCATCGTGACCGAAGAGCAGGTACAGAAGGGCTACGTCTGATGGATTCAGTATATCGCGCAGCTTGACGACAGCCGTGCCCTTTCCATCGGCCTTCGCAACCTGGACTGCGTCCCGGGAACGATGCCGGACATCATTCTAAACAACATGACGTTCAAATAAGGGCGTCGTACTTCTGAAAATCTGTATAAAACCGGCTCCCGCCCCAATTTGGAGCGGGAGCAGTCACAGCGAATCCGGCGGTGGCGGTTCCGGCCGAAGCGGAAAATTTTGAAAGGAGCGACCATGAAAACAGCACACAAACAAATACTCGCGCTGCTGCTGGCACTGGCTCTGCTACTGTCCCTTTGTGCCTGCGCGCAGAAGACGCAACCGGAATCGGACGAATCCACAATGAGTACAGATAAGGTTGACTTTCCCACAAAGGCCGAGACCTCGCTTGGATGGCTGCGGGACAGAATCGGATTTCCAATGACAATGTTTGGCGCGGCATATCTCGGCTATGTCGGCGGCCTGTTTGAGGAGGACTTCGAGGCGGGCTTCCCCGCATGGCTGTGGGAAACCAATGAGGCAATGCTCCTCGAATACCCTTTCATCGCTGAGATCGACGAGGAGCACATGATCGGCGGTGCGGGGCATCTGTACTGCATCGTGCCGGTCGACGAGAACGCGACGGTTGCAATCAACCGCGTGCAGTGGAACGAAAAAACACAGACCGACGAGGTCACGGAGGTGCTCTACCGGTCGGAGAGCGGCGAGCCGGTGCTGCTCTTTGCAAATCTTGACGGCGTTGCATATGAGGCCGACACCCAGGTCTTCATCACTGACAACAACGGGAATACCTGCGAATGGTATCCCTCGTTTGATGCGATGAGCTATCTTGCGCCGTGTATATCGGAAGCTGGAGACTATCTTTCGTTTGACTTTACGGAATATGCCTGGTACAACGTCCCGGCCGAGTTTTCCGCATGGCTTGCCGACGGCTGGAGCGGCATGACCGCGCTCGGTCTTGCCGGATCGCAGCGTGACGGCATGGGCTGGACCACAGAAACCATGGTGGGGGAAACCAGCCGCTATGCCTATTTCTCGCTGCGCTTCTATCCTGAGGATGAGACGGGCGGTACGGTCGATCTGAATTGGGTATACGAAGACAGCGACGAATTTGAGGAGATGTGGAGCGGTTTCTGGACGATTCAGACCATTCAGGACGGGCCGAGCTATGTGACGCTCAGCTTGTCGCTTGTGGGCGGTAAAAACTATGGCGTCACGGACGGTCCGATGTATTTGTGTGAGACGTATCCCCTCCTGATCAGCCCGAGCGGCACAGAGCTGCTGGTCGGCGCGGGTGAGAGCAGCATTTGCCTGCCGTTCATGTCGCAAAGCACAACGGCATGTGTGCTGACACAGGCCGTAGGATAGAAGGCGTGCATGGAGCAAACTGCTTTGAGGTTTGCATTCACAAATACGTAAGCGCTCAAAAGAAAACCCGGGAAAAACACATGGTGATATCCCCCGGTAATGGAATGAGCAGATTCTATGTTCAACAGCTTCACAAGTCTCCGAAACAATAATGTATAACATACCGGTGCAATCATTGCCCACGCTCAAAACAGGCAGGTCCCACTTGGTGCCTGCCTGTTTTGGGGTGTTGGATGTTTCCTTACCCCCTAGGCTTCCCGGAAATAGGCGAGAGTGGCGTCGGAAAGCACCGCAACTTTGGTGCCGGGGCCATGGCGCTGGCGCAGCAGCTCCAGGGTCTGCTCCCAGGTGTCGGTATAATATTGCTTGTCCAACTCTCCGAACCAATGGGCGGCGCCCCGGTCTGGGTAAGGCATATAGAAAATGTAGCGGCCTACCTCCGGACGGATGGCCGGCATGCCGCCCATCATCCGCCCGCCGGTGTCCTTGCCGAAGGAGCCGAAGAGATAATGGGTGGCCTGTCCCCGGTTCGTCAGGTCCGGCACCACAATGTCTCCGCCGGGCCTCAGGGCCATGGCGGCAAAACCGGTGGCGATGGTGGCCTCGCTGGCCTTGGCGTTTACATTGGCTATGACGACATCGGCATCCCGAAGGGGAGGCAGCCCATAGGCCTCCTGGGCCGCCGGAATGGCGGCGTAATATTCCTGAATGGGGTCTCCGGCGTAGAGGTCGATGAGCTCCAGGCGGCTGTTGTAGAGGCAGTCTACCTTGAAGAAGGGCAGGGCCATGCGAGTCATCTCCTCGATCTCCTCCCGCATACCCCGCATTTCCAGATTGCCGGTCATTTTGGAGGAATTCAGCTGGTGTTCCCGCAGAAAATCCGTGGCGGTGCGGTGATTCTGGGCGATGGTGTCGATGGAGGCGATGCCGGGGAATAGCAGCTTGCCGCCGCCGCCGAATCCATTCATGGTGTGGGGTGTGACGGCTCCCAGGCCGATGCGCAGGTCCGCCCGGACATATTCCTGGTTGATCCGGACATCTACGCCCCGGCTGGTCTTCCCGAGGGAGACGGTGTTTTCGTAGCAATTGTGATTATAAACCGGGTACTCGTGGACGATATCCGGCCCCAGCTTGGCGATATGATCCTGGAGATCATGGGCTCCATGGGTGCCAAGGGCACAGAGAAACTCGATATTCTCTTTCTGGATGCCGCTTTCCAGCAGGATGTCCAGCACGGCCCGGGCCATCCGATGGGTGGGGGTGCCCCGGCTGATGTCGTCGAAGACGATGCAGACCCGCTTTTTCCCCCGGGCCAGCTGGGAAAGGGGCAGCGAACCAATGGGGTGCTCCAGGCGGCTTCGGATGTCCGCGTCGCTCAGGGGCAGCCAGCCGTCGCCGGGGAGAGGGTAATAGGTGACCTGCCAGTCCTCCGGCAGATCCAGGACCAGGGGCGCATTGCCTTGATGGGCGTTGTGGGGTAGGGAAAGACGCATGGGATACCTCCTTTGTAAGTGAAAAGACGCCCCGGCCGGATATCCCGGCCGGGGGCATGCTCAGGACACGAATCCAAACAGCCTGGGCAGGAACAGGGACAGACCGGGGAAGACAGTGAGCAGGACAAGAATGACCAGGTCCACCGCAATAAAGGGAATCAGCTGCCTGATCAGATTCCCCATCTTGCATTTTCCCACAGACTGGGTGGTATAGATCGCCATGCCAAAGGGCGGTGTCAGCATACCGATCATCAGATTGCTGACGACCAGAACGCCAAAATGGATCGGGTTTACTCCAGCGGCCTTTGCCACAGGGAAAAGAATGGGCACCAGCACCAATATGGAGGGGGCGGTATCCATAAACATACCCCAGACCAGCAGAATGATGTTGATGACTACCAGCACACCCAGAGAGGAGCTGGCGAAGGTGCCGATGAGGGCGGAAAGCTTGGCGGGGATGTTCTCGATGGCCAGCACGTAGGAGAAGGTGGTGGCCCCGGCGATGATCAGATAGATGGTGGCCGTCTGGATCAGCACATTCTTGCAGATGACCAGGCACTCGGACAGGGGGATGTGCTTATACAGGAAGGTGGTGATGCAAAGCGCGTAGGCCAGGGCTACGGCGGCGGCTTCGGTGGGGGTAAACACGCCGGAATTCATACCAACCAGAATGATGACTACGGTCATCAGGGGGAGAATGGACTGCACGGTGACCTGGATGGCAGTGCGGAAGGGGATCTTTTCGGTGCGCTTGGGCATTTCCACAAAGCGGCTCTCAATGAAGATCACAATGGCGCTGCCCAGACCGATCAGCAGTCCCGGCATGGCACCGCCCCAGAAGAGAGCGCCGGTGGAGAGCCCTGTGGCGGAGGCTACCAGCACAGCTGGGATGCTGGGGGGGATCAGAGGCCCCTGGATGGCGGTGGCGGCGGTAACGGCGCAGGAGAAGTCCTTGGTGTAGCCCTGCTCCTCCATGGCGGGGATCAGAATGGAGCCAAGGGAGGCGATATCCGACAGGGCGGAGCCGGTGATCCCGGCGAAGAAGGTGGAGGCCAGGGTATTGACGTAGGCAAGGCCGCCCCGGACCCGGCCCACCAGAAGGTCTGCGAACCGGACAATGGCGGTGGTGATACCGCCCCGGTTCATGACCTCTCCGCACATGATGAACATGGGGATGGCCAGCAGCACAAAGCTGTCCATGCCACGGAACATTTTCTCAATGACTACCATCAGCAGGGCAATCTTGCCCACGGCTACGCAGTATACCAGGCTGGAGAAGGTCATGACGAAGACGATGGGCATACCCAAAAACATGAGTACAGCGAAGACAATCAGAGCAATGGCTAACGGGTTCATGGGATACCTCCTTTACGTTTCGTCCTGCCATACCTGGCAGATTTTCGCGGGGATCTGGAGCAGCATACTGACGGCACCGATGAGCAGAGAGAAGAAGGGCAGGGCCCAGGGAATATGAATGGAGGCACAGTAGACCTTTACATTTCTGGAGACATAGATGTAGCCGTAGTAGAACATGACGCACAGAAACACGGCAATCAGCACATAGAAAAACGTGGAGAGGATCTTCTGGACCAGGACCGGGAATTGGTGATAGAACATATCCACTTTGGCGTTGGCATCCATATACAAGACGGTGCCGGAGGCCAGGTAGACGGCGTAGATCACCAGATAGCGGGTCAGTTCCTCTGCCCAGGTAAAGGAGTGGTGGAAGATATTGCGCAGGACGACCTGCACAAAGGTCAGCCCAACGGCGAAAATCAGGAAGGCAATGCCAATGCCCAGTAGGATTTGGTTCAGCCGCCGGCAAAAGGATAGATATTTCTTCATGTAGAGCTCCCCTTTTTGTGGGTGGGACCGGAGGGTGCCCCCGGTCCCGGGGTCATATTACTTGCGGTTGGCGGCGACGGTGTCCATTGCCTTGTCCAGCAGCTCCGGCGTATCCATCACGCCCCGCAGGTACTCCAGCACCTGGGGCTGGCAGGCCTGGCGGAAAGCATCAATTTCCTCGGAGGTGAGCTCGGTGACCTGCAGGCCATTGTCCTTCAGCATTTGCAGATTGGAAGCTTCGTTGGCCTTAAACATATTGTATTCGGCCTCCAATGCTTTCAGGGCGGCTTCATCTACGGCGGCCTTCTGGTTGTCAGTGAGTCCGTTGTAGAATTTATCGTTCATGCAGAACATGCTGCACAGGCACACATGGCCATCCAGGGTCATGTATTTCTGAACCTCCCAGGCGCTGATGTACACGGCGTTGGCAATGGGGTTCTCCTGGCCATCCACCACGTTGGTCTGCAGGGCGGTGTAGAGCTCGTTCCAGCTGACGTTGGTGGGCAGGGCCCCCAGAGCCTTAAACATTTCCATGTGAGCGGTTACGTTCATGGTGCGGATCTTCAGTCCGGCCAGGTCGGCAGGGGCCTTGATTTCCCGCTTGCTGTTGGTGATGTGGCGCAGGCCCTCATTGAAGAACACCAGAGGACGGATGCCGGACTTCTCGGCGATATTCTTTTGCAGGTCCTTGAAGAAGTCCTTCTCAGGATTCAGCAGCTCGTAGGCCTCGTCGGCGGATTCAAACAGGTAGGGAATGTCCAGGAAGCCCAGGTCGGGATAGTAGGAGGTGGCAAACTGACCGTTGGAGATGGACATGCAGGCCTCCAGAGTGCCGGCCTCTACCTGGGTCAGCATGGAGGTGGCATCGCCAAGCTGGGCGGCAGGGTAAAGATCTACCTTGATAGAGCCGCCGGAGAGAGCCTCTACCTGCTCCTGGAAGGTGTAGGCCGCCTCGGACAGAGCATGGCCGCTGCGTTCGGAGGTTTCGGCCCAGCCCAGCTTGATGGTGACCTTGGGATCGCTGCTGGCAGCGGTTCCGGCTGCGCCATCAGCGGCGGGGGCGGCGGTTTGATCGGGTGCCTCGGCCTTCTGGCCACAGGCGGCGAGGCTGAGGAGCATCACAAGGGCGAGAATGAGAGCAGACAGACGTTTCATTTAGGGTATCCTCCTTTTTATGTTGGGTGTATTTTCTCACAGCAGCCCCAGCTGCTGCAAACGACTGCGGATGTGGGCCTTCTCTTCATCGGAGGCCGGGATAAAGGGGGCTCGCGGATAGCACCGGACAATACCCCGAAGCTCCAGCATGGCGTAGATGGCCAATTGGGTGGACCGGGCCAGATACATGATGTCCCGCATTTCATTGACCTCAAACTGAGTCTTCCGGCAGGCCTCAAAGTCACCGGAAATGCCCTCCTGGAACATTTTGACGCAGATCTCAGGGAAGGCGTTGGCAATGCCGGGGATAAAGGCTTTGCAGCCTAAGACGCAGGCAGACAGCCACATGGCCTCGGTGCCCAAAGCCACATCGAAGGTGTCACTCTTCAGCAGACGCATATATTTGGCCATGGTCTGGATGTCGAAGGTGGCGTCCTTTACGCCGCTGACCCCCACCTGCTCCTTCAGTGTCCGGATTACGTCCAGGTCCATGGGATAGCCCTGGAACTGGGGATTGTTGTAGACGTATACCGGCAGCCGACCCTTGGCAGCCTTGACCAGGGCGTCAAAGTAGTGGCAGATCTCGTCTTTGTTATGCTTGAAGTAGTAGGGACCAACGGCGGCCACGGCGGCAGCTCCGGCGGAGGCGGCGTGGTCCACCAGCCGGGCGGCGCTAAGGCTGTCGGCGGTGCCTACCTGAACAATAACGGGGACCCGGCCGGCAGCGGTATCGATGGTGGTCTCGGCCACCTGGCGGCGCTCTTCCTCGGTCATTAGCACGCCGCCGCCGTAGGAGCCGTTGATAAACAGGCCGTTTACATGGGTGGAGAGAAAGTTTACCAGGGTTTTCAGGCTCTCATAGTCTACTTCCCCGTTTTCCTGGAAGGGGGTCAGCATGGGGGGCACAACGCCGTACATTTGAAACATAGTCCTAGTCTCCTTTTCTTAATTTGTATCCTGCTCGATGGCCTTCAGGGCAACGGCAATGGAGCCGCTGACAGTCAGGCCGTCCAGTTCTTCTTTTTCGTAGATGCTTTCCACGGTGATGTGGTCACCGAATTCCTTTTTCAGCATATAGGTATATAGTTCACACCGGGATTTGTGACCGTACAGGAGATACCGATCGGAAAGATACCCTTGTTCCCGCATTTCGTGGAAGGCGTTGAGATCATCGGCGGCAATGGCTGCGTCAATGAAGGTGCGGCGCTCGTCACTGTTGGAGCGCATAAGCACCTGCAGGAATCTGGGCATCATACAGGTGCGGCCCAGTCCCGCATGGCGGACGCAGTCGGCAGCGATGCGAACCAGCTCCTCATAGCTGTAGCCGCCGGGCTCCTCACCGGGGGCGTCGGCAATGCTTTTGCCGATGCTGGTGGAGGAGAGCAGAGCCTCAAAGAACTGCCCGCTGATGGTGGTGCTGCTGGCCTCGATCTGGCCGGCACCGTTGATGTACATGACCTTGGTGTGGGAAGACAGGGCCACGATGTTGCAGGGAGTGGAGAGGTTGTGGGAGCCCAAAATGCCGATACACTGGACCTCCTCCCCCCGCATGAAGTCCACCTGCCGCAGGTCCTGGGCCTTGGGCGGCAAGGGATAGTTATTGCGGATGCCGGGGATGAAGTAGACGGGACGGCCTATGGGAAGAACGGCAGGGTCCGTGACCTTGACAATGCCCCGGGTGAGCTGCTCCAGGCCTACGGGAGCCACCAGGTGCGGAATCTCGATCAGTCCGATCTCCGAGGTGATCATGCCGGAGGCGATGGCGAAGCTGATCTGGGACTCCTCAATACCGGAGTTTTCCAGAATTTCAAAAAAGAGCTCTGTTACACCCTTCCGAAGGGCATCCCGGCTGCCGGTGATGGAGGTGTCCCGGACGCCGATCTTCTTTCGTCCGGAGGCCAGGACCTCCCGGCCGTCGGTCATGTAGATGCGGGTCATAGTGGTCCCGCAGTCAATTACCGCAAACATAGCATTCCCTCATTTCTTTGGATGGTTGACGGGGTGCAGGGGAGCTTCTCCCCCCAGGACCCGGGCGACTTCCTGGGCAACCTTCAGCTGAAGGCTCTTCACGGCTTCCTCAGAGTACCAGGCGGCATGGGGTGTGACCAGGGCATTGGGCAGCTTCAGAAGGGGATGGTCCACAGGGATGGGTTCGGTTTCCGTCACATCGACACCGGCCATGGCGATTTCTCCATTCTCCAGAGCCCAGACCAGGTCCTCTTCCTTGACAATGGCGCCTCGGGCGGTGTTGATAAAGACGGCAGTGGGCTTCATCTTCCGGAAGGCCTCCCGGTCAAACATATGGCGGGTGGCGGGAAGCAGGGGACAGTGGACGGATACATAATCGCTGCGCTCCAGCAGCTCCTCCAGGGACACAGGGGTAACGCACAGTTCCTTGGCGGCGGCTTCATTGACCATGGGATCGTAGGTCAGCATCTGGAGGCCGAAGCCCGCCATCTTTTTGGCCACAGCCTGGGGGATCCGGCCGAAGCCTACCAGACCTAAGGTCTTCCCTTCCATGCGGTACAGAGGCTTCACAACGGTGTAGCTGCAGTTTCCCTGCTTTACCTGGGAGGCCAGATAGGTGAGCTTCTTGGCGCAGTCCAGCAGCAGGGCAATGGCCATGTTGGAAACCTCATCAATGCTGTAGTCTGGCACGTTGCAGACATAGATGCCTCGCTCCTCAGCGGCCTTCAAATCGATGTTGTCCACTCCAATGGCATAGCGGACGATGACCTTGCAGCAGCGGAGGGACTCGATGACTCTCCTGGTGATGGGGGCGAACTGGCAGATCAGGGCATCGCAGTCCGCAGCAACGGCGATGACCTCGTCCTCGGTTTTGCAGTGGTAATCCCGAAGCTCTGCACCCAACTCCGCCATGACGGCCTGCTCCTGATCGATGGATTCGTAGTAATAGTCGGTAATGACAACAAGGGGTTTTTTCATGGATAAGCTCCTTCCTGTTTTATATAATGAAACTTAGTTTTGCTTTTGCGTGATAAAAATAAGATAAGGGATGTCCCGGGAACCGTGGGGCGGTTCCCCGGGCCTTAGCTTCCGAAGTAACCCAGCTCCTTGGAAATGGTCTGGGCGGTTTCCAGGATGCGGGAGAGATAGTAGTCGTGGCGGGAGCCGGAAATGTCCTCCTGCATGCCGCAGAGGCTGACACCGGCTACCATGGTGCCGTCCATCTGATAGACAGGGGCACAGAGGCTGTATACATGGGATTCGTTTTCACCGAAGTTCCCGGAGTATTTCTGCTTGCCCGCCTGGTGGATGAGCTCCAGCAGCTCCGCCCGGTCGGTGATGGTGGCATCGGTGTATTTTTTGGGCTGGATCCGGTCTAAGTACCGGCATATCTCGTCATCACTGTCCTGGGACAGGAAGAGTCGGCCAATACCTGTGGAGTACAGCTGGCTGACGCCGCCGCCCAGCACTGTCAGCTGGGTCCAGACGGGGACGGTGGGGGGAAGAATCTGGCCAACCATAGCCAGCATATCCCCCTGACGAATGCCGATATAACAGATCATGCCCATTTCATCGGCCAGCTTTTGCAGATGACGCCTGGCAAACTTGGTCACGTCCAGAGAGTTGAACTTGGATAGTCCGATCCGGTACATCTCCAGTCCTACGGAATACTTCCGGGTCTCCGGATTATAGCTCAGAAAATCCTCTTGGAGCAGGGTATAGGTAAACCGGAGCATGGAGCTCTTGCCGATGCCGGACAGCTGGCTCAGGTCTGACAGGGTCAGTTCCCGATGGGATTCATCAAAGAGCTTCAGAATATCCAGGGCCCTTTTTACGGAACTGATGGTGTAATCTCTGGTCGTATTCAAGTAGACACCTCATTTACAGGATCATTTGGGAAATTGGACCACACCCTTGAAGACGCCGGAGCCGGGAGAGATCCAGGCCGGGATGGCCTGAGCGGCTTCCTGGAAGGAGGCTGTGTGGGTGACAAGCTTCTCAGGGTCCAGCAGACCCAGCTGCCAGAACCGAAGGACCCGCTGATAATCCTCCGGGGTGGAGTTGCGGGTAGTGCCCAAAGTGGGCTCTTTCAGGTGGAAGGGAAGCCCCTCCAAGGCAATGCTGCTGCAGATGCCCACGTACACGACTTGGCCGCCCTGGGTGATATAGCGCCAGGCACTGTCCATAGAGGCTTTGACGGCGGTGGTATCGATGACGGCGTCAAAATTGTCTCCTTGGGTGATGTATGCAATTTCCTTGGCATAATCATAGCCCATCGGATCCAGAACTTCAAGAGAAAAACGATTTTTTACGAAATTTCTTCTTGCTTCGTTGGTATCCGCCAGATACACCGCGGCACCGTAGGTCTGGACGTTGAGGGCACAGCTGACACCGATGGGTCCTGCGCCGATGACCAGCACCCGGTCCTCAGGGGTCAGGTGAAGCTTTCCGGCGGCGTGGGCGCCGATGGTCAGGGGCTCAATGGCGGCAATGGCCTGGGCAGGAGCATCGAAGGGGATTTTCAGAAGATTCTTTTCCGGTACCGTAAGATATTCCTGCAAGGCTCCGTCCTCCTGAACGCCGTAGAGCTTCAGAGACTGGCAGCAGTTGGGCTTTCCCCGGCGGCAGGCCCGGCAGCTTCCACAGGAAATGCAGGGCATCAGGCAGACCCGGTCTCCCGGCTGAAGGCCGGTAACGCTGCTGCCTACGGATTCTACGGTTCCCGCTGCCTCATGGCCCAGGACCCGTGGATAGGTGAACAGAGGGTTTTTACCCAGGATGGCTCCCGCGTCGGAGCCGCAGATGGCAACGGCTTCGATCTTTACCCGGACCTGATCCGGCCCGCAGGGCACCGGCACTCTTTCCCGGTAACAGAAGCGATTGGGACCCTCTAAAACCAGAGCGTTCATGTCATCCCTCCTATTTGGTCAGGTAGCCGCCGTCTACGGGGATGGTGACGCCATTGATGTAGCTGCCTGCGTCGCTGGCAAGCAGCACGGCCACGCCCTTGAAAACCTCCGGGGTGCCCCAGTCCCCCTGGGGAATGCGGGCTTTTACGGAGTTGTAGCGCTCCGGGTCCGCAACCAGAGGGGCGGAGAGGTTGGTCTTGATCCACCCGGGGGCAATGGCGTTTACGTTGATCCCCAGGTGGCCCCATTCGCTGGCCATGACCCGGGTCAGACCCATAACGGCGTGCTTGCTGGCGGTGTAGGCGGTGGTATTGAAGCCCCCCAGGAAGGAGAGCATAGAGGCCAGATTGATGATCCGACCGCCGGTGCCCTGACGAAGGAACTGCTTGGCGGCCAGCTGAGACAGGAAGAATACGGTCTTTTCGTTCAGCTGGATCACCTGGTCCCACATTTCCTCGGTGTATTCCAGGGCGGAGGCCCTGGGGCAGATACCGGCGTTGTTCACAAGGATATCCAGGTGGCCGAACCGGGTGACGGTTTCGTCCATGACCCGGGGAAGCTCGGACATCCGGCTGACATCTGCCTGGATCGCCAGGAACTCCCGCCCCAGTCCCCTGACATAGGCCTCTATTTCCGTTGGTGGATGGCGGCTGTAGACGCAGGCAATATCCGCTCCCGCTTCTGCCAGCCCCCGGGTGATCCCGCTGCCAATGCCGGATCCGCCGCCGGTGACCAGCGCCGTCTTGCCCTGAAGGGAAAGCTCCTGCAATACCATTGTGAATGCCTCCTTTGTTTTATGTTATAAAACTTAGTTTTATTTTTTTACAAAACTATATTACAACAGAAACCAAAGAATGTAAATGCATGAAAATAGAAAAATTATCCTTCGGAATTTTGTGCATTATAACGACACTCGTAAAACTTTCCGAGAATCAGCACCCGAAGCCTCCATTCAAAAGCAAAAGCCAGTGCCTTGTGGCACTGGCTCAGTTTGCTTTATACATACCCGCAGCCGGAACGCTGGGGACCCTTCATGGCGGAGGTGTATTCCCGCCGGAAGGACATGGTGATCTCTGTCAGCTCCCGCTTGCCGTAGATGTAGTCGTCGTACATATCGGCCAGGCCGCCGGCGCATTCGTCGCAGGTGCCCAGCAGATCCAAGGACTCCTCTACGATCCTGCGGCGCTCCTCCTCTGTGGTGTCCTGGATCAGGTAGCTTTTCATCTCACTTCTCCAGGATCACCGGCACCTGGGCGGTGACGGCTTCTTTGATGCGGCTGGCAGCTTCGGCAGGGGACAGGAGCTCCTGCTCGCCGGTGCTCATATTCTTCACGGAGCACAGGCCCTGGGCAATCTCGTCCTCACCCAGGAGAACGGCGAAGGGGACCGCCAGCTTATTGGCGTAGGCCATTTTCTGCTTGAATTTCTTCTGCTCACCGTAGAGCTGGACCCGCAGTCCTGCGGACCGCAGAGTCTCTGCCAGGGCAATGGCGGGGGCCATGTCGGCGGTCATGGGCAGCACCAGAGCATCGGCGGGGGCGCTGGGGAGCTGAGGATTCAGCAGGCCCTGCTCGTCCAGGACGTAGAAGAGCCGGGTCAGGCCGATGGAGATGCCTACGCCGGGCAGGGGCTTATCGATATAGTAGCCCGCCAGGTTGTCGTAGCGGCCGCCGGAGCAGACGGAGCCGATCTCCGGATGATCCAGCAGGGTGGTCTCGTAGACGGTGCCGGTGTAGTAGTCCAGGCCCCGGGCGATGGTCAGGTCCACGGCGAAGTTGGCCTCGGGCACGCCGAAGGCGGCCAGGTTGGCGGTAACGGCCTTCAGCTCCTCAAGACCGGTGTCGAAGAGCGTGTTTCTGCCGGTGTAGCCTTCCAGGGCTGCCAGTACCTGGGCGTTGGTGCCCCGGATGGCGATGAAGGCCAGAATCTCGCCCGCCTGGTCTTCCGTCAGGCCGCAGTCCTCCAGGAGGATGGCCTTGACCTTCTCCGGCCCGATCTTATCCAGCTTGTCCACGGTGCGCATAATGTCGCCGCTCTTGTGGGCCAGACCCAGCATATCGTAGAAGCCGGAAAGGATCTTCCGGTTGTTTACCCGGATCTGGAAACGGCTCAGTCCGAAGCCCTTGAAGACCTTGTAGATGATGGCGGGGATCTCCGCCTCGTTGAGGATGTCCAGCTTGCCGTCGCCGATGATATCAATATCCGCCTGGTAGAACTCCCGGAATCGGCCCCGCTGGGCCCGCTCTCCCCGGTAGACCTTGCTGATCTGGTAGCGGCGGAAGGGGAAGGCCAGCTCGTTGTAGTGCAGGGCCACATATTTTGCCAGGGGCACCGTTAGATCGAACCGCAGAGCCAGGTCGCTGTCACCCTTGGTGAAGCGGTAGATCTGCTTTTCGGTTTCGCCGCCGCCCTTGGCCAGAAGGATCTGGGCGTCCTCAATGGCGGGAGTGTCTAAGGGCGCGAAGCCATAGGAGGCGTAGGTGTCCCGCAGGATCTGCACCATCTTCTCAAACCGGATCTGCTTGTCCGGCAGCAGCTCCATAAAGCCGGAGAGGGTGCGGGGTTTGATGATTTCCATGTGGATTTTTTCCTTTCTAGATAGAGCACTGTCATTGCGAGCCAGTGCGCACACTGGCGTGGCAATCTCCCGGATCACCGAACCAGTCGGAACATCCGGGGGATTGCCACACCAGTCTGCTGACTGGTTCGCAATGACATAGAATATCAAAACTTCTGCTGTTTGCTATGCACCATTTCCCGCCAATCCAGGTCGCCTCTCTGGAGGCCCAGGATGAACATTTCGGCGGAGGCCAGATTGGTGGCAATGGGGACGTTCTGCTTGTCGCAGTGCCGGATGGTTTCGATCATCTGGGCATCGTCCCAGGGGTCGGTGGTGTTGGGGTCGGTGAACAGCAGCACCAGGTCGATCTCGTTATAGGCGATCCGGGCGTTGATCTGCTGATGGCCCCCCTGCTTATGGGAAAGAAGCAGGGTAATGGGCAGACCGGTATTGTCCGCAATCAGCCGCCCGGTGGTTGCCGTGGCGTAAAGGCTGTGCTTGGCGAGGACGCTCTTATAGGCGGTACAGAACTGCACCATCAGTTCTTTTTTCTTATCATGGGCCAGAAAGGCGATATTCATCCTCTTCACTCCTTATTATGATAGCTGTATTACAGCTTGATTTTTGTGGGGATCCCCTCCAGCCGGGCGGCGATCCGGCGGAATGCCCGGGCGGCGGCACAGCGCTTGGCGTATACCGGCACGGGGCTGCCGAAGGCAGCGGAAAGGGTAATATTGGGGTCCTCAGGGACCACACCGGCAAGGGGGGTGCCTGTGGTGTCCATCACATCGTCGATGGTGAGCCGGACGGTGGAGAGCATCTCCTCATCTACCCGGTTGACGATGAGCCGGACGTTTTTCTTGCCGGAGAGCTCCAGCAGGTCACTGACCCGGGCGGCATCCCGGATGGCCGCGGGGCCTGGGCCCGTTACCAGCAGAAACCGGTCTGTCCAGGCGCTGACCAGCCGGAATCCGGCATCTACCCCGGCGGGGGCATCCAGAAACACAAAGTCGAATGCCTGCCGGGCTTGCCGGAGCATATTGCCGAAGGCTTTGGTATCGATCGCCTCAGGGCTTCGGTTCATGGGGGCGGTGAAAAACCGCAGGGTGGGATACTTGGGGTGCCGGGCGGCATCCTCCAGGCGGTAGCTGCCCTCGGACACGTCCAGAAAGGACAGAGCCGGAACGTCGCTCATGCCCAGGGAGATATCCAGATTCCGCAGGCCCACATCGCAGTCGATGCAGAGGATCTTCTTTTCCCGCTCCGCCAGGGCGCAGGCAAGGCCTGCGCAGACGGAGGTCTTGCCTGTGCCGCCCTTACCGGAGACAATGGCATACACTTCGCCCACGCAATTCCCCCCCAACATAGTATAGATTCATTATAAAGCCAAATCGCACAAAAAGCAATACCGAAATTGGGCCTGTCAAAAAGAATTTCATCATTTTTACCAAAAGTTGTGTTCAGAGGCTTTTCGCCCTTCTTCAAAAAAATGGTTGCACAGGGAAAGGAACTGCGCTATAATAGAAGGGCGAAAACAAGGGCTTCGGCCCGTAAATTTGGAGGAGATTATCATGTTCAATGCTATGATCGAGACTCTGAAGGCGAACCCCAGAAAGATCGTCTTCACCGAGGGCCATGACGCCCGTATCCTGGAGGCTACCGCTCGCCTGGTAGAGGGCGGCTTTCTGACCCCCATCCTCATCGGCAATGTGGAAGAGGTCAAGGCCAATGCCAAAAAGGGCGGCTTCAACATTGAGGGTGTGGAGATCATTGACCCCGCTACCTATCCCGAGATGGACAAGATGGTAGACAAGATGGTGGAGCTCCGCAAGGGCAAGATGTCCGCCGAGGACTGCCGCAAGGCCCTGTCCAAGGGCAACTACTTCGGCACCATGCTGGTGAAGATGGGCTACGCCGATTCCCTGCTGGGCGGCGCTACCTATTCCACTGCCGATACCGTCCGTCCCGCTCTGCAGCTGGTGAAAACCAAGAAGGGTGCCCATCTGGTGTCCTCCTGCTTCATCCTGGTCCGGGGCGAAGAGAAGCTGGCCATGGGCGACTGCGCCATCAACCTGAGCTACGAGGACAGCGTTGACAAGGAAGGCAACGTGACCCTGACCGCTGCCCAGAAGCTGGCCGAGGTGGCCATCGAGTCCGCCCGCACCGCCAAGGTCTTCGGCATCGATCCCAAGGTCGCTATGCTGAGCTTCTCCACCAACGGCTCCGGCAAGGGCGGCACCGTGAAGCTGAGCCACGACGCTACCATCGTGGCCAAGGAAATGGCTCCCGAGCTGGCCATCGACGGCGAGATGCAGTTCGATGCCGCCGTGGCTCCCGAAGTGGGCCAGCTGAAGTTCCCCGGCTCTCCCGTGGCCGGCCACGCCAACACCTTCATCTTCCCCAACATCGAGGCCGGCAACATCGGCTACAAGATCGCCCAGCGTCTGGGCGGCTTCGAGGCCTACGGCCCCATCCTGCAGGGCCTGGCCGCGCCCATCAATGACCTGTCCCGTGGCTGCAACGCCGACGAGGTCTACAAGATGGCCATTATCACCGCCGCAATGGTATAATAAGATACCGACATACTTTTTTGGGGCTGTCTCCTGGTGAGACAGCCCCTCAGAGTGTCGAAAAAGTCCAGTTAAAGCTGGGCTTTTTCTATTATCCATGATATAATGGTCATGGGTGAAGAGAAATGCTA
>URGL01000056.1 GCA_900547405.1 uncultured Eubacteriales bacterium
TCCCCATAAATTTTACAATTAAAACCAGCTCTTTATTCTTTTCTTAATCTTTTTTTCCCAGTATACCGTTTTGGCTTTCTTGTCACACTTCCTGCAAATCCAGTCTGATACAGTAACCATCCAGAGCCATTTTCCGCAGATAGGCTCCCATACTGCGGATGCCAAGCTAGTGCTGATCGAGTACAAAGGTGACGACCGGGACAACAGCGACAGCGAACGCAAGCTCAAACCAGGCCGCCAGTGGCAAGCGAACCGCTCCCACCTTCAAAAAAACACCCCCCTGCCCGGCACCTTCACGGTGCCGGGCAGGGGGGCTTTCACTTTTTGCTTCTCAGAATCCGCCGAAGCCGAAGAAGCCGGGCAGTTGGCCGCTGTAGCCACGGCTCTGGTTCTGCTGGGACTGGTCGCTGCTTTCGGCGGCGGCAGTGGCGGACTGGATCTTCTGGGCCACCTCCAGGCTGATCTCCATGGTCTGGCCCTGGCGGTAGACGGTGAGGGTGATCCGGTCTCCGGGCTTGCAAGCGCCGATGGTCTTCACCAGATCGTTGCTGCTGGTGATCTCGGTGTCATTGACCTTCGTGATGATGTCGTTGACCTGGAGCCCGGCGGCCTTGGCGGGGCCGTCATCGGTCAGGCTCTGGACGGCAGCGCCCTGGGGCAGGCCGTACTTCTGGGTCTCATCGCTGACGCTGATGACACTGACGCCGATATAGGGCTTCTCGATATAGCCCTTCTCGATGATGCTGGTGATGATATTGTACACATCGTCCATGGGGATGGCGAAGCCGATGTTGTCGATGGAGGCGCCGGAACCGGAGGAGCCGGAATACTTGGCGTTGGTGATGCCCACCACTTCACCGTACATATTGAACAGAGCGCCGCCGGAGTTGCCGGAATTGATGGCGCAGTCGGTCTGGATCAGCTCCTGGGTGCTGCCGGAGGACATGGTCACATCCCGGTTCAGGGCGCTGACGGCACCGGCCGTCAGAGAGAAGGTCAGCTCGCCCAGAGGGTTGCCGATGGCCACCACATTGTCGCCTACATTCAGCTTGCTGGAGGAGCCGATGACCACCGGGGTCAGGCCCTCGGCCTCCACCTTCAGCACGGCCACATCGTTGCTCTCGTCGTAGCCGATGATCTTGGCATCATACTGAGTGCCGTCGTAGGTGGAGACGGTCACCATATTGGCGCCTTCAATGACGTGGTAATTGGTGATGATATAGCCGTCATCGGTGAAGATGAAGCCGGAACCGGCCGCAGCGGACTGGGTCTGCTGGCCCCAGAAGTTGGTGGTCACGGCAGAGGTCACGATGCCAACGGTCGAGTTGACGTTGGCGGCGTAGACCTCAGCGGCGGTAAGCTTCTTGGAGGAGTCGATCTGCTGGATCTGCAGCACGCTGGTTTCCCGGACTCCCTGCATGACCGTGGACACACCGTCTCCGGAGACGACGGTCTGGGGCAGGTCCCCCCGGGCCAGAGACGCGCCCAGGAAGCCGCCGCCGACACCCATACCGCCCCCAAGCAGGGCGCAGACCAGGGCCAGTGCCACGCCCTTCTTGCCGCCGTTTTTCTTGTGGGGCTTCTTGGGCTGGTCAACAGGGGGCATATCCGCCGGAATATCCTGGTGGGTCTCTTCCTGAGCAGCCTCGCCGGTGCCTACGGCTTCATAAATGGAATCATCATAGTATTCACTCATGGTATAACACTCCTTCTGCCTATATGGCAGGCTTTTTTCTTTTCATGCCCATATCCTAGCAGGTCATTCTGAAAATAGCCTTAAAAAAATTAAGAACGATTTGTGAATTCTGAAAAGAACCAAAAATTTCAGCTTTTTTTCAGGTGGAAGATGTAGTATTATGGGTATAGAAAAGCCCCCGCCGGAGGAAGCCTTCCCCACCGGGGAAGGTGGCAGGGCGAAGCCCTGACGGATGAGGGGAGCCAGTCTTCGCCAAAAACCAAGCCCGGTTTTGATCGTAAGGGGTCCCCTCCACACCCGCCGCCGCGGCGGCACCCTCTCCAAGCAGGAGAGGGCAGAGAAAAAGCAGCGGAGGTATGTCATGAAGATACTCATTATAGAAGACGAAAAATTACTGGCCGACTCCCTGAAGGTCCTGCTTGAAAAGAAGGGCTTCACCGTAGAATGCGTCTACGACGGGGAGACCGGAGAGGAGTACGCGGAGACGGGAGTTTATGACCTGCTGATCCTGGACGTGATGATGCCCAAGATGAACGGCTATCAGGTGGCCCGGTCTGTCCGGAGCAAGCGCTGCGCCACCCCCATCCTGATGCTCACCGCCCGGTCCGGGGTGGAGGACCGGATCGAGGGGCTCAACGCCGGGGCTGACTATTATCTCACCAAGCCCTTCGACACCCGGGAGCTGCTGGCCTGTGTAGGGGCCCTGCTCCGCCGCCAGGGGAACCAGGTGGACGAGCTGAGCCTGGGCAACACCGTCCTGGAGCTGGCCACCTGCAACCTGGTCTGCGGGGAGAAGAAGGTCAGGCTCTCGGCCAAGGAGTTTGACGTGATGCGGTTTCTGCTCCGATCCCGGGGGGCCATCCTGTCCAAGGAGGCCATTCTTGCCAAGGTCTGGGGCTATGACTCCAACGCGGTGGAGAACAATGTGGAGGTCTATGTGGGCTTTCTGCGCAAGAAGCTGACCAGCATCGGCTCCAACGTCCTCATCAACTCCGTCCGCCGTATGGGCTACCAGCTGGAGGTGAAGGAAGGGTGCTGAAAAAGCTGCGCCTTCGCTTCGTCTGTGTGCTCATGGCCATCGTCACCGTGACGCTGTGCCTGATGTTCGGCCTGGTATACCACTTCACCCGGGAAAATCTGGAATCCCAGGCTCTCTCCATGATGGAGTCTGTGGTGGAGGATCCCCTTCAGCTGGGGCGGCCCAACAGCCGGTCCCAGGAGATGAAGCTGCCCTATTTCCTCATCAAGGTCAGCGCTCACGGGGAGCTGGTGGCGGTGTCCGGAGGCTATTACGATCTGTCCGATGAGACCTTTCTGAAAGACCTGATCCTCCGGGTATCGGAAGCCGGAACCGATTCCGGCATGATCCCGGAGTACAACCTCCGATACCTGCTGACCCGGAGCTACGCCTCCAGCACCCTGGTCTTCGCCGACATGAGCAGCGAGAAGACCACCCTGAAAACCCTGGCCACCGCCTTCGCCGGCATCGGCCTTGTATGCCTGCTGGCCTTTTTGGCCATTGCGGAGCTTCTGGCCCGGTGGATGGTCCGGCCTGCGGAAACCGCCTGGAGCCAGCAGCGGCAGTTCGTCAGCGACGCCTCCCACGAGCTGAAAACCCCTCTGACGGTGATCCTCACCAACGCGGAGCTGATGCAGATGACCGAGGAGCCGGAGACCCAGAGCAAATGCCTGGGCAGCATCCTCACCATGGCTCACCAGATGCGCTCCCTGGTGGAGGAGCTGCTGGAGCTGGCCAGAAGCGACAACGACCAGTCGAAAATGGTCTTCGAAGCCCTCAATTTCAGCGAGCTGGTGACAGATGGCCTGCTGCCCTTTGATGCCGTCTTCTTTGAGAAGGGACTGACCCTGGAGGAGCAGGTCACTCCTGATATTATGTTAACCGGCAGCCGCCAATACCTGGGCCAGCTGCTGGATATTCTGTTGGACAATGCCCGGAAGTATGCCACCGGCGGCATTGTCGCCGTGACCCTGGACCGCTCCGGCCGGAAGCACTGCCGCCTGACGGTCTCCAACGACAGCGAGCAGCTGTCGGAAGCCGAATGCAAGGACATTTTCCGCCGGTTCTACCGCCGGGACCAGGCCCGCAGCCGGGACGGAAGCTTCGGCTTAGGGCTCTCCATTGCCGAAACCGTGGCCAAAGCCCACGGCGGAAAGATCTGGGCCGAGTGGAAGGAAGGGCGGATCACCTTTACGGCGGAGCTGCCCTGTGAATGATGTTACCGCAAAACATAATCTTTTCCTTGCGTTTCGACAGAATATGTGTTACTGTATCCGTGGTACCGCCAGTACCCCGGTAGGCGACTCCCCTGATTGATCTCTTTCGGGGGTGAATACTTCTTTTTACCCCCAATCGACTTCGAGAGGGGGTGACGGTTATGGTTACATGGGAAGAATTGTTCCAATTCTGCATGGTCATTGCCACTGTCATTGCTCTGGTTCTCCAGGCCAACGATCATAATAAAAAGAAGTAATCGCCAACCTCCCAAAGTTCCGATTACTTCTTTTTAATCAACCACGGGAGCCGTCTGCTGGCGGTACTCCCTGTGTCTTTACTATACCCCATTGCCGGGATTTTGTCAATGCCCCCGCCGTGGCGGGGGCAAATTTTTTACTCGTTCTCCAGAGCCATGACCTTATCGATCCGGCGCTGGTGGCGGGCTTCTCCGGAGAAGGGGGTCTCCAGCCACTTGTCTACGATGGCCAGGGCCAGATTCTCACCGGTGACACCGGCACCGATGGCCATGCAGTTGGTGTCGTTGTGGAGCCGGGTCAGTTCGGCGGACATCAGGTCCCCCAGCAGGGCGCAGCGAATGCCCTTGACCTTATTGGCGGCGATGGACACGCCGATACCGGTGGTGCACAGCAGCACACCCCGGTCGCAGCTTCCCTTGGCTACCGCCTTGGCGGCGGGGCCGGCAAAGTCCGGGTAGTCGCAGCTATCCTTGCTGTGGCAGCCGAAGTCCACCACCTCGTATCCCTTTTTGGTCAGGTGGGCCACTACGGTCTGCTTCAGGTCATAAGCGCCGTGGTCACAGGCAACAGCGATTTTCATGTTGGTTCCTCCTTGGTATCAAATCACGTATCCACCGTCAACATTCAGCACGTTTCCGGTGACGAATTCGGCATCGGCCAGATATGCCATGGCTTGGGCCACGTCCGCCGGGGTGCCGTTGCGGCCCACAGGGGTATCCTGGGCCATTTCCTCCAGAATCTCCGGCTCCACCTGGGCGCACATATCCGTCAGGATCACCCCGGGAGCCACGCAGTTCACCCGGATGCCGCTGGGACCCAGCTCCTTGGCCAGGGCCTTGGTCAGGGCGATGACGGCCCCCTTGGTGGCGGAATAGGCCGCCTCGCAGCTGGCGCCTACCCGGCCCCACATGCTGGAAACGGTGACGATGCTGCCCCGGTGCTTTTTCAGAAAGGAGGGCAGGGCGGCACCCACGCAGTTGTAGATGCCCTTGACGTTGACGGCAAAGATCCGGTCCCAGTCCCGCTCTTCCATGGACTGCATCAGGCCGTAGTGGCAAATGCCGGCGTTGCAGATGAGGATATCCACATCCGGGAGCCCAGCAAAGGCGGCCTTCACGGCCTGGGTGTCTGCCACATCGCAGCGGATGGCCTGGGCCCCCGTGGCCTGGCTCACGGCCTGCGCGGCGGCCTGGTTTTTTTCGTACAGAAAATACACCCGGTCCCCCCGGGCGGCGAAGAGCTCTACGGCGGCTCTGCCGATGCCCCGGGAGCCGCCGGTGATGACAACGGTCTGCATCTTATCTTTTTCTGCTCTTGGTCCGGTGGTCGGAATACTGCCGGATGGAGGAGATCTTGCTGTCGGACTCAGACATAAAGGCCTTCAGCCGCTCCTCGAAGAGCTGGTCCGCGGTCTTGGGGGCCGCAGGCTGCATGGGGGCCCTGGGGGCTCTGGGAGCCCGGCTGGGGGCACCCTCCCGCCGGGGGCCGGCGCTGCTGCTGCTCCGGAAATCGTTCCGAGGGCCGTTTTCCCGCTGGGGCTTGGGTTCCAGGCGCTTGATGGACAGGTTGATCTTGCCGTTTTCCAGGCCGATGACCATGACCTTCACATCCTGCCCTTCGGTGAGATGCTGGCGGATATCGCTGACGTAGGCGTTGGCGACTTCGGAAATATGTACCATGCCGGTCTTATTCTCCGGCAGGGCGATGAAAGCGCCAAAGTTGGTGATGGATTTGACTTTCCCCTCTAAAACGGCTCCAACGGTTAACTCCATAGATGATTTGCTTCCTCCAGAAATAAAATTGATTACTTTTTAATGTCGATCAGTACGGTATCCGGGTCGATGAGCCCAAGCTCCTCCTGGGCAATGGCCCGGACGGTGTCGTCGCTGTCCATATTCTCCATCCGCTGCTCCAGCACCCGGTTTTGCCCGGCCACGGCGGCGGCCTCGGCGGCGATGGCCTCTGTCTGACTCTGGACCGTGAGCTTTACCCAGGTCAGGGCGGCAAGGGCCACCATAGAAAATGTCAGCAGGACCACCACAAGGATCTTCAGCAGGGGTGACGAAGGGCTGAACACCACACGGACGCTGAGCGCTTTCACTGTCGAATCGGTCATAGGATATACCTCCGGGAATGGGTTTGGCGGGATGGATATACTTCTGTCCTATTGTAACCCATTTTTCCCCAGATGCAAACATATTTTTTGCGATTTGGGAAATTTTTTTCAGAGGCCGGGCCCCAAGCCGCCACAGCCGCCCGGCCATTTTCCAAAATCCGGCAAAAATGGGCCTGAGGAGCCGCCCGGCGGTCCGGTCGAAGCTCCAGATCCCCAGAAACAGCACCAGAAGGCAGGCGGGCCGCAGCTCCCCGCCGCAGACCCCAAACATGAGCACCGCCGCCTTCCGGTACAGGGCCAGCAGAAACAGCAGATCCGCGGCCCCTGTGTGCCTGGGCCGCAGGGGCCGGAGGAAGCCGTAGCACAGCCCCAGCTCCAGGCCGAAGACATAGGCCCAGGCGAAAAAGGCCAGCACCGTGGCCGTGGGGATCATCCCAGCAGTCGTCGGAACCAGCCTCCTCCGGTTTTTCCCTGGCTGTAGACCATGGCGTTCACCGTCCCGCTGAGGGCCACATGGCCCCCCTCCAGGCTCAGCTCCTTCAGCTGCAATTGCTCCCCCTGAATGAGAAGCTGGCCCATCTGGGTCATCAGCAGCACCCCGTCCTCCTCAAACCGGGCCACCTCTGTCACCCCCGTCACCGTCAGCTCCGCCCGTTCGCTCAGGCGCAGCGTATGCCCCTCGGACACCATCCACAGCCCCCCTTTCCTGAGGGAGTGTATGCGGGTAAGGGGTTGGATATTCCTTTATCCGGCCAAAGGAGGATAGCCCCTGCCTTCTCCTGCTTGGAGAAGGTGGCCCCGTAGGGCCGGATGTGGAGGGGACCCCTAACGGTCTAAGTCGGGCCCGGTCTTAACTTTTAGGGGTCCCCTCCACACCCGTCACGGCTTCGCCGTGCCACCCTCTCCAAGCAGGAGAGGGTGAAACCCCCCCGGCTGCGTTTTTTGCAGCCGGGGGGAACATTTACCCTTGTTTTTTCCGATTCTCTGAGCTCTTGGCCAGGACGGCGGAGGTGATCTGGATGAAGTCTCTGACGTATTTTTTTACGTTTTCGCCGTTGCGGTAGCAAGCGTAGAAGTGCCGGTGGTTGTCGTAATCCGCCAGGGGGTAGAAGGCACCGCCGGACTGGAAAACCGTGCTGTCGGCGTAAACGTCCGGCAGGATCATGCAGGCGCCGCTTTTCAGGGCCACCCGGCGGCCTACCTCCAGGGAACTGGTCTCCAGCAGGATGTGGGGGTGGAAGTTGTAGCGGCGGAAGAGCCGGTCCTGAACGATCCGGGCGGAGTGGGAGATATCCAGGGAGACAAAGCTCTCACCCTCCAGGTCCTTCAGGCTGATGGGGGTGCCGGTGGGGACCTTGCTGTGGATAGCGCTGTCTTTTCCCGCCAGAATGCCGATGGACTCTTTTTCGATGAGCTCATAGGTGATGTTCATTTCGCTGGGCTCTGTGGCGGCCAGGGCCAGGTCTACCTCGCCCTTTTGCAGCAGTCCCTCCAGGTTGGCGGAGGCGGTTTCTGTCAGCTCCAGGGTCACGTTGGGATACTCCCTGGAGAAAATGGGCATCACATCCGGCAGGACCTGCATGGCCCGGGTGACGCTGATCCCCAGGCGCAGGCGGCCTCCGTCCTCGTGGCGGATGCTTTCTATCTCCGCCTTCAGCCGGGCATCGATCTCCAGCATGGCCTCCACGGCCTTCAGGTAGCGCTCTCCGGCGTAGGTCAGGTGGAAGGGGGAGGTACTCCGGTCGAAGAGCGGCGTGCCTACCTCCTCCTCGATCTGCCGCAGGGTCTGGCTCAGGGAGGGCTGGCTGATATAAAGCTGCTTTGCCGCGGCGGTGATGGTGCCGTACCGGGCAATGGTCTTAAAATAGAGGGCCTGCTTCATATTCATATAATTTTCACCACATTTTTACAGCATATTCACGAAATCTATCATTTCGGGCTGATATTTATTATAAAAGATTTTTTATGGATGTCAAGACAGTCCGGGAGGTTATTGAAGAAAAATTATGATAAGATAAAAATATATGTATTTGTAATTATGAAGTCCTTGTGCTATCCTATGTTTATCGATAAAAAACCACTAAAAAAACATATGGGAGGTTCCGTCATGGAAATTCTGAAATCTGCCGCTGCCGGCACTTTGGAATCCAGCGATGCCATGGTTACCGTGGAGCCCGGCGAGGGCGGCATTGAGCTGGAGCTTTCTAGCAGCGTCATGAATCAGTACGGCCGCCAGATCAAGGCAACCGTGCTGGAGACCCTGGACCGGCTGCAGGTTGGCAGCTGCCACATCACCGTGGTGGACAAGGGCGCTCTGGACTGCACCATCAAGGCCCGGGTGGAGTGTGCCGTGTTCCGCAGCTGTGGCGTGTCCGCCGCCAACATTCCCTGGGGAGGTGTCATCAGATGATCAGAAGACCCAAGCCCGAACGGTTCCGCCTGCGCAGAACCATGATGTTCATGAACGCCCAGAAGCCCGGCCTCATCAAGGATGCCTACATCTACGGATGCGACTCCATCATGCTGGACCTGGAGGATGCCGTGGCCGAGAATCAGAAGGATTCCGCCCGGTTCAGCCTGTACCATGCCCTGACCACAATTGACTACGGCTCTACCGAGGTCATCGTCCGGATCAACGGCCTGGATACTCCCCACTGGCAGGAGGACATCCGGGTCTGCGTGGCCGGTGGTGCCGACGGCATCCGGATCGCCAAGTGCGAAAGCGCCAGGGATGTCCACGTGGTGGAAGCCGCTGTGGAAGCCGCCGAGAAGGAATTCGGCGTGGAAGTTGGCAGGACCCTGCTGATGGCCGCTCTGGAAAGCCCCAAGGGCATCCTGAACGCCTACGAGATCTGCTCCGCCTCCGACCGGATGTTCGGCGTGGCCATCTCCGGCGGCGACTTCCGCAAGTGCATGCAGACCAAGTTCAGCCCTGACGGCGTGGATATGCTGGCCGCCCGGGGTCAGATGCTGCTGGCCGCCCGTGCCGCCGGTATCCAGTGCTTCGACACCGTGTTCACCGACCTGGACGACAACGAGGGCTTCAAGGCCGAGGTCCTGCAGAACAAGGCCATGGGCTTTGACGGAAAGAGCCTGATTAACCCCAAGCAGATCCGCCTGGTCCACGAGGTATTTGCCCCCACCGAGAAGGAAGTCAAGCAGGCGGAAGCCATTGTAAGAGCTTACAAGGAGCAGTCCGCTGCCGGTGTCGGCGTATTCACGGTGAACGGCAAGATGATCGATATCGCCTTTATTCCCGGCGCGGAGCGGACACTCCGGCTGGCCAAGGCCTGCGGTATGTATGAGGGGGATCTGGTATGATTAACGCAGTAGGCAGAGATATTCCTGATGAGCTGCTGGTAAACGGCAAGGAAGTTTACCAGGGCAAGAACTATATGGACGGCAAGTACCTGCACAAGGCCGCCCCCACCACCCGCCGGTACGAGAAGCCCCAGGAGTCCAAGATCCTGGCCTCCATCACGGAGGCCCTGAAGGCCTGCGGCGCCAAGGACGGCATGACCTTCTCCTTCCACCATCATCTGCGGGACGGCGACTATGTGGTGAACATGGTCATGAAGGCCGCCATTGAGGAGCTGGGCCTGAAGGACCTGACCATCGCCGCCACCTCTCTGGGCAGCGCCCACGACCCCATTGCCGACTACATTGAAGAGGGCAAGGTCATCGGCATCCAGACCTCCGGTATCCGTGGCCGGATGGGCGAAGTGGTCTCCGCCGGTAAGCTGAAGACTCCCGCCATCATCCGTTCTCACGGCGGCCGTCCCCGTGCCATTGAGGCCGGTGAGGTCCACATCGATATCGCCTTTGTGGCGGCTCCTACCTCCGACTGCGTAGGCAACTGCCGGGGCATCGGCGGCAAGAGCAACTGCGGCTCCATGGGCTACGCCATGACCGACGCCAAGTATGCCGACCATGTGGTGGTGGTCACCGACTGCCTGGTGGATTTCCCCAATATGCCCGCCTCTGTGGAGGCCATTGATGTGGATGCCGTTGTGGTGGTGGATTCTATCGGCAACCCCAAGAAGATCGCCTCCGCCGCCGCCCGCATCAGCCAGAACCCCCGGGATCTGATGATGGCCGAGAACGTGGCCAAGGTCATTGCCTCTACCCCTTACTTCAAGGAGGGCTTCTCCTTCCAGACCGGTGTAGGCGGCCCCTCTCTGGCAGCCAACCTGTTCCTGGAGAAGTATATGGATGAGCGGAACATCAAGATGGGCTGGGCCATCGGCGGCATCTGCGGCCCCATGGTGGAGCTGCTGAAGAAGGGCAAGGTGGGCAAGGTCATCGATGTCCAGGACTTCGACCTGGATGCCGTGAACTCCATCAACCAGACCCCCAACCACTTCGAAATGTCCGCCTCTCAGTATGCCAACCCCGCCAACAAGGGCGCTTTCGTCAATAAGCTGGACTTTGTGGTCCTGGCGGCTCTGGAAATCGACACCGGATTCAACGTCAATGTCCTCACCGGCTCCGACGGTGTCCTTCGGGGCGCTCCCGGCGGCCACCCCGACACCGCTGCCGGATCCAAGGTCTGCATCATTGTCACCCCCCTGACCCGTGGCCGCATGGCTACCGTTTGCGAGAAGGTGGTTACCGTCACCACCCCCGGCGACTGCGTGGATGTGCTGGTCACCGATTACGGCATCGCCGTGAATCCTCTGCGTCCTGACCTCATCGAGTGCCTGGACAAGGCCGGTATTCCCCATGTCTCCATCGAGAGCCTGAAGGAGAAGGCCTACTCCCTGGTGGGCCGTCCCGATGACCTCCAGTGGGAGGACAAGGTGGTGGCCGTCCTGGAAGCCCGTGACGGCACCATTCTGGACGTAGTCCGCAAGATCAAGCCCCTGAGCCTGTAAACATATAGGGGACCATACCCCTTTTTGTTAAAAAATTCCCGGCGTCATTTGATTTGAAGAAAGAAAGGAATCTCCTGAATGAGTGATACCATTGTCGGCCTGCTTGGCCTTGTGACCATCGTGGCCATTGTTGCCACCCTGTTTAAGAGCAAGACTCAGCCTGCTATTGCCTTCATCGTGTACCCCGCTATCCTGGGCCTGATCCTGGTCCTGGGGGGCCGGATCACCTTCGACAACCTGGCCGCTATGATCAAGGCCGGTTTTAACTCTACCGCTCCTACCGCCGCTCTGTTCGTGTTCTCCGTGCTGTACTTCGGCATTATGACCGATGCCGGCATGTTTGACGTGATCATCGGCAAGCTGCTGAAGCTCATCGGCAACAACGTGGTGGGCGTGTGCGTTATGACCTGCGTCATCGCCCTGATCGGCCACCTGGACGGCGGCGGAGCCTCCACCTTCTGCATTGTGGTGCCCGCTATGCTGCCCATCTACAAGAAGATGAACATGCGTCCCACCAGCCTGCTGCGGATCGCCGTGCTGGCCATGGGCGTGCTGAACCTGATGCCCTGGGCCGGTCCCACCATGCGTGCCGCTACCGTGCTGGGCATGGAAGCAGGTGCCCTGTGGAACACCATCATCCCCATCCAGATCTTCGGCATTGTCCTGGCTCTGGCCCACGCCGTTCTCACTGGCTTCCAGGAGAAGAAGCGGGGCGCCGGCCTGCCCGCCGGTGCTACCCTGGACCTGGCTGAGAGCAAGTCTGCCGAAGAGCAGGAGCTGGCCCGTCCCAAGCTCTTTGCCTTCAACCTGCTGCTGACCGTGGCTGTCATCGCCTTGCTGATCTGGGATGTGTTCCCCTCCTACGTGCCCTTCATGCTGGGCGTTTCCCTGGCTCTGTTCGTCAACTACGGCGCCACCGCCAAGATGCACAAGAAGATCATCAACCTCCATGCCGGTCCCGCTCTCATGATGTGCTCCACCCTGATGGGCGCTGCCGTGCTGATGGGCGTTCTGACCACCTCCTTCATCCTGAAGGACGGCAAGCTGGTGGCCGCCGGTGTGAAGGTCATGGAAGTTGACCTGCCCTCCGTGGTCCGCTGCCTGGCCGGTATCATTCAGTCCATCCTGCCCGCCGCTGTGGGTCAGCACCTGCCTCTGGTCATTGGTGTCCTGTCCGTGCCTCTGGCTCTGGCCTTCGATACCGACTCCTACTTCTTCGGTATGCTGCCTGTGATCATTGCCATCGGCCAGTCCTTCGGTGTGGACGCTCTGCCCATCGCCATTGCCATGGTCGTGTGCCGGAACTGCGCTACCTTCATCAGCCCCATGGTCCCCGCTACTCTGCTGGGCACCGGCCTGGCCGATGTGGAGATCGAGGACCATATCAAGGCCAGCTTCGGCTACGTCTGGGTGTTCTCCATCCTGTGCATGCTGTTTGCCGTCATCATCGGCATTATGCCTCTGTAAAATCCATCCTTCTTTGACAGCTCCGCTCCCTTTGCCCCGGGTCACCGGGGCAGGGGAGCCCCCGGTTGGTGGACCGGGTACGCAGTGTCCCTTTCCGCAAGCTATGCTGGGAAGGCTCCGGGAAAGAGACCCTCTCTTCGGGCTGCCAAGAGTTATCACCTGCCTCCTCTTCCCAGGAGGCAGGTTTTTTCAAGTCTTCACAAATGCTTCCACGTGTAGTATACTGTGAGAGTTAATAATAGAGAGAGGGTGCGCCATGATCGTATCATTGCCCGAAATGCTGGATGCCCGGGAGCGGCGGGCAAATCGGCAGCGGGAGCTGCTGGAGAAATTTCAAAAGCCCCTGGTTTCCTTTACCATGAACATCGCCGGACCCATTAAGGATTCGCCTCTGATCCGCCGGGGCTTTGACATTGGCCTGGAGGACCTGGAGCGGGTGCTCTGGGTAGACCGGATCTCGGTGCTGCACAAAGAGGTCATTCGGGAATATACGGGCAGCGAGGCCGTTCTGGTTGTGGATGCTCCCGCCTCCCGTGTCAAAGAGCTGACCTGGCAACTGGAGGAGGGCACCCCTTTGGGCCGCCTGTACGATATGGATGTGCTGTCTCCCGACGGGGAGAAGCTCCAGCGGCAGACCCCCAGGCGGTGCCTGATCTGCGGGGAGGCAGCGGCAGGCTGCGCCAGAAGCCGGACCCACAGCGTGGCCCAGCTCCAGGAGCGGACGGAGGAGATCCTTACCCAGGCTGTGAACCGGCGGGACAGTCTGCTTGCTTCCCGGCTGGCCCAGCAGGCCCTTTTGTATGAGGTAGCCGTGACACCCAAGCCGGGTCTTGTGGACCGGGAGAACAACGGCAGCCATCGGGACATGGATTTCTTCACCTTCCAGCGCAGCGCTCTGGCATTGGGGCCTTACTTTGCCCGGTGCCTGGAGATCGGCCGGGAGACCGGGGACCTTTCCCCGGAGGAGACCTTCGCCCGGCTCCGGTTTCCGGGAAAGCATGCAGAAGGGGAGATGCTTGCCGCTACCGGCGGCGTAAACACCCATAAGGGGGCGATCTTCTCCCTGGGGCTGGTCTGCGGTGCTTTGGGCCGACTGGAACGACAGCAGTGGTCAGATCCCCAGAGGATCCTGGACACCTGCGCCCATATGACCCGGGACCTGCTCACCCAGGATTTTGGCGCCCTGAAGCCCGGCCCCGGGGAGACTGTGGGCCAGCAGCTCTTCCTGTGCTATGGGATCACCGGCGTCCGGGGCCAGGCTGCCAGCGGCTTTCCGGAGGTTCGTGATATCGGCCTTCCCAAGCTGGAGGAGGGACTCCGGAAGGGCCTGCCCATCAATGATGCCGCCTGTGCCGCCCTCATGGCCCTGATTGCCGGAACGGTGGACACCAACATGATCCACCGGGGCGGGCTAGAGGCCCAGCAGGCCGCCGCCAAAGCCGTCACAGAGGCCCTGGCAAAGGACCCCTTCCCAGGAAGGGAAGCCCTGGAGGACTGGAACCGCCGGTTTGTGGAGGGGAATCTCTCCCCCGGAGGCTGCGCCGACCTGCTGGCAATGACCCTGATGCTGCATTTTCTGAAGGAGACGAGCCATGAGTGAATACGCCATTACCCAGGTGTTTCCCGGCGACAAAAGGACCCTGGCCTCGGTAGACGCGCTGCTGCACAGAGAGGGCATTACCCGGGATGCCAATCTGGACTATATCAGCGCCATGCTGGACGAGGACGGGGAGGTCATTGCCACGGGCAGCTGCTTCGGCAATACCCTCCGGTGCTTTGCCGTCAGCTCGGACCACCAGGGGGAGGGGCTTCTCAACGAGATCGTCTCCCATCTGATGGAGTACCAGCTGGGCCGGGGCAATAGTCACCTGTTTCTCTATACCAAGGTCAAGGCCGCCCGGTTCTTTGAGAGCCTGGGCTTTTACGAGATCGCCCGGGTAGAGGGCACCCTGGTCTTTATGGAAAACCGGCGGAACGGATTTCCCAATTACCTGAAGACCCTGGAAAAGACCGCAAGGCCGGGGACCTCCGCCGCCATTGTTATGAACGCCAACCCCTTTACCCTGGGCCACCGGTATCTGGTGGAGACCGCCGGGAAGCAGTGCGATACCCTGCACCTTTTCGTCCTCAGCGAGGATGCCAGCCTGGTGCCCTTTATTGTGCGGAAGGAGCTGGTGCGCCAGGGGACGGCGGACCTTCCCAATGTGGTCATCCATGATTCCGGCCCCTATATCATCAGCAATGCCACCTTCCCCAGCTATTTTCTCAAGGATGAGGCGGCCGTGATCCAGGGCCACGCCAGACTGGACCTGGCGGTATTCGTCCGCATCGCCAAGGCCCTGGGGGTCACGACCCGCTTCGTAGGGGAGGAGCCCAACAGTCAGGTCACCGGTATTTATAACCGGATCATGGCCCAGGCCCTGCCGGAGCAGGGCATTGCCTGCCGGATCATCCCGAGATTGGAGCAGGGCGGCAAGGCCATCAGCGCCTCCACCGTCCGCGCCGCCCTGAAGGATGGGGACTGGGAGACCCTGAAAACCCTGGTGCCCGAAACCACCTACGCCTATTTCCGCTCCCCGGCGGCCAAGCCCGTGCTGGAGGCCATCCGAAAGGCGGAGAACGTGGTGCATTATTAACGAAAAATAAGAATTCGGTAAGGATTTTTAGAATATGAACAAAGAAAAGCTGAAAAAAATCTGGGAGGTTTTTACCTACTTCTTCCGCATCAGCTGGTTCACCTTCGGCGGAGGCTGGAGTATCGTGGCCCAGATGCAAAAGGACTACGTGGAGAAGAAGCGGGAGCTCACCGATGAGGAGCTGCTGGACATCGTCAGCGTAGGCCGGAGCCTCCCCGGCACCATGATCGGCAACGTGGCCTATCTGTTTGGCTACCGGCAGGCAGGCATATTGGGAGGTGTGCTCTCCGTGGTGGGCATGGTCCTGCCGCCCATGATTATCCTGTCGGTGCTGACCTACTGCTATGTGCTGTTTCAGGAGAACATCTGGGTGGCCAAGATGCTGAACGGTGTCCGGGCTGCGGTGGTGCCCATTATCCTATCCGCCGCCATCAAGCTCTGCAAGGGTGCCTTCCCGGAGAAGATCTGCTACGCCCTGTGTATCGGCGGCTGTGTGCTCAACCTGGTCTTTGGGGTGAACTGCGTGGTGGTGATCCTGCTGGGGGTGGCTGCCGGACTCCTGATGGGCAAGTGGAAGGAGGCGGCCGAATGATCGAAACCCTTTTGCAGCTCTTCTGGAGCTTCTGCCAGATCGGCTATACCAGCTTCGGGGGTATGTCCATGGTGCCTCTGATCAACGACGAGATGGTCAGCCACGGCTGGATGACCGCCTCCGAGGTCTCGGACATTGTGGCCATTGCCGAAATGACCCCCGGCCCCATCGGCCTGAACTGCGCCACCTTCGCCGGTATGCGGGTAGCCGGAATCATGGGCTCCGTCATCTCCATGCTGGGTATGCTCATGCCCACCTTTACCATCTGCGCCCTGGCCGCGGTTTTCTTCCAGAAGTTCAAGGACAGCAAGGTCCTGAAGGATATCATGCTGGGGGTCCGTCCCACGGCGCTGGGCATCATCTTCGCCGTGATGATCACATTGAGCCTGACGAACTACACCCTGGGTGGTGCCTTCTCCCTGAGGGCCCTGGCTGTGGGCATTCTGGCCCTGGTGCTGCTCACCAAGGGCAAATGGAGCGTCCCCAAGGTCATCGTCCTGTCCGCCCTGCTGGGTTTGCTCATCTGAAAGCAAACCCTCGGCCCTGGGAATCCCCACAGCCGAGGGCAAGGCGGTCACCGCTCGCTGGGTCCGCCGTCATACTCGTCGAAGATCATATCGTCCAGATCTCCCGGCTCCATAACCAGGGTCAACATGTTTCGGTGCTCCTTCCTCAAAAGACTATTGGACAGTATATTCCATCCTACCCGAAAAATGTGACGATTTTTCTTGACAATTCTAAATTTTTTGAGTAAACTAATGGAGTTGTTTCTCATGACACGTCTCAGTAGCTCAGCTGGATAGAGCACACGCCTCCTAAGCGTGGGGTCGGAGGT
>URGL01000057.1 GCA_900547405.1 uncultured Eubacteriales bacterium
AAAAACCCTCTCCTGGGAGAGGGTGGCAGGGCGAAGCCCTGACGGGTGTGGGGCGGCAGGCAGGACCGGGTCTGTACCGCCCCTCTTCCGCCGCCTGCGGGCGGCACCTTCCCCCAGGGGAAGGTTAGGGTTCTTAGAACGGGTTAAAATACCTCCCGCCATTGATGGCGGTGAGAAGGAAGGACAGGGCCATGAGGCCCAGGCACACCGCCATAGAAATCCTATCCATGGCCGTAAAGGGCCGGGCGGAGTACCAGGTGCGCTTTTTATGCTTGCCGAAGCCCCGGAGCTCCATGGCGTTGGAGATGGTCTCGATGCGCTCCATGGAGCTCAGGACCAGAGGAATGAGAATGGCGCTGGCGGCCTTCAGGCGCTTGACCAGGCTGACCTTTTTGCTCATCTCTATGCCCCGGGCCTGCTGGGCCAGGGAGATCTCCCGGTACTCCCGCTGGATATCCGGGATGTAGCGCAGGGCCAGGGACACGGAATAGCTGATCCGATAGCTGACGCCGATTTTATTTAAGGAGGCGGCAAACTCCGAAGGGTCCGTGGTACACACAAACAGCAAAACGATGGGGATGGTGCAGGCGTTCTTGAGAATCACGTTCAGGTGGTAGAAGAGCTGCTCTGCCGTGACCACATAGGGACCGGCAATGGAGAAGAGCTCCGTCCGGCTGCCGTAGAGTTCCACACCGTGGGTGGGGCTGAAGAGAAAGATCAGCAGATTGTTCAGCAGAATGTAGACCACCATGATCCCGGTGACAAAGGACACATCCTTTAGCTTCAGCTTGGCCCAGTGGAAGAGCACCACCGCCAGCACCGTCAATGCCAGCAGCAGCGGCGTATAGAAGCTGGTCATGGCCGCCACACTCCAGGCCAGCAGGCACACCAGCTTGCTGGCTCCCGTAAGCCGGTGGATGGGAGAGGGCCGGTCGATATAATTAAAGAGATTAACCATGGCTGCGCACCTCCCGGTCCGCGGCGATGAATCGCCGGGTGAATTCCTCCGGCGAAGCGATGCCGCAGTTCTTTGCCAGATGGTAGAGTGAGGTCTCTTTCAGGTGGGCGGTCTCCACGATCTCCGGGGAGTTCAGCACCTCTGCCGCGGAGGTATCGGCAATCACATGGCCGTCGTGGAAGACGATGGCCCGAGGCGTGTACTCCAGCATCAGGTGCATATCATGGGTGATGAGCACCACGGTGGTGCCGCTCCGGTTTAATTCCGCCAAAAAGTCCATGATCTGGGTATAGTGGTACAGGTCCTGTCCGGCAGTCGGCTCGTCCAGGAGGATGATCTTCGGCTCCAGCACCAGGATGGAGGCAATGGTCACCCGCTTCTTCTGGCCATAGCTGAGGGCCGACACGGGCCAGTTCCGGAAGGGGTAAAGGCCGCAGGTTTTCAGGGCCTTCTCCACTCTGGGCTTGACCTCTTCCTCCGGCACCCCCCGGTTCCGCAGGCCCAGGGCCACCTCATCGAAGATCCCGGTTTTGGAGATCATCTGGTTGGGGTTCTGCATGACGTAGCCGATGCGGTCCGCCCGCTCCTTTATGCTATAGGCTGAAAGATCCTCTCCGCTCAGGGTCAGCGTTCCCTTCTGGGGGATCTCAAAGCCGCAGAGGACCTTGGAGAAGGTGGATTTTCCCGCTCCGTTGGTGCCCACAATGCTGAGCATTTCCCCTTCGGCAATGGAAGCGGAGATGCCCTTCAGGGCGTGATGGCCGCCTTCGTAAGTAAAGTCGATGTTTTCCGCCCGGAGAAGTTCTTTTTTTGCCTTCTCCCCCTTTGGCTCCGGCTGGGCAAAGAACCAGTCCGCCACCCGGCGGCGATCCGCCTCGGTGAGCCGCAGCTCCGGCAGATAGCTCAGCCGCTGGTCCCGGTCCAGAGGCACCCCGGCGTATTTCAGGGCCGTCACATACAGGGGCTCCCGGATGCCGCTTTTTTGCAGCAGGTCAGAGCACAAAAGGCTGTCCGGATCCCCGTCAAAGAGGATCCTCCCCTCCCCCATGAGGACCACCCGGTCCACGGGGCAGTGGAGCACATCCTCCAGCCGGTGCTCAATGATGATGACCGCGCAGCCTGTGCGTTTCTGGATCTCGTCGATGAGCTCCACCGCCTTTTTTCCGGCGGCAGGGTCCAGATTGGCCAAGGGCTCGTCAAACAGCAGCACATCCACCCCGGAGACCATAACGCCTCCTAAGGCCACCCGCTGCTTCTGGCCCCCGGAGATCTCGTAGGGAGCGTGCCCCAGCACGCCGCTGACCCCCACCAGCTGAGCGACCCGGTCTACAAGGGCCTTCATGTCCTTCTGGTCCATGCAGTCGTTCTCCAGGGCAAAGGCCATGTCCTCTGCCACCGTCAGGCCGATGAACTGGCCGTCAGAGTCCTGCAGGACCGTACCCACCACTTTGGACAGGTCAAACAGGCTCAGCTCTTCCGCGTTCTGGCCGCCAACGGTGAGGGTTCCCGTGGTTTTTCCCGGATAGGAATTGGGGATCAGGCCGTTAACGCAATGGGCCAGGGTAGACTTGCCGCAGCCCGAAGGGCCGCAGATCAGGACCTTCTCCCCCTTGCGGATATCCAGGGAGATGTCATACAGGGTCGGCTCCGCCTGGGCGGTGTACTGAAAGCCGAAATGGTCAAAGGATATGATAGGCTCCAAGGTGGACCCTCCTTTCATGGATAGATGCCGTAAAGGATGCTTCAGCAGTCTTCTGGAACATCCTTTGCGGCACCGGTATAGGCCCTCTCCCGCCTATGGCAGGAGAGGGCAGGGAATTTTACTCTTTCGTCAGGCTTCCTGCCTTGGTCTTGGTGGCGGCATAGGCCACGCACAGAAGAGAGCCTACGATGGCAGTGGTGACGGCGTTGGCCACACCGGCTACCAGGCCCTGGGCCAGGAGCTTATCCCAGGGCTCGCCCATCATGTACACGTCCAGCACCGGGGCCACCAGGAACCAGCAGATCAGATGGCACACCACCTGGGCCAGGTTGAACTTAATGAGGCCCTTCTTGCCCATCTCGGCCTCGTCCATTTTCAGGACCTTGGCGGCAAGACCCATCAGCAGGCCGAAGACGCCGGAAGCAATGACCCAGCTCCACCAGATGCCCCAGCCGGCGCTGAAGTCAATGAGGGCATGGCCGATCAGGCCGATGAGGGCTCCCGCCACAGGGCCGTAGACCACAGCCATAAAGGCCAGCAGGCCGTACTGGACAGAGATGGTGGTGTTGGGCACCGGGCTGGGGATGGCTACGTAGCGGCCCAGCACAAAAAACAGCGCCGCGCCAATGCCGATGGCCACCATGGTTTTGACAGAAAACTTCTTCATGATTTTTCTACCTCCGTGAAAATTTTTATTTCCAATCTTCTCTTCTTTACAGAGAGGAAAAAGGACAAAGCTCTGGGGCGGAAGCCCCCTGCCCTCTGTGCCTTCCGAGGGTGGACCGGGCGTAGCCCGGGACGGGTGTGGAGGGGACACCTGGAGAATAGGGAATTGCGTTCGTTGAAAAGGCATGACCCCATAGTTCGCGTAGGGGTCGATGCCCACATCGACCCGTGACCCTACAGACGGAACCGGTCGGTCTATGCGGATAAACGTACCGCTCTGTCATCGAACCTGCGGGACGATGAGGGCATCGTCCCCTACGCGCATGGAAAGTTTTCACCACTCAACCTAGCCCGTCCTATGCTTTGAGGGGTCCCCTCCACACCCGCCGCTGCGGCGGCACCCTCTCCAGGCAGGAGAGGGCGAGGGAAGGTAAGATTTTACATCCGAAACGGCTCCATGCGGATGCGCCAGGAATTGCCGGTGCCGATGTTATAGGCCCGGGCAAAGGAGCCCTGATTGATGGCAACGGCCATGCAGTCCAGGCTGTTGACATAGGCCAGGGCTTCCCCGATGTAGACATCGGCAAAGCTTTTGGCCAGGGTGATGATATTCCGGTACACCGTCCGGGTATCGTTTTCAATGGTGATGCTGAGCCTGTCCCCATACCGGGCGCCGGTTTTCAGGAACAGCTCCCGGGGGATATTGGTCCAGAGGGAGCCGAAGCGGACATCCAGCACATCCACCGTGCCGCAGACGGCGTTGCCGTCTAAGTAGGGCTCCACCACGCTGAGCTTCACCAGGGACTCCACAGGGATATCCGGGCCAACCTGGTCGAAGGAGATGACACCGGCAGCCAGCCGGGCCCCGGTGTAGGCGTAGACATCCCGCCCGTAGAAGGTGTAGCTCTCGCCGGAATTGGGCAGACGGTTGATCTTCTCATCGATCTGTCGGGCCGCCACAACGCCGTCCAGGCGGAGAACATGGGTCAGTGTCCCGTTGTCCGGGGTAACGATGTACTTTCCGGACTTTGTACGGACCGCAATGCTCCGCCGGTCCGTCCCTACCCCGGGATCCACCACGGAGACGAACACCGTATCCTCCGGCCAGTAGGAGATGGTCTGGATCAGCCGGTAGCTGGCCTCCCAGATGGAGTAGGGGGTGATATCATGGGTCAGATCGTGGATCTTCAGCTCCGGATCTACACAGTAGGCCACGCCGTACATAGCGCTGACCGCCCCGTCTACCAGGCCAAAATCCGACTGAAATACCAAAGGTTTCACGGAAATTCCTCCTTTTGGAATATCATAGCGCTTAAATAGGGAATTGTCAATGGTCTACCGGACACGCGTAGGGGGCGATGCCCACATCGCCCCGAGGCCCTACGGGTGGTAATGGTAGGTTGATACGAAAAAGCCTACCGCTCTGTTATCGAACCTGCGGGTCGATGAAGGCATCGACCCCTACGCGGAGGGAAGGTCAGGAGTTGCTTTCTGTTTCCTCTTCCTTTGCCTTTGCTTCCTCCGCCAGACGCTTTTCATATCTCCGCTCCGCCAGGTTCTCCCGGTCATGGGGCTTGAAGTTCAGGGCCAGCAGTGCCGCCACCGCCACAACGCAGCTGGCTGCCGCCAGGAGCTGGCTGACCCGGAAGGGGCCCCAGTAAAGGCTGTCCACCCGAAGGCCCTCGATCATGGCCCGGCCCAGGCCATACCAGGCTGCGTAGCACAGGGCAATCTGGCCGTCGTAGGCCCGCTTGGGGTAGAGGTAATTCAGGAGCAGAAAGCCGCAGAGGTTCCACAGGCTCTCATAGAGGAAGGTGGGATGGTAATACTCCCACTGGCCTGTGACCGTATTGTACAGGCCCATCCGGCTGAAGGCCGCAGTGGCCGCGCCGAAGGCCTCCCGGTTGAAGAAGTTGCCCCAGCGGCCTACCAGCTGGCCGATGAGGAAGCCCATGACCACCAGATCCAGCAGCGCGGGCAGGGAGCACTTTTTGATCTTGCAGTAGACCATGACGCCGATGAAGGCACCGATCACCGCGCCATAGATGGCCAGGCCGCCGTTCCAGATGTAGAGCACCGAAATGGGGTTCTCGGCGTATTCGCTCCAGCTGAAAACGCAGTAGTAGGCCCGGGCACAGAGAACGGCAAAGGGGGCGATCCACAGGATGCCGTCCAGGATGTCGTCCTCCGTCAGTCCCGCCCGCTTGCTGCGATGGCTGCAATAGATACCGGCCAGCAGCAGACCCAGGGCAATCACGGCCCCGTAGAGGTGAATCGTCAGGGGTCCCAGAGAAATGGTTCGGATGGGGTCCACCTCAATGCCCAGCAGGGGAAAGGAGATGGCGGAGTAGTTTGCGGGATTGGGGATCATAGTGTTTCCTCCTTGGATATAGGATCAATGACGCAGAGGGCCAGACGCTGCCGGGTCACGGCACGGTTCAGGAAGGCCTCCACATCCGTCTTGCGGATGTGGCTGTAGACCTCCGGGAACCGGAAATAGTCAAAGTCGCTGAAGCAGTAGCTGCACAGCCGGAAGCAGGTGGAATCAAAGGAATCCAGGCCCTTGATCCGCCGGCCCTGGGCACTGCGCTTCATGCGCTCAAAGCTCTCTTCGGTAATGCCCGTGGCCCGAAGGGCCTCCATCCGGGCAAGAATGGCCTCCACCACAGCCTGGGCATTCCTGCTGTCGCCGCCGCAGGTCAGCAGGGCGCAGCCGTCCACAGTCTCGAAGCCGCCGCCGAAGGAGCCGTCGATGAGCCTCTGCTCGTAAAGCTTCAGATACAGATCCGAGGACTCCCCGAAGAGGGCCTCGGCGGCCAGGTCCGCCACCATTTCCTGGCGGATGGCCTCCTCCCCGGTGCCGGGGCTTTCACACTTAAAAGCCATGGTAAAGGTGGGCATGGCCACCTCCATATTGGCATGGACATAGGGCTCCGCCGGAGTCATGTCCTCCTGCCAGTCCCGGAGCTTTTCCGCCACTTCCCTCTTTTCGTCTCCCAGGACCTGCCGGGCCAGGGCGGCCACCCCCTCCGGGTCCACATCGCCCAGGACGCACAGTGTCATGTTTCCCGGGGCATAGAAGGCCCGGTGGCACAGGTAGAGGGTCTCCGGGGTGATCTCCCGGATGGTCTCGTGGGTACCCAAAATCGGCACCCGGACGGGATGGACCCGATACATTCCCGCAGCCAGCAGCTCAAACAGGGCGCTGTCCGGGGAATCCTCGTTCATGCCGATCTCCTGGTCGATGATGCCCCGCTCCTTGTCCACACTCTCCTGGGTAAAATAGGGAGTGGAGACGAATTCCAGCAGGAGCTTCAGATTCTCCTCAAAGTGCTCGGTGCAGGAGAAATAGTAGGCCGTCATATCGTAGCTCGTGAAGGCATTGGAGTGGGCCCCCAGGGCAGCGAACTCGGCAGACACATCCCGGCCCCCAGGCAGGTCGAACATCTTGTGCTCCAGGTAGTGGGCCACACCGGCGGGGACGGTGTATTCCTGGCCCCCCAGGCGAAAGGCGGTATGGATGGAGCCAAAGTCCGTGGCGAAATAGGCCAGCTTCTTGGCAAAACCCTTTTGGGGAACCACGGTAAGGCGCAGTCCGTTGGGTAGGGTTTCCCGGTAGGCGGTCTCGTCCAAAGCGGGATAATCAAAGCGCTGCACAGATATCTCCTCCTTCCAGGAAATAGGTGCTGTGGAGTTCCAGGGTCTTGGCGCAGGCCACCACATCCTCCTTGGTGACCTTGGCCAGCAGATCCATGTGCGTCTCCCAGCTCCGGCCGGTTTGGGCCATGGTAATGGCCGAGTAATAGTTCTCCATAGCGGAGGGGGAATCCTGGACGCTGCGCAGAGCGGTGAGAAGGGACTGCTTGGAGGCGGCAAGCTCCTCATCCGTGATCTGCCCCCCCTGGCAGGCCTCCAGCTGGGAAAGGACTTCCCGGCGGACGTGGTCCTCCTTGTCGAAGTCAATGCCCGCGGATACCAGCAAAATGCCCTTGGCGGCATAATAGCCGGAGCCGATGGAGTAGCAGAGACTTTGCTTTTCCCGCACATTCTGGAAAAGCTTGGAGGTCACGTCTCCGCCAAGGATGCCGTTTGTCACCTGCATGGCGGCAAACCGGTCGTCCCGATTGGTGATGGGGGTGAGAAAACCCATGCAGAGCTTGCCCTGGGCCACCTCCATGGCTTCCCGCCTGTCCTGCCGGACCCCGGGAGTCAGGTCCGTCTGCCCGGGCATTTCCCGGGGCTGACGAATTTCCCGGGCGAACATCTTTCTTACAAGGTCCGCCACCCGGCCCGGATCGGCGGAGCCTACGTAATAGACCTCCACCGGGCTCTCCCGGCGGAGGGCCTCGTAGTGGCGGAGAAGCTCCTGAGGCGTAATGGCCTCCACCTCCTGCCGGGTACCCATCTTGGGCACACCGTAGGGGTCCTGGCCGCAGAGGGTCTCCAGCAGCTTCTGGGCGGCATAGACCCGCTTGTCATTGAGCTCCGACTCGATGGCGGCGATCTGGTTGATCTTCTCCCCCTCCACAAAGTCCTTCAAAAGCCCTCCGTCCTCTGTAGGATAGTCGAAGAGCAGCTCTGTGACGAAGTCCAGTGTCTTTTCCAGCACCGATTCCCCCTCCAGGGCAAACCGGTCGTCCATCAGGCTGACATAGAAGCCTGAGGCCTGATAATCCCCCGCCCGCCGGGAAATAGGGCTGACGGAAGCGCCGTAGAGGTCGTCCAGCCGCAGCGTGATCTGCCGCAGGTCCGGCGCTGACTTGCAGCCTCGGAGCAGCACACTGGGAATCAGGGCATTTTTGCCGCTCTCCCCCCGGCGCATTTCCCGGAGATACTGGATGCTGACACAGTTCTGCTTAAACCGGCGGTCCTGGATGCAGGTCAGGTACACGCCGGGATAAATTGTTGTCCTTTGGATCATAGAATTCTCCTTTGCATACAGGTAAGGACTATTATATACGATTTGGAGGAAAATAGATAGCGGTCCGGAAAATTTTTGATTTTACCCTCTCCTGGGAGAGGGTGGCAGGGCGAAGCCCTGACGGGTGTGGGGCGGTGTATCCTCCGACTCGGTACCGCCCCTCATCCGCCGCTGCGGCGGCACCTTCCCCCAAGGGAAGGTTGGGGGATTGCATTTTTCCCCTGATTTTGCTATGATAGAGAGTAAGCAAACCCAGGCAGAAAGCAGGTGCTCTTATGAATACGAAAGAGGACTATATCGGCGTATTTGACTCCGGCGTAGGGGGGATCAGCGTCCTGCGGCACCTGCGGCGGGTGATGCCCAGCGAAAAATTTTTATACTACGGCGACTCTGCCAACGCCCCCTACGGCATCCGGAAAAAGGAAGAGGTAGAGGCCCTGAGCTTTGCCGTGGTCGAAAAGCTGATGCCCCGGGGGCTGAAGGCCCTGGTTGTGGCCTGCAACACCGCCACCTCCGCAGCCATCGGGGACCTGCGGGCAAAGTATCCGGATCTGATCGTGGTGGGCATTGAGCCCGCCCTGAAGCTGGCAGCGACCCGGTTCCCCGGCGGAGGCATCGGCGTCATGGCTACCCCCATGACCCTGGGGGAGGAAAAATTCGCCCGGCTTCTGCGGCGCTACGAAACCCAGTGCAGCATCTATAAAATTCCCGCTCCGAATCTGGTGGAGATCGTCGAGCACGGCCAAGTAGACACCCGGAAAAACATCGATATGCTCCAGCGGCTCTTCCTTCCCTACCGGGGACGGCTGGACGCTCTGGTTCTGGGCTGCACCCACTACCCCTTTGCCTCCCACACCATCGGGAGAATTCTGGGTCCCCAGGTAGAGATCCTGGACGGCGGCGACGGCACCGCCCGGGAGACCCGGCGGCGGCTGCAAGAGGCGGGGCTCCTGCGGGAAGGCCCCGGGGAGATCCTGATTGAAAACAGCCTGCCATCCAAACAAATTCTGGAGCTTTCCTGGCGACTGCTGGGCAGCCCGAAAAGACAGGAGAGATAGTGAGCTATGGACAACAACATTCTGGTCATCGGCATTGCCGGAGGCTCCGCCAGCGGCAAGACCACCCTGATGAAAAATCTGATTGCCGACTTTGAGGACGAGGTAACGGTGCTCAGCCACGACAACTACTATAAGCGCCACGACGAGCTGAGCTACGAAGAGCGCAGCCGCCTGAACTATGACGAGCCGGATGCCTTCGACACCAGTCTCATGGTCTACCACCTGGACCAGCTCCGTCACGGCCACCCCATCGAGTGCCCGGTGTACGACTTCACCGTCCACAACCGCAGTGACGAGACCATCCATCTGGAGCCCCGGCGGGTCATCATCGTGGAGGGCATTCTGATCTTCGAAAATGAAGAGCTGCGAAATCTCATGGACATCCGTATCTTTGTAGACTCCGATGCCGATATCCGCCTCTGCCGCCGGATCAAGCGGGATGTCAATAAGCGGGGCCGCTCCCTGGAAAGCGTACTGAACCAGTACCAGGAGACGGTGAAGCCCATGCATGAGCGGTATGTGGAGCCCAGCAAGAAATTTGCCCATCTGGTGGTGCCGGAGGGAGGCAAAAATATGGTAGCCCTGGATATGATCGTCAGCCGCATCCGCCGCCACCTGAAGGAGGACTACTTTGGACAGCCTGATCTTTGATATCGACGGTACCCTCTGGGATTCCCGGGCCCTGGTGGCCGAGGGGTTCAACCTCCAGCTCCGGGACGAGGGAATGGAGCGCTACGCCGTGGACGCGGAGCGGCTCAAGGGTCTCTTCGGGAAAACCATGACGGAAATTGCCGACGCCCTGTTCCCGGACCAGCCGAAGCAGATCCGCTATCCCCTTATGGAGCGCTGCATGGTCCGGGAAGACCGGCACCTGGCCCAGGATCCCTGCCGCATCGGCTACCCAAAGATCTGTGAGACCCTGGAGGCCCTCCACCAGACCCATCGGCTTTTCATCGTCAGCAACAGCCAGAAGGGCTACCCGGAGCTGTGCATGGAGAAGCTGGGCATCGGCCACCTTTTTTCCGGCCACCTGTGCTACGGGGACACCCAAGCCCCAAAGGGCGTGACCATCCAGACATTGCTGGAAAAGTACCGTATCCCCTCCGCCTGCTACATCGGTGACACCCAGGGGGATATGGAAGCATCCTACCAGGCAGGGCTCCCCTTCGTCTGGGCCAGCTACGGCTTCGGCCAGCCGGAAAACTATGACTGGAAAATTGAGAAGCCGGAGGAATTGGTTGCTCTGGTAAGGAATCACGCGCTATAAAACCAAACAGCCCGCCTTGACATTTTGGCAGGCTGTGGTATAATGAATGTGAAAAGAGCATTACCGATAAGCGGTCTGCTCAATTCTGGTTGGCTAGGTTAAAAATACCATAGGAACCGTCACTTTGCAGAGTGGCGGTTCCTGCTCTTTACGGTGATCGTAATGGTAAAACTACCAATATGTATCGTCAGCGTAATCGGCATGGTGCTCACCCCCTTTACAGGAGCGTAGCAGACCGCCTTATCCGTATTATGGTAATGCTCTTCCCGGCCCTTTGAGGGGCCGGGATTATCTTATCAGGAAATTACTAATTTGTCAATTTCTGTTTGCGTTTCCGCTACTTTTTCTTCCCCGCAGGGGAAGAAAAAGTCAGATGATCTCCGGCAGACTCGCCGCGGCCACGGCTTGGCCGATGCGGCGGGTCTTTTCGTCCGGGAGCATCAGGGTAAGCTTTTTGGCCAGATCCGGATGGTCCTCCTTCAGCACCCGGCAGGCGGTATCCAGGATGACCTCGCCGCCCCGGGCGGACATGACCCGGCCCATAAGAATGATCCGCTCAATGTCGTAGAACTGGGCATAGAGCACGGCGGTATGGGCCAGATACACGCCGATGTCCTGGAAGACCTCCAGGGCTCTTGGGTCCGACTCCTCGGCCAGGGCCTGGACCACCTTCAGCTGCTCCGCCGGAGATAGGCTCTCGTCCAGCCGGATCCCCGCCCGGGGTGCCAGCTTCAGCACCGCGTCCTGGGAGAAGTACTTGCAGCCGGCACCGATATCCGTAGACCATTCGTCTGCCGCGGCTTCTTCGCTGAGATCCACCGGGGCGAAGGCCAGCTCAGAGACCCAGTCCAGCACATTCTGGTCCTTGTCCACATAGCCCACAGCCTCGCTGGTGCCCATGGCAATGCCCATGATCCGGCCCGTGCCCAGGCCCATGGCTCCCGCCAGGGCGGATACGTCCCCGTCGTTGGCCACAACGATGGGCACATCCCCGATCTCCTTGGCCGCCCGGTCGAAGCAGGTCTTGACCTCCTCCCAGCGGCTCCGGGGAACCTTATAGAAGATGCTGGACACCATAGGCGCGTTGCCAACGAAGACCCCGGCAGAGGACACGCCAATGGCATCCACCCGAGGCAGCTTTGACGCGGCGGTGCGCAGCGCCTTTACAATATGCTGATACTGGTACTGGGGATCCTCCTGGAGCTTTGGGAACCAGACAACCTCCTCGGTATAGACGCATTCCCCGTCCATCACGGCGGACACCTTCCGGTCAGACCCTCCGGCATCAAAGCCGATGCGGCAGCCATCCAGGTGGCCTCCCAGAGGCCGGGGGGCCTCGTTGGGCTGAGGGCAATCCTCCAGGGACCTGTCCAGAATTTCCAGGTCCCGCTCATAGACCTTCCGGAAAAAGTCCGCGTCAAAGGCCCGGTTTCCGGTGGGAGTATAGTCCTCCCGCAGCCGCTCCGCGATCTCGTGGCAGCCGCAGAGATAGATCCGGAACCCGCCCACAGACCAGAGCAGGAACTTCACCATCCGCTCCACATACCGGCAGTCCGCCCGGGCAAAGGCCTCGGTGCCATGGATCCGGGTCCGCCAAACCGTGATCTTCCCGTCGTTGCGCTCCACCGCAATGGCAATGGGGATCGCCGCTTCCTTCAAATAGGCCTCCCGCCAGACGCCGAAGGGAATAAACCCCGGGTCCAGCTTGGGCATATGCTTCAGGTCTATAGAAACACCCAGATACTCCACAGCACAAACCTCCGTTTCGGTAAAAAAGCCCCGTCTCGGCGGGTCTTTGGGTGGATTATATCATAGGCGAAGCGGCTTCGCAAGAGACGGCTAAGAAAAAATGTACAAAAAAAGTTGAAAAGAAAACCCTCTCCTGATTACCGCAAGGCCCAGGCGTATCTGCGGCAGGCTGTGGCAATCAAGGCGAACATTGATCATCTGCTCGGCGTAACGGACGGGCGGGAAAATAAGGCCCAGGAGCGATAGCGACAGGCCGCAGACAATGGGCGCATAGCGCCGGGACTTTGGGACAATTTGTCCCGAAGTTCAGCGGGTTTGGGGAGCTCCCCAACAAGCATTTTTGCGGGCCTGCGGCCAGCAAAAATTTCGGAGTGTGGCCACACCCGAATTGCTTGCCATTTAGCGGCACCCCCGAAAAGCCCCCTAAAAACGAGAAAAACGAAGGCCCTTTTTACTTGACCTCCGTTTCTCTGGCTTTTTGTAGTCCCTCTGCTGTGGCCTCCATGACCGTCAATTCCTTTTCGTCCATTGTATTGAGCAGCCTGTCAATATGCTGGCGGCAGTCGCTTTCGCCGTTCTGCCTGTCAGGATAAAAGAACTGGTCTACGGAAATATCCAACAGGGTGACGATTTGGTAAAAGGTGTTCAGGCTTGGATGCTGGCCCCGGTTCTCAAAATACATGATGGAACGAGGGGTACGGTCTACGAGCTGTGCAAGGTATTCCTGTGTCCAGCCTTTCGCCTCTCTCTTGCGCTTGATCTCCCGGCCTAATGCGTGGAAGTCAAGCCGTCTGGTGTCTTGGTACATTCTCATATCACCCCTATATTATTTTACATTTCGGGTTTGACTATGAGAACGAAACACAATTTTATGTTTTAGTAGTATTTTATTGCCCGTCGGCAAGGTTGCCGATGTTACACGGACAAGGTATAATAACAGAAAGAAAATTTGAAAACTACACTTTAATCACAAAAATCTATGATACGCTATCTTTGGAGGTGTTATTATGCAAAGGATTTTAGTCGTTGAGGACGATTTTGATATTCAAGAACTTTTACAGAATTTTTTACAAGAAGCAGGATATGAAGTAGCTGTTGCAAATGATGGTGTCGAGGCACTATCTTTATTTGCGGGAGAACGATATGACTTGATTGTGTTGGACATTATGCTCCCCAAAATTGACGGTTACGGTGTCTGTGAATTGATACGCAAACAATCTGATGTTCCTATCATCATGCTAACCGCATTAAGCGGAGAAGAAGATCAGATTAAAGGATTGGATTTGCAGGTGGATGACTACATTACAAAACCGTTTTCTATGCCTGTCCTGCTCCGCAAAATTGCGGCTGTACTTCGGCGCAGTAACCGGGGAACAGATGAAAAGTATCAAATCATTACTTATGGCAATTTGCGTTTGAACTGTGACGGCTACACCGCCACAGTGGACGGAGCTAATTTTGAACTGACACAAAAGGAATTTGAAATACTGCGGGAACTGCTGACTCATCAGGGCCGGATATTGACCCGGCAGAACTTGTTGGATAAGCTGTGGCGATATGATTTTTATGGGGACGAGCGTGTTGTTGATACCCATATCAAAAATCTACGAAAAAAATTGGGAATAGATTTCATTCAAACAATCAGAGGGGTGGGATATAAAGTTGATAAAGAGAATTAAAGGCAGTCTGTTTGCTAAAGTCTTTATTCTGACTGTGGCAGTTTTGCTCTGCGTGAGCTTTCTTGTCTATGGCGTTTTGGCTTGGTATATGCCTCAAACCTATTCTAACAATCTCAATGCGGCATTAGATGAACAGACCAGCGACTTTATTTATGAATTAGAACATATCCGTATGCAGGATAGCGGCGGACTTTTTGATCAGTTTCTTCAAAACACAACAATTAGCATGGTGGAGCTTTATACTGCTGATGGTGTTCTGGTGGAAACACCGTCTAACCAAAATAGCTTTAACGATGGGATCACCGGGGAGGCTCTTGGCGGAGCATCTTATGAAAGTGCGCCGATTATATCCAACAGCTATTACTTCTCATTTGCAGATGATAATAGCCAATATATTTTAACAGTTTACGGAGAAGCCTCTCAAATCGCAGAACTGCGGCAATCATTTGTAAGCATATTACCGATTTTGTTTTGCGTTATTCTCCTTGTATCGTTGGCAACTGCTTGGGTGTATTCTCGTATCATTACAAACCCGGTATTAAAAATCAGTCGGATTTCTAAAGAAATGTCTGATATGAAGCTGGAATGGCAACTTGAGGAACGCCGTTCTGACGAGCTGGGTGTACTGGAGAATAGCTTGAATACGCTGTCCCGGAAACTGTCTGCTACCTTGGAGGAGTTGCAAAGTGCAAATCTCCAGCTCCAAAAGGATATTGAACATCAAAAGGTGCTGGAACGGGCACAACAGGATTTCTTTTCTTCTGCTTCCCATGAACTGAAAACCCCTATCACCATTATCAAGGGTCAATTAGAGGGGATGCTATTGGGTATAGGGGCATATAAAGACCACGAAAAGTATCTTGCCCGATCCTTGGAAGTTGCGGCTACGCTTGAAACGATGGTGCAGGAAATATTAACGATTTCAAGGCTGGAAACCAATGTTGATTTCAAAATGGAGCATTTTGATTGCGCTCCCATGATACATGGCTATTTGAGGGAGATTGATGATTTAGTGGCAACAAAAGAACTGCAAATACATCTTGCCATACAGTCTCCCGCTTTTATAAACGGGAACAAATTGCTGATTGAAAAGGTGTTCTCCAATTTGATTTCAAATGCTGTAAAGTATTCGCCGCATGGAGCAAGCGTTGATATTATTTTGCAAAATACCAACGGACGCTTTTTGTTCTCCGTAGAGAACACAGGTACACATATACCAGAAGATGATATTCCCAAATTGTTTGACGCTTTTTATCGTATGGAGCAATCCCGCAGTAGAAGAACAGGCGGTAGCGGCTTAGGGCTTTATATGGTTCAAAGAATTTTACAACAACATAACAGCTATTGTGAGGCTTGCAACACAGAAAACGGTGTTAAATTCTTCTTCACGATTTAGCGGACAATCAACGGCAGGTGAACAACCTGCCGCTTTTTTTAACTACACATAAATCACAAACTAATCCCAAAGGTATCCCAAAATGCTTTGCTATACTTGGGGTACATTCAAAGAAAGGATTGGTAAACACTATGAGAAGAATGGCATTATGTGCTGCGTCTATGCTCTTATTAGGCTGTTTGGCTGGATGCAGCACGACACCACAGAACAGCCAGGAACAAGGTAATCCCGTTATCAAGGAAGAAATCAGTCAACCTCTTGGCAGCTCTGAGGCGCTTGGAAACAGCGAGGATAGCTCGGCACTTTCCGCCGCAGACAAAGAAAAAATGTTTGCACCTTATGAACAATATGGGATGACCTATGATGCGGTCAAAGATGAACTTACCTACAACGGGAATTTGGTTCGATGGTTTGAGGACTATTATCCCATCGGTAACAATGAAACCGCCGGTATTGATTTTCTAAATGAAAACGGCACAGTAGATGTGTATGCTGTACGGGATTTAGAGAGCTTTTCAAAAGCGGCTGACGGCTCCGTTGATCCGGCGGGTAAGCTGATTGGCTTAAAAGAGTTTACCCAGCAGGAATTTGACGCACGGGATATTGAGGCGTTGAAAAACAGCACATCCGTTGCTATGGCAGGAACGCCGCTTGAAGATAGCGAAACTGCAAAGCTCGTTGCAGAGTATGAGGCATTTGGAGTAACCTATGATGCCGAAAAAGATCAGTGGTATTTCAATGGTGAGGAAGTCCGCTATTTCCGGGATGTTCTCACTTCTAATGGTGAAAGTCTCACCAGCGGAAAATTCCGAGGCGAAATGAGAACGCTTGGAAGTGGTGTTGGTACAATAGACATTTATACCGTTCGTGATTACGGCCACTTGAACAGCGAACATCACGGAACATTAACTGGCATCGAGAAATACAGTCAAGAGGAGTTTGACGAGCATACACAGGCCGGAATATCTGGAAACCAATCCATAGGTAATGCAAACATCGGTGTACAAGGGGTACAAACAAGATAAAATAGAAATGAGGGGCGATAGAGCGGAAA
>URGL01000058.1 GCA_900547405.1 uncultured Eubacteriales bacterium
GTATTATTACTTTCACTACAGTTTAGCTATGGCCGACGTTTTAACCGCGCACAAAACGCCTTTTCAGTGCTTCTGCTGTGCCTATCCGGCTTGGTTGGAACAATTTTAGAAGAGCAGGTACATGGCATCAACTTTTTCCTGTATGCCGTCAATTTCATTCTTTGGGGCAGCGTGTACTCCTATTTCTGCCTGAAAGGTCAGTTCGGTCTGAAGCTGGCGATGACAACCGTCTTCTGTGTATCCGTTTTTTATAGTTTTGAATTTGCACACCTTCTGGGTGCCCTTTTTCATGTTCGCAACTGGCGCTTTTTCTCCCTGCCATTTATCCTGCTGTCCGCCGTTTTTCTGTACATGACAGCACTTCATTCTACCAGAAAGGTTTCCGTGAACTACTGGGGGGCGCTTGTTGCAGCCTCAGTATTCAGCGTCCTCGGATATACATTGCGGTATCGCGAAACATCGGTGGTCTGGGGGACACCGGGGTATCTGGAAATGTGTAAGCGGCAGGCATTTACAAATCTCTGCGGTTTGCTTACCCTGTATATTCTCTTTTTCCTGGTAAGTCATTTAATCCGCCATTATGAATCCAGTTTGACAAAGATTTCCCTGCGTACCGGCCGCTGGGAACAGACAATCATGTCACAGGAAATTAACCGTTTGACCCATGCACTTCGATTGGAGCGCCATGAAAACCAGCATCGTATGCGCGCGCTGACAGTGCTGCTGGAAGGAGGGAACACAGAGCAGGCGCTGAAGCTTCTTGACGAGTTTTCACAGCAGCCTATCAGTCCCAATACCAAATGCATCCATACCGGCAATGCAGTGGTGGACGCAATTTTGAACAAAGAAGCTGCTACCGCCTTGCAAAAAGGGATTGCGTTCCATGTGGAAGCATCTCTCACAAGCAATATGCCCGTATCAGACAGCGAATTGGTTTCTCTGATCTCAAATCTTGTCAGCAATGCAATGGAGGCCAGTGAAAAAGTTGATTCGCCTGAAATTGATATTCACATTTTTCCAACCAGATGCTACCTGTGTATTAAAATTCAAAATCGAGCCAACATTGAGCTGCTGCGCAGCAATCCTGAGATGCACACTACAAAGCATAATGCAAAGCAGCATGGATTTGGTTTATCTGTAATCCGTGGAATTGCAGAGCAGCACGATGGCTCAGCAGACTTCACCGTAACGGAAGATGGATGGTTCATTGCCAAGGTGATGCTGCTGATTTCCGACATCTGATTGTTTAAGGTTAGGGTTTTCCCGTCCCGCCGCCTTTTCTGACCAACAAAAAAAGAGCCCCGAAAGGGCTCTTTTTTCTGGTGCGAGAGAGGGGACTCGAACCCCCACGGCGTAACCACACGCACCTCAAACGTGCTTGTCTACCATTCCAACACTCTCGCAAGTGCTTGGGTATTATATCCTATTCTGCCGGATTTGTCAAGTGCGATTTACGGGATGGGACGGTAGTTTTTTTCGGAGACGGCATAGCCTCTGCCGGGGGCAGGCTGCCACTGGTACCGATTTTTCTGCTCCTCCGGAAACAGGCTCTCCATAATGGCGGCAATGACGCCGCCATGGGTGATGAGAACGGTATCCTCTTTCAGCAGCTCCGGCAATGCGGACAGCACCCGTTTGGTCATCTGGTTGCCGCTCTCCCCTTCTGGCGGGATATTTGCCATATTGTCTCCGGTGAGCCAAGCCTGATAGTCCCGCCGGTCCTTCAGGTCTTCGTAGGTGTGCATTTCAAAAACGCCGAAGTCCACCTCCCGGAAGGCCGGGGATTGGGTATGGGGAACGGGACCGAAGAGGATGGACAGGGTCTGCTCTGTCCGGCGCATGCCGCTGGTAAGAAATCGGGCCTCCGGTATTTCATAGCACAGCCGCTTCAGCTCTTCGGCTCCCTCCTGAGATAAGGGCAGGTCCGTACTGCCGCAGTAGCGGTGCTCCAGATTCGCCTGGGTCTTGCCGTGGCGGATCAGATAGAGCGTACTCATTTCAGTCTCTGCTCCAATCCGCAGAAGATCCGATAGACCCGACTTGCGTGAGCAGCCAGATATTGGCACACCAGGCCTGTCATCTGCCGCCACTGGCGAAGTTCCGGGTCGATGGGGACCACACCGCAGAATACATCCATGCAGATCAGGGTTTTTTCGGAAAGGTCCTGGCCTTTCAGAATTTCCAGAGGGTCCTTGCCTTCCTGGACGCAGGCCAGAGTGAATTCCTCCAACCGGTCAATGCAGGGTTTGGAAAAATCGATATCGCTTCCGGTGCAGGTATAGACACCCTCCGCAGGAATGCCCAAGGTGTTTTCCGCGAAGGCACGCTTGCCCTGATAGGCACCGCCAATAATCAAATCCATGTTTTTTCTCCTTTACAATAGGGCCATTGCGCCCAGAGCTCCCAACTCCGCCAATGTCAGGCAATAGCCGGAAATATCGCCGTTCATACCTCCCAGGCTCTTGTATGCCCTGCCCAGAGCCAGCCCATAGACGGTAAGCTCTGCCGCAATGACCCAGACGTAGGTTGGCCAAATGCAGAGGGCTCCTGCCAGACACAGCAGCAGCGCAGCCCCGGGGATGCAGATATCCGCCGCCCTTGCCTTTTTCTGAACATACTGGCTGGTGGACATTTTGGGCAGCACCGCCACTGCCACCGCACTGGCGCAGCGGCTGACCACAGGAATCAAAATCAGCATTTTGGCATCCGCCCAATTGGGTGCGGCAGTGCAAAAGGCAAACTGGAAGAGGGTCAGCGCAATGGAGCCGATGACGGCAAAGGAGCCTACATGGGAGTCCTTCAGGATTTCCCGGCGGCGATCCAGATCCCGGCAGGACCGGACAGCGTCGGTCACATCCATAAAGCCGTCCAGGTGGATGCTGCCCGTCAGGATCCACGGGGCGGCGCAGAGGACGGCTCCCTGGATCAGCACAGGCAGCGCAAGATAATCGCACAGCAGACTCCCCAGCCACCAGACGAGGCCGATCTCCAAGCCCACCAGGGGCAAGCACCACAGGAGCTTGTCCCTGGCCTGCTCATCCCAGATCTGAACGGGGCAGGGTATGGCGCAGAACATGGACTGGCACATAACAAACGCGTGAAACAGGGACTTCATTTTGGAATCCCTCCCTTGTGAAAAATCAGGTTCCCGGCGCTGACCTCAATCACGGTGTCTGCCCGGGAGGCCAGGTACCGGTCCAGCTTGGCAAGTCCCCGGCGGTAATTTTCCGTTACCTCATCGTAGCGGGCAGCATCAGAATAGATATAGTCGCTGACCAATACAAGATTGGAGACCCTGTCGCAGAGTGACCCCAGCCCCTTTTGGCAGCGGTCAGCTGCATCCTCGTCCATCTCACAGGAGGTAGGGTCCGGGAAAAGCTCATTGAGGAGCAAGGCGGTGACACTGTCCAGAAGGAAGCTGCCATTGGGGTCTGCTTTGGTAAGCACCTTGGCAATGTCTCTTCCCTGCTCCACGGTCTCGAAGCCCATGCCGTCCCGGTCGGCAATATGGCGGCGGATACGGTCCCTGTCCTCCTGGTCGCTGGGAATCATAGTGGCAATATAGTAGCGCTTCCCGCCCCCAGCCAATTTCACAGCCAAATTCTGGGCCAGGGAGGACTTTCCATTTTTCGCCCCTCCCGTAATAAATACGATCATTTCCGGGCCTCCACGGTGAACTTATCCCCTTCCCGGATCTCCTCCAGGTAGCCGTCATCAATGCCCGCCTGGTCAAAGGTGGCCATATCGTTTATGATGCTACAGGCAGCGGACAAAACCTGGAACGTCAGTGGGCAGCCGCTGCCCTCGCCCAGGCGCATACTCAGCTGGAAGATCGGCTCCAGCCGCAGCTCCTCCAGAGCCAGTCTATAGCCGATCTCGTAGGACAAATGGCTGGGCACAAAATAGTCCCGGGCCGCCGGGCAGAGCCGGGCAGCGCAGAGGGCAGCTACCACAGAGATAAAGCCGTCGATGACCACCGGCCGGTGGCTGGCAGCGGCCCCCAGGAAGGCCCCGCACATGGCGGCCAAGTCGAAGCCGCCGACCTTTTGCAGAACGTCCACCGGGTCTTTCCCATTCGGTTGATTCAGAGCAATGGCCTGGGCAATGACCTGCTTCTTTTTCTGAAAGGATTCGTCGGTGATACCGCCGCCTCTACCAGTGACAGTCTCTACCGGCACCCCCAGCAGCACTGCCAGCACCGCCGAAGAGGTAGTGGTGTTGCCGATGCCCATCTCCCCTACTCCCAAAGCATCCGCCGGGGTATCCATGGCCAGCTGGGCTCCGATGAGAATGGCCTTTTCCGCCTGCTCCCGGGTCATGGCCGGACCCTTGGCAATGTTCTGGGTCCCAAAGGCAATTTTCCGGTCCAGCACCGCCGGTTCCCGAATGATGGCGTTGACACCCACATCACAAACGGTGATTCCGGCTCCGAAGTGCTTACACAGCACGGAGGCACCGGTTTTGGCCCGGGTCAGGTTAACGGTCTGCATCAGAGTCACAGACTGAGGGGCACTGGATACCCCCTCCTCTACCACACCGTTGTCGGCAGCGAAGACCAGCAAATGGGTCTTATCCATGGTGTTTTGGACTTTTCCTGTGATCCCGGCCAGCTGAATGGACAGGTCCTCCAGCCGCCCCAGGCTTCTGGGGGGCTTGGCCAAGGCATCCTGCCGCCGGCGGGCAGCCTCCATGGCGGCCTCATCCAGAGGCTGGATCCTGGTTATCAGTTCTTTCAGGGTCATATTTCTTCCTCCAATAGTCCCTTTTGCCGGAGCCACGCTACATCCACGGCTCCGTTTGTCACTTCCAGAGTAAAGCTGGCGTCCAGCCCCTGCGCCTGGCGCAGAACATCCTCTATTGGGATGTTCCCCTGCCCCAGAGAGGAATGGGTGTCCGCCCTAGAATCGTTGTTATGAATGTGAAAATGCCTTATCCAAGGCCCTAAGGTCTCCAGCCAGCCGGAAATCGGGATCCCGGAACAGACATTGGCGTGGCCCACATCCAGGCAAATGGCAAGCCGGGGGTCGTTCACCTCTTTCACAATATCCCGCATCCAGGCCGGATCCGACTCCATCACGTTTTCCAGGCAGATGATCCTATTTTCCCGCATATCCTTTAAGAATTCTCGCCAGAAGAGGATGGATTGCTCCGTATACCAGCAGGGATAATAGACATTGGGTACAAATCCGGCATGGATAACCACCTTGTCTGCCCCATAGCTTGCCGCCAGGCCGCAGGCCTGCCGGTAGCGCTGGACCGCCAATCGCCGGGCCTTCGGATCGATGGCGCAGGGAAAGAGCTCATTGAAAGGGCCATGGAGGATCCTGCGAGGGACCCCCTCCACCTCCGCCAGAACCTTTTGGTGGTGCTCTTCAAAGTGCTCGTCCATATTGCTGGCGGTGCAGTACTCCGCAATCTCCACGCCCAAGCCCTGAGCCCGGGCAATGCTGCCCGCTTCCGGGTCAATGGTGGAAAGATAGACGCGCTGTTTTTTCATAACTGTCCTCGCTTGCCGCATTTTTTTGTTATTATAACAATCTCCAGGCAAAAATGCAATAGGCCAGCCAATTCCCATTGATTTTCTAGAGGATTTGTGCTACAATGGCTTCTCATCCGGAGTCCTCTCCAGATGCACCAACAGAACAGGAGTATATTCTTATGAAGAAATGGATCGCGGTACTTTTGTGCCTTATCACGCTTTTTTCTCTGGCAGCCTGCGGCAAGCGGGAGGCGGAGCAGACAACCGTCCAATTGGTATCCGGACAGACCTACGGCACCGGCAAGCACAGCTTTGACTTTGTGGTCACCGACCCTGATGGGGTGGATACCTCCGTCACCATAAAAACCGACGCGGATATGGTAGGTGCCGCCCTGCTGGAGCTGGGCATTGTAGACGGAGAAAACAGCTCCTACGGGCTGTACATCAAAACCGTAAACGGCATCACTCTGGACTACGACAAGGACGGAAAATACTGGGCCTTTTATGTCAACGGTGAGTACGCTCTAAATGGTGTAGACGCTACCCCGGTGGAAGACGGGGCAATCTACGAAATGAAAGCGGAATAAAAATTGCTGTCATTGCGAACCAGTCAGCGGACCGGTGTGGTAATCTCCTCGTTGAATGGGGGATTGCCACGACAGTGTGCGCACTGTCTCGCAATGACATTTCTCTTTTTATGCAAGGTTTTTGAGATTATTGACAAACAATCAAAAATGGATTATAGTATGGTTGTTGAATTTGCAAACCCTAATTATAAAATAACCATATGTGAGGACAGGTGAATAACATGTATTTGGATGAATACAAACACTGGTCTCAGGCCCAGCTGGAGGACCCGGCACTGACCAAGGAGCTGGCCCAGATTGCCGGAGACGATGACCAGATCAAAGAGCGATTCGCCGTGGCATTGAAGTTCGGCACCGCCGGTCTGCGGGGCGTTTTGGGTGCCGGCACCAACCGGATGAACATCTACGTAGTCCGGCAGGCCACCCAGGGTCTCGCCAACTGGGTAAAGACCCAGGGCGGCAATCAGCTGGTAGCCATCTCCTACGACAGCCGGATCAATTCTGACGTATTTGCCAAGGAGGCCGCCAAAGTTCTGGCCGCCAATGGCATAAAGGTCCGCATCTATGACGCTCTCATGCCTGTGCCGGCTCTGAGCTTTGCCACCCGATACTATGGGGCCAACGCCGGTATCATGATCACCGCCTCCCACAACCCCGCCAAGTACAACGGCTACAAGGCTTATGGCCCCGATGGCTGCCAGATGACCGACGATGCCGCCGCGGTAGTCTACGCCGAGATCCAGAAAACCGATGTACTCGCCGGTGCCAAGCTGGTCTCCTTTGAGGAGGGTCTTGCTTCCGGCATGATCCAGTACGTAGAAGATGCCTGCAAGGAGGCGCTGTACGATGCCATCAAGGCCAGGTCCGTCCGTCCCGGCCTGTGTAAAACCGCCGGTCTGAAGCTGGTTTACTCCCCCCTGAACGGCTCCGGTCTGGTACCCGTGACCCGTGTCCTCCGCGACATCGGCATCACCGACATCACCATTGTTCCCGAGCAGCAGTACCCCGATGGCAACTTCCCCACCTGCCCCTACCCCAATCCCGAGATTTTTGAAGCCCTGCGCCTGGGTCTGGAGCTGGCCAAGAAGTCCGGCGCGGACCTGATGCTGGCCACCGACCCCGATGCGGACCGGGTGGGCATCGCCATCAAGTGCCCCGACGGCTCCTACGAGCTGGTCTCCGGCAACGAGGTTGGCGTGTTGCTGCTGGACTACATCTGCCAGGGCCGGATTGAAAACGGCACCATGCCCAAGAACCCGGTAGCCGTCAAGTCCATCGTCTCCACCCCTCTGGCCGACGCCGTTGCCAAGAGCTACGGTGTGGAGATGCGCAATGTACTGACAGGCTTTAAATGGATCGGCGACCAGATTGCCCGTCTGGAAAAGGCAGGCGAAGTGGACCGCTTTATCTTCGGCTTTGAGGAAAGCTACGGCTACCTGGCCGGACCCTACGTCCGGGATAAGGACGCCATCATCGGCTCTATGCTGATCTGCGAAATGGCCGCCTACTACCGTTCCATCGGCTCCTCCATCAAGGAGCGGCTGGAAGCCATCTATGCCAAGTTCGGCCGTTACCTGAACAAGGTGGACTCCTTTGAGTTCCCCGGCCTCTCCGGCATGGACAAGATGGCCGCCATTATGGACTCCCTGCGGAAGGATCCCCCTGCAGAAATCGGCGGCTACAAGGTAACCAAGGTCACCGACTACGAAAAGAGCGAAGAGACGGGCCTGCCCGCCGCCAACGTGCTGATTTATGCCCTAGACGGCGGCGCCACCGTGGTGGTCCGTCCCTCCGGCACCGAGCCCAAGATCAAGACCTACTTCACCACCCTGGGTAAGGACCTGGCAGAGGCCCAGACCCAGAAGGACAAGCTGGCAGAAGCGCTGAAGCCGATTTTGGCGTAAGATGATAGTATCACGCCCCCGGATTGCTCCGGGGGCGTTGTTGCGTATTGGGGGATAAATAAGGATTTGGCGAAGCCGAAGTCGAGCAGCCCCCGCCGGAGGAAGCCTTCCCCTACGGGGAAGGTGGCAGGGCCATAGGCCCTGACGGATGAGGGGTGCCCAACTACAGAAATCAAACGAGCTCCGATGAGCATTTTCAATTGCAGGCGGTACAAAGGCTCCCTTGCGTAAAGGGAGCTGTCAGCCGTAGGCTGACTGAGGGATCGACCAAGCACCTCCCATTCATCTTGGCCCGGTTCTTTGGGAGGGCTGATTCCCCCTCATCCGTCCCGGGCTGCGCCCGGTCCACCTTCCCCGTGGGGGAAGGCGACCTCCGGCGGGGGTTCTCCGTAAATTCTCATTTATCCGCGCAATATTTTCGCCCTTGACAAGTTGGTCGATTCGTGATAGACTTCAAGTAGGTCGATTAGCTATAGACCTTTCATGAAAGGATGGTGTAACCAATGGATGAACTGAAACTCGGTGTGGTCGAAACAAAATTTGCAGAACTGGTATGGGCCAACGCCCCTATTTCCTCCGGGGAGCTGGTGAAGCTCTGCGCCAAGGAGCTGGAGTGGAAAAAATCCACCACCTATACAGTGCTGAAAAAGCTCTGCGAAAAAGGATTATTTGAAAACGACGGTGGAACGGTGGTAGTCCGGATGGACCGGCAGCAGTATCTGAGTGCCCAGAGCCGACAGTTTGTGGACGATTCCTTTTCCGGCTCCCTGCCCGCTTTCCTGGCGGCTTTCGCCCAGGGTGGGCAGTTGAGCGAACAGGACATCTCCGAAATGCGCCGGCTGATCGAGGACTACGGAAAGGAGGGGTGACCATGAGCCGGGTCTTTCTGCATCTGCTCAATCAAAGTCTGACGGCCAGTGTGCTGATTCTGGCAGTGATTGGGCTGCGGTTTCTGTTCCGGAAGCTCCCCAAGAGCCCCCAGTGCCTCCTCTGGGCCTTGGTCGCTCTGCGGCTGGCGGTGCCATTCTCTCTGGAAAGCGCCTGGAGCCTGATCCCCAAGGCGGAACCCATTCCGGCGGAGGTGGTTTTCGCCGCCCCGGCACCGGAGAGGGAAAGGGTCTTCCAGCCTGGGGAAGTAACTCCTGCTGTGGAGGAAACGCCTGTCACCCCAACCGCTCCCACGGTTGACTACTGGCAAATCGCCTCCATTGTCTGGCTGGCCGGTGTTGCCGGACTGCTGGCGGCGGGGCTTCTGTCCTATTTCCGACTGAAACAGAAACTCCGGGTATCCCTGCGGCTAAGAGACAATATCTATCTCTGTGACGGTATTTCCGGCCCCTTTGTGCTGGGCCTTGTGAGGCCCAAAATATACATCCCTTCCCAGCTGGATGCCCTTAGTCAGAGCTTTGTTCTGGCCCATGAGCAGGCCCATTTGAAGCACAAGGACCCCTGGTGGAAGCTGATTGGCTATCTTCTCGTCTGCGTCTATTGGTTCCAGCCCATGGTGTGGCTTGCCTGGTGGCTCTTCTGCCGGGACCTGGAAATGGGCTGCGACGAGCGGGCGGTGAAGGACATGACCGCCATCCAGCGGAAAACCTACGCCTGCGTGCTGCTGCAATGCGCCGCCCCCAAGCAGTATCGATTCCCGTGCCCCGTAGCTTTCAGCCAGAACAGCGTAAAAAGCCGGATCAAGAATGTACTGACCAATAAGAAGACCAAGCTATGGCTCCTGGGTGGAGCGGCGGTGCTGGCGGTGGTGGTGTGCTCGCTGTTTGTGACCACCAGGAAGACCGTTTCCCAGCTCCAGGAAGTGAACCAATACCTTCCGGAGGGTTACTTCCTTTTCAGCGATAATCCCTATGCGGCAGCTTTGATCCAAGAGGACACGTCCGATCAGGTTGGCGGTATTCAGGGTACCCTGTTAAACGGAAACACCTCCGCCAATCCTCAGGCAGCGTTCGATATGCTGGGATACAATATGAGCACCGCCGAATGGGTGGGCGGCGACACAGAGTGGACTATCCGGGAGAAAAACGGAAATCTGTGTTATCATTCTCTGTATTATCTTTCTGATTCGGTGTATGACATCTGGTTTACAGAGGAATTTTATAGTCAGGATGACAGCAATATGGTTGCGATGCTCAAGGAGTCCCTGCAAGCCTATATCCAGGGGGACAATTCACTTGACCTGAACCAACGTCCTTTTGACCGGCGGTCCAGTGCCCGGGGAGCGGTGGTCTATGACCTGTCCACCGGAAAGACGCTCTACGCCAAGAACTACTGGGGAGAAACTTCCCCCGGAGGATGGTGCCGGGTGGCCTTCGCCGCGGCAATTCTGGCCCAGAACCCGGACCTGGAGACTGTTTTCCCCATCCCTAGCTGGAAGGAGGTTTCCTTCTCTGACAGTGTCCACTTAGAGGACTATCAAAACTTTACTCTGCGTGACCATTTGTACAGCTTCCTGCTGGGTTCCACGATTCCATCCTCGGATGTTTCCTCCTGGGTCCTGACACATAATTTAGCCAAGGATGAAGAAGAGGCTGCGGCAATGATGCGCCAGTGGCTGGAATCCATCGGATGTACGCACACGTATTTTGACAATGTTTCCGCTTGCTACTCCGACGACGCCCACACCACCGTGGAAGACATCGTAACCATGCTGAAAGCGGCCCTGGAAAACGAGACCTTCCGGGAAATCTGGTCCACAGCAACCTATCAGCTCCCCGGACAGGAGCTCCCGCTGTACAGTCGGAATTATCTGATGCCGGGCAACCTAGTAAAGCCGGAATTTGTGGATTCCCGGGTCACCGGCGGCATCGGCTATATGATCGGCTTTGCGGACCTGGCCGTAACCGCCGGACGGAATGGCCGCTACCTCTGCATCATCCAAAACGCGGACCGGGTGTTCCAGGAAAACGGCTGGACCGTGGATTACTGGGGCAGCCTGGAAGAAATGAAGCTGCTGATGGATATGGAGCTGTAACAAAATCCCCCGGATCTTCAAACTCTGAAAATCCGGGGGATTGCCACACCAGTCTGCGAACTGGTTCCCAATGACATTTGCGGTTTTACGGCGTCACCACATTTTCCATCAGCAGCTCCACCGCCGCCTGGAGCTGGGCGTCATCTTCCTGGGCCAGGGTCCCATAGTAAAGAGCGGCATAGTCCTCGTCGGAAAGGTCCACCTCCACATCCGGGGTCAGACCTATCCCCTCCAGGTTTTCACCTTTGGAGGTGAAGTAGCGGCCTACGGACAAATCTACGGCAGAGCCATCCTCCAGCTGGAAGAGGTTCTGGTAGTAGCCCTTGCCTACGGTGTTGGTGCCGATGGTGGTGGCTACGCCGTACTCGTGGAGAACTGCGGCGAAGAGCTCGGCAGCTGAGTAGGAATCCTCGTTGATGAGCACTGCCATGGGGACGTTCAGGTGGCTTTCATCGGAGGTGAATACCTCTTCTTTGCCGTCCTTATCTACGTTGCTCAGGAGTGTGCCTTCCGGCAGAAGATGATCCAGGATCTTGATGAGCTCATCCTCGTAGCCGCCGCCGTTGAAGCGGACATCGAAAATCAGCTGGTCAGCCCCCTGGTCCATAAGCTCCTTCACGGCAGCGATGGTCTCGTCGGCACTGCGGGCCACAAAATTCTTGATCTTCACATAGCCAATAGTGCCATTGATCAGATTGCTTTCCGTGACCTCCGTATCCACTTGGTTCCGGGTGATATAGAGGGTCACTGCCTCCCCCTGACGCATAACGGTAATGGACACCTGGGTACCTGCTTCTCCCTTGATGCGGTCTGTCAGGTCGGACATGGTGAGCTCTTCCACGCTCTCCCCGTCCACCTGAACGATCACATCCTCCGGCTCCATGCCGGCCTGCTCCGCGGGGCCGCCCTTCACCACGGACTGGACCACAAAGCCGCCGGTCTCGGGGTTTGAAATGCTGGCACCGATGCCCACGTAGCTGTTGTTCATGGAGTCCTCCAAGGCGCCGTATTCGCTGGCGGGCACATAGTAGCTCCACCGGTCCCCAATGGCATTCACCATGGCATCGGCGGCAGCATCCTCGATGGCGGTCTGGTCCACTTCCCCAGGGAAGCGCTCCAAAATCAGATTTTCCAGAGTGATGAGCTTAGAGGAGGGGATCTGGTTGGAGACCAGCCCCACGGTCATGGCGCAGCTCAGGGCGGCCACGGCGATATAGGACAGAGCAATCAGGATCTTCTTTTTCATATCTTTCTCCTTCTGCATTGGGATAGTTCTATGGGGCCGTTTTCGGTTTGGAAAACGGCCCCAGGCTATTACAGAGAAACGTAAGCACAGGGATTGACATAAGCGCCGTTGTAGGCGATGCCAAAGTGCAGATGATAGCCGGTGGCAATGCCGCTCTTGCCCACATAGCCAATCAGCTGTCCTGCAGAAACCGCCTGCCCAGCGGAAACACAGCCAGCAGCCTCCATATGCATATAGATGGAGGAAAAGCCGTCGCCGTGGTTGATGGTCACATAGTATCCGGCGGATCCGGAATAGGTGTTGCTGGTAACAATACCGGCCCGGCTGGCATAAATCGGTGTCTTAGCAGGAGCGGCCAAGTCAACGCCCTGGTGATAAGTAGAAGCACCGCTGGTGGGAGACTGCCGGAAGCCGAAGGGGCTGGACATATAGGTATAGCTGCAGGGCCGCAGCCAGTTGCCGCCGGAGGAGGGAATGCTGGCGCCGTTGTTGGTGCTGCCGTTGACGCCGGTGCCGCTGGAGGCGGTGGTAGCGGGAGGCACGGTGGTATAGGTGGCCATATAGGCCAGCCACTCCTGATGCTTGGCGGTGTTGTATTCCTTTTCCTTCTGAGCAATCTGTTTCAGAAGGTCATCATCCTCCTCTTCCAGCTGCTTTTTCAGGTCGCTGATTTCCTCGCCCTTGGCCACCAGCTCCTTGATGACCTCGTCGGCCTCTTCCCGCTTGCTGTCCAGCTCTGCCTGGGTCTCATCCAGCTCCTTGCGGGTGACCTCCAGGTCCGCCTTTTCGGCGGTGAGCTCGGTCTGGGCGGTCTCCACCGCCTTGGTGGCCTCGTCCAGCTCCTGGAGGCGGCGGTTATCGGAGGCGGCGATCTCCTCCACCATATTCAGCCGGTCCAGAAGGTCCGAGAAGCTGTTGGCCTTGAAAAGGACCTCCCAATAGGAAAGAGTGCCCTCCTCCTCCATGGTACGGATCCGGACCTTGTACTCCTCGTTCAGGGTATCATAGTGCTCCTGGGCATTGTCCAGCTCATCCTGTTTGTCGGCAATCAGCACGCCGTAGGCGGTGATCTGCTCGTTGATATTGTCGACCTGGGCGTGAAGGTTGCCGATTTCCTGATCGATCAGATTTTTCTTGGTGACGATATCAGAAATATCGTCTTTGTTGGATTCATACTGAGCCTTCAGGTCCTTGATCTGGGACTGAAGCTCCGTCTTCTGATCCTTCAGGCTGTTGATCTGCTTCCGGATCTCACTGGAAGAAGCGGCGTAGGCCCGGGTAGGGATCAGGCTGAGGATCAGCGTCAGCAGCATGATGCCAGCCATGATACCTGCCAGCAGGGACACCAGTTTCTTGCGATTTTTCATATTGCCTCCTTGAGAACGCGTAAAAAGCTCAATGTGTATAGCGGCCGGGCCGCCTTCCGGGAATCCCAGAGGGCGGCCCCGGTGATTTTTAGAATCAGACGTCCATGAATTTCCGGATAGAGGTCCAGCTGCCCACGATGCCCACAAACAATCCGGCGGCGCCGAATACAATGAGCATTGGGATCAGCAGGGTCTTGAAGGGGACAAAGGTAAAGAGCCTCAGAGAGTCCACACTGGAGATCCGGTTTACCAGCGCGTCGTAGCCCACCCATTCCAGTCCGAAAGCCAGGATGGCACCCATCATACCCAGGGTGAAGCCCTCTACAATGAAGGGCAGGCGGATAAAGCCGTTGGTAGCGCCCACCATCTTCATAATGGATATCTCATCCCGGCGGTCATACATGGCCAGCTTGACGGTATTGGAGATGATCAGCAGAGAGATGACCAGCAGTACGGCAATCAGCGCCACGGAGGCGATGTGCAGCACCTGCTGAATGGTGGTAAAGCCCTGAGCCAGCTCATAGGCGGCGTTGGTTTTTGCCACACCGGGGATCTGCTGGAGCTGGGCATCGGTTTGGTCCATAAGACTGTTGTCCTCCAGGGTCACCTCGTAGCGGTGGCGCAGATCGCTTGCCTGAACACCGTTGAAAGCGGAGTCACCGTTGTGGTCCTTGACGAAGCTTTCCAAGGCCTCTTCCCGGGAGATGAACTTGGCCTGGAGCACATTGCTCAAAGCATTGATCTTGGTGCCGATGCTCCGGGCCTCGGCATCGGACAGGTCGGAATCGATATAGACCAGGATCTCGCTGGTCTGGTTCAGGTCCTGAACCATCACATCCAGGTTATAGGCCAGAATAGAGAAGCTGCCCACAATGATCAGGCAGGCCACCGTAACGCAAACAGCAGCGAAGGACATGAAGCCGTGGAGAAAAATACCCCGGATGCCCTCTTTGAGAAGGTAGCCGATATTATTGAATTTCATCGTTGTAGTACCCCTCTCTGCCGTCGCTGACCACATAGCCGTCATCAATGGCGATGACCCGCTTGGCAAACAGCTCCACAAGGTTCTTTTCGTGGGTAACCACCAGAACAGTGGTGCCCAGGTTGTTGATCTCCTGCAGCAGCGACATGATCTCGAAAGATCGGGCCGGGTCCAGGTTGCCGGTGGGCTCGTCAGCAATAATGGTAGACGGATTATTGACCAGCGCCCTGGCAATGGCCAGACGCTGCTGCTCACCGCCGGACATCTCGCCGGGGTGACGCCCCGCCTTATTCTCCAGGCCCACCAGCTCCAGCACGTAGGGCACCCGCTCTCGGATCTCCGACTCCCGGGCACCGATGACCCGCATGGCAAAGGCCACGTTGTCATAAACCGTCATGTTGTTGATCAGGCGGAAATCCTGGAACACAACGCCAACGGTACGGCGCAGATAGGGGACCTCCCGCTTGCGGATCCGCTCCAGGTAATAGGTATTGACATGGACGGAGCCGGAGGTAGGCCGCAGCTCTCCGGTGATCAGCTTAATAATGGTGGATTTTCCGGAACCGGAGGGGCCCACCAAAAAGCAAAACTCTCCGTCGTCAATCCGCATGGAAACGCCATTGAGAGCCCGGTTGCCCTGCTCGTAGCATTTCACCACATCTACAAATTCAATCATTTGCATCTATCTCCAGTCGATATTCCGCAGAGGGGCCCAATTGCCCTCCTGCACGCAATGTAGAGGAATTGTATCACAAATCGGCTAAAAAGTCAATGGTATACCTGCAATCCCGGTATTATTTCATATTTTTTAACAAAATATTCTAAATTTTCTTACGGTTTTGCATCGCATAACAAGAGATAGCCGCCTGTCTGGGGCTTGGGACCGGACAGGCGGCTATGCAATGAAGTTGACATAATGAATGAATATTTATCTTGCTTCTCTGGAAGACAGATACTTGCGGACCATCAGGGCCACCTTGAAAACAATGGCATGGTCGAACTGCCGCAGGTCCAGACCGGTGAGCTTCTTGATCTTCTCCAGGCGGTACACCAGCGTATTACGGTGGACAAAGAGCTTCCGGGAAGTCTCGGAAACATTCAGGTTGTTCTCAAAGAACTTATTGATCGTGAAGAGGGTTTCCTGATCCAGGCAATCGATGGAGGATTTTTTGAAAATTTCACTCAGGAAGATCTCGCACAGGGTAGTCGGCAACTGGTAGATCAAGCGGCCGATGCCCAGGTTTTCGTAGCGCATAATGCTCTTTTCGGTATCGAAGACCTTGCCCACCTCAATGGCAGTCTGGGCCTCTTTGTAGGAATCCGCCAGCTCCCGCAGATGCTCGGCCACGGTGCCAATGCCGATGGAGGTCTTGACCCGCAGCTCGTTTTTCAGCGTGTTTTCGATGTTCACCGCGATTTTCTCCAGCTCCTCGCTGGGGGTATTGACCGTGATCTGCTTGACCACCGCAATATCAGACTCATTGATGCTCAGGACAAAGTCCTGCATCTTGTCCGGGAACATACCGGCCAGAATATCCACGGTAGCCACATCACTGCGGCCCACCTGACGGATGAGGAACACAGCTCTGGGCGCGTCGGTAGCAAAATGGAGCTCCTTGGCCCGGATGTAGATATCGCCGGGAAGGATATTGTCCATGATGATATTCTTGACGAAGGTGCCCCGGTCGTGCTTCTCCTCATAAAAGATCTTCGCATCATTCAGGGAAATGTAGGCCATGGAGCAGAAGGTTCTGGCC
>URGL01000059.1 GCA_900547405.1 uncultured Eubacteriales bacterium
CAGCGGCCTCTTGAACCCCATTCAAGCGCGATACCAAACTTCGCCACACCCGGATGTCTTGACGACTTGGATATGATAGCACAATTTGCCGAAAAATGCAAGCACTTTTTTGAGGATTCGAAAAAATTATTTCTGGAGCCTTCCGATAGTCTGCCGGATGGCCTCCGCCACGGTTTGAAGCTTACTCGCCCCGCTCACTGGTGATGACCTTTCCGATGTTCCACAGGTGGACCACTTTCCGCTCGGCCTCCAGCTTCTCATCCTCGTTGCCGTACTCAATGAAGACGGTATGGGCGGAACAGTCGGTGCACTCCACCTGCACATTCCAGCCGCCTTCGTGGAAAATCATTCCTGCTCCGCGGCAGATCGGGCACTCTTCCAGCATGATTTTTTCTTCCATAGTATTTGTTCTCCTTATCTGAAACTGTTTTTTTGTTGGTCGTAAATTTCTTCCCGCCGGTAAGTGACAAAGTCCGGGGCAAATTCCGGCAGGTATTTCGCTATAGCCCCGCTGATGAGGCTGGGATTCAGGGATGGATTCTGGCAAGTGATGAGCACCTCCAGAGAAAGCTCCTTCTCCCCTGCCTGGCGGACGGCCGCCTCCAGGATCATGGGGCGGATGTCCTGCTCCACAGTGCCCTTTTTGCTCTTCTTCTCCATGAGAAGCTCCTCCCGGGACAGAAGCCCCGCAATCGCCTCTTTGGCTCCCTGGGGAATGCCCTGGTCATATTCCAGGCCCAGCACACAGCGAAGCAAGGCCAGGTCCCGGATTTTCCGGCCATCGTCGTAGCACCCCAGGACCCGGACACCGGGGACCAGGGCGGCATTCAATCGGCGGCAGAGAGTCTCTGCCTCCACCTTCTCCCCTTCCAGGTCGAAGTCCAGCAGCTCACAGACGCTCTCCACCCCCACAGACAGCGGCAAGGCGATGGACACCGAGGGACGGGGGTTGAAGCCCTGGGTGTGGGTCAGGGGCAGCTCTGCCCGCTTGAAGGCCCGCTGGAACAGCCGCATCAGGTCCAGGTGGGACATCCATACGGCGGAGCCGGTCTTTTCAAACAGCAGTCTAGGCATCGCAGGGCACCTCCTTCAGAAGGCAATTGGCTCCGCATCCGGCGCATCCGTGGCGGCAATCCGGGGTCACCTGGGAGGCGTAAGCCCGCTTTCGTTCCCGGAGGAGGAACTTCTTGGTAACGCCTACATCAACGGTATCCCAGGGCAGCAGCTCCTCTTCCCCGTAGCCCCGGGTGGTATAGCGGTCCATATCCACGCCGCAGGCGGCGAAGGCATCCTGCCAGATATCATAGCGGAAGTATTCGTCCCAGCCGTCCAATTTTGCCCCGTGGTTCACAGCGTATTCAATGACCGGGCCCAACCGCCGGTCTCCCCGGGCGAAGACCGCCTCCAGGCGGCTCAGGTCCGGGCTGTGGTAGTCGTACTCAATGGACTTGGAATAGAAGTGCTCCTTTAAGACCTTACACCGGCGCAGATATTCCTGGGGCGTGATCTGCTTCTCCCACTGGAAGGGTGTGTGGGGCTTGGGCACGAAGTAAGCCGTGGCCACATGGACCCGGAGGCCCCGCTTCTTATTGGTGGCGTGCTCCCGCCAGGCCAGGATGATCTTGTATACCAGCTCGGCAATGCCCAGCACGTCCTCATCGGTCTCCGTAGGCAGACCCAGCATAAAATAGAGCTTCACGCTGCTCCACCCCCCGGAGAAGGCCTGGGTGCAGGTGGAGAGGATCTCTTCTTCCGTCAGGTTCTTGTTGATCACATCCCGCAGCCTCTGGGTCCCCGCTTCCGGGGCAAAGGTCAGGCCGCTCTTTCGGACGGTCTGGAGCTTTTCCATCAGCTCCCGGGAGAAGTTGTCTGCCCGGAGAGAGGGCACAGACAGGCTCATGTGGCTGGCGGCACAGTAAGGGATCAATTGGTCCGTCAGCTCCTTCAGCCCCCGATAGTCCGAGGTGGAGAGGCTGGACAACGTCAGCTCGTTGAAGCCTGTGGACTCCATAAGCTCTGTTGCCTGGCGGTAAAGGACCTCCGGACTCTTTTTGCGCACCGGGCGGCAGCTAAAGCCCGACTGGCAGAACCGGCAGCCACGGATACAGCCACGGAACACCTCCAGGTTGGCCCGGTCGTGGACGATTTCCGTTGAGGGAACGATCATCTTCGTGGGGAAGAAAGCCTCATCCAGGTTCTCCACGATCCGTTTCGTCACCACCTCCGGGATACCCTCCCGAACGGTGACCTTTTCCAGCACCCCGTCCTCACTGTAGGTGTGGGTATAGAAGGATGGCACATAGACCCCAGGGATCCTGGCCACCTCCAGCAGGAATTCCTCTTTGCTCAGATTTCGCTTCTTGGCAGAGCGGTAGCAGTCCAGGATCTCTACGGTAATGTCCTCTCCCTCGCCCAGGGAGAAAAAATCCACAAAATCCGCCAGCGGTTCCGGATTGAAGGCGCATACGCCTCCGGCAAAGACCATATTCTGGAGGCCCTTCCGGTCCTTCGTGTAGAGGGGAATGCCGGAAAGCCGCAGCATATTCAAAATGTTGGAATAGGACATCTCGTAGCCGATGGTAAAGGCCACCATGTCGAAGGCCTTCACCGGGTCCTGGCTCTCCAGAGCCCACAGGGGCAGACCATTTTTTACCATGGCCTCCTCCATGTCCCCCCAGGGGGCGAAAACCCGCTCGCACCACACATCCGGGAGCTGATTCATCACGCCGTAGAGGATCCGCATACCCACATTGGACATGCCGATCTCATAGGTATCCGGAAAGCAGAAGGCCACCCGGACGGCCATCTCCTCCTTGTTCTTCCGCACCTCGCCCCACTCACCGCCGGTATACCGGGCCGGTTTTTGCACCGTGGGCAGGATGCGGGTTTTCTTGTCTGTCATTACATTACCTCTTTGGTTCTCGGAAATGCTTCTATTGTACTATTCCTCGGCCCTCTTTGCAAGAAATATTTCTCAAGGCCAGAGGAAGAATGAACAGCACCGCCAGCGGAGCCCCCAGAAAGACACAGCCTCCCCCCACCGCACCAAGGGTCAGCCAAGAAACGAAGGCCGTAATTTTCTCTGCCTGTTTCCTCAATCCCAGAGCCTCCAGAATCCGAAACAATATCCTGCCCCCATCCAAAGGAAACACAGGCAGCAAATTAAAAAGTCCCTGTCCCAGCCCGCAAAGGGCCAGACCGGGAAATACCCCCCCAAACAGGAGCAGCAGCAAGCTCCCCACCGGCCCAGCCGCCGCGGCCAGGGCCTCCCGCCAGGGGGACAGCTCCGCCACTTCCAGCACCGCCCCCCGTGCCCCCGCCCGGAAGCTCAGGACTTGTCCTCCCAAAAGCCATATCGCACCCAAATGGCACAGCTCGTGAAATGCCGCCGCCAAGATCGACGCAGCCAGCCAGCGCGGCGGGCAGGTCAGCAGCAAGAAGGACAGCATGATCAGGCAAAAGCCGTCAACCAAGCTTTCCTATGGCCTCCCGGAAGACTGCCCAGGCAGCAGCAGCCGCGGCTTCCACCTCTGAGAGAGACCTTTGCAGCATGGAAGCGATCTGCCGTGCCCCCTCGCCGTCGCCGCCTGCCAGCATGTCCCACACTGTCTGCCGTCCCTGGGGCACCAGGCAGACCCCCAGCAGTGTAAAAAAGCAGCCAAACAAAAGCATTGGCAGCACCCTTCCGCGTTTGCACCCTGTCCCATAGTCGATCCGATAGCCCATGCTCTCCACCTCCACAGTGTACTCTATGTATCTTCCTCTGAAAAATACCCAGGCAAGCCATACCGGAATTTTTTAAAAAAGGCCTTGACAAATCAAGAATATCTGCTATAATAAGCCACGTTCCGCGGGTGTAGCTCATCCGGTAGAGCGCCACCTTGCCAAGGTGGAGGTAGCGAGTTCGAGCCTCGTCACCCGCTCCATAAGACCCCTGTCCAGTAGGACGGGGGTTTTTCTATACCCAAAATAACCCTTGTCCTCTGATAAAAATTATGCTACACTGGTCCTGTGCAAAACAAAAAAGGTGGGACAGGCATGAAGAAGATATTCCTAGGCCTCTGCGCTGCCACGGTGCTCTTCGGCATTCACGAGACTGTGGTGGATGTACTGAACAACGACTTTACCGATGACTCCATTACGGTGATCGTCTTCCTGACCCTGGTTGCCGGACTCTTTGCTTTCCTGGCCTGGCTCTTCGATGGCAAGCCACCGGTGGATCGGGCCCTGGAGCAGACGAAAAATGTGGTTCGGCAGGAGCAAGAAAAGCAGGAGGAATACACGAATTATTCTCCCGCCATCAAGCGCCGCATCTGGAAGTTCCGCATTTGGGGGCTCCTGCTTGTTGCCGCCGCCCTGTGGATCTGCGTGAACGGGCACTGGGAAGAGATCCCGGTATACTTCGCTACCGTGGTGCTCATTGTAGGCATTGCCGTTTTCGGCATGGGTTCCCCGGCGGATTATAACGCTATGACAGACAGCGGGGCTATGATCGCCATGGATAGCCCAAGAAAAATTGAGGAATTCTATAGGGCTTTTCGGAGTATCGACACCCCCTTGGGCTCCGGTTGGCTGGGAAAATTCACCACCAGCCCCAAAGAAAGCCTGATTTTCGGCCCCAACAGCCGGGGGGAATTCCTGTATTTCTTCCTGAGCGGCGATGGCCTCATCGGCTATCTGGGCTACTCCATGCTGTCAAGCACCATTTCCCAGCGGCTGGAGGACCCGGACTATCCCCCCAAGGAGGAGCCCAATGGGGACCTTTACGAGCACCTGTGCTACCACTCCGACCTTTTCCTCATGAGGGATTGGCTGCAAAAGAGCCTGGAGCACTTTGTCAAAACCGGTACGCCCCTGCCTTTCCTGGGACTTCTGCCCAGCCAGATCTATACTTTCAGCGAGGACTTCAAGCTCACGGGCCAGCACTTCACGGTGGAGAACGCCCAGGGAAAAACCGTCTATACCGCAGACGGCACCGCGCCATTGGTAACCCTCCGGGTCCGGGATATGCAGAACCAAGAGGTCTTCACCATGACAAAGCAGCTGGGCCACCCTCTGCCAGTCTACAAATTCTATCAGGAGGGCACCCTCTACGGCACCCTGGAAAAGCAGCTGGACCTGGTCAGGGACCGCTTCACCATGGAGACAACTGAGGGCACCCTGGAACTGCGGGAATACGCCGGCACTATCGGCCGGAACTTCAAGGTCACCCTGAACGGCCAGATGCTGGGGGCCATCATGGAAAACATGGACCTGACCCCGGAAAATATCGTCTTCGATAACGCCTTTTTGATCGTCTACCGGCCTGAAAAGCTGCCGCTGCTGGTAGCCATGGCAGTGATGGCAGCGCGGGAACTGGCGAGAGACCGGGATACATGAGAAGCTTTTTGCCCGGACCGATGGTCCGGGCAAAATGCTGTGTGCGCCCAGTGAGCGCATATATGCCAACAGGCCCTCCCGAAAATGGGAGGGCCTGTCAATGTTGGTCGGAGTGGCGGGATTCGAACCCGCGGCCTCTTGGACCCGAACCAAGCGCGATACCAAGCTTCGCCACACCCCGATAGCCTATGTATTATACCGGAAATTCCGGATTCTGTCAAGAGGCAGATTCTTGTGTTTCAGCCAGGCGAAGAGCAATGACACAGCGCACAGCCGCTTTCGCTTGGCTGTGCGCTGCTATTTCGTTCTGGACCAGGTGTCTTTGCGGAATTTTCCGGCAGTGCTTTTTTACTTGCCTTCCTTTTCGGCCTTCTTGGCAGCCTTGGCCTTGGCCTTGGCTTCCTGAGCCTTCTTGGCCTCCGCCCGGGCATTCTCGGCAGCAGTCTCGTTGGTGGACATAGCCCACTTGGCGATCTCGACGCGGACCTGATCGGCACCGGTCTCGATAACCAGGTTGTTCTCCTTCACGTTCACAACGGTGCCCACGATACCGCCGATGGTGGTGATCTTGTCGCCGTTCTTCACGGAGGAACGCATCTGCTCTGCTTCCTTCTTCCGCTTGTTTTCGGGGCGGATGAGCATGAAGTAGAGCACAGCCAGCATCAGGACCAGGGTCACCAGCATGCTGGACATACCGGAAGCACCGGTAGCAGTCAAAAGTGTAAGCATTGAGAGGAACTCCTTTTTATGTGATGTGGCTTATTATACCATCCATGGTTCAAAAGCGCAAGGGCGATTTTGAAGGTTTTTTGAATTTCTTACCAGGTAGTGTCCGTTGCGTCAGGATAGTGGAACACATCCTTCAATTCCTGATAAGCGGGGGTGGGGGTGCCGTCCTTTTCGTAGCGCCAGGGCCAGCCGTATTCCTCTCCTTCGTAGAGGGTCAGGCAGTCTGGGTGGAGCTCCTCAAATCTGGACAGCTCCTCCTCAGAGGCCTTGGGCTTCACATAGACAAAGCACTCCAGGGGAAGGTCATCCAGCGGGGACAGGTCCTCGATCTTGGTGTAACTGATGTTCAGTCTTTTCAGGCTCTCGCACTTGGCAAGGGGCGTGCAGTCGGTCAGCAGGCCGCAATTGCTAAGCTCCAGAAACTCCAGCTTCTTACAGTTTTCAAAGGGGGTCAGATCCTTGATGATGGAGCCGGAGCAGATAATAGCCTTCAGATTGGGCATATCCGCCACCCAGCTCCAGTCGGAGAGGATCTCATTGTGGCCAAAGTCGATATACTCCACATCCTCGCAGTATTTGAGCTTGGACACCGTGCTGTTGGTCACATTGTAAACATACCGCAGCACCGTCCGGTCCGTCAGGCAGCTGCCCGCCTTGGCAAAGTAAATTCTCCAGGCCACCTTGATTTTGCCCCGGTAGTCCTCCCGCAGCTGGGCCAGGGCCTCATCGCTCTGGCGGCAGTGCTCGAAGGACATATAATTGCAGCCCTTCATAATATCCATGGCCTGGCGGAGCAGGGGCTCGTTATCATCGCCGATCTTCTTGTTCTTGAATTCCACCCGCTCATCGGTGGTGGAAACCTTCAATCCAAATAGCTCGAAGCTGTAGTCAAACAGGGTATCCTTCGCCACCTGCTGGAGGTTCCACACATCCTCCACCGTCAACTGGCTCTTCCCTTCCCCGTCCATCAAATAGACAGTTTCAAGGTTCGGCAGCATGGGTAGAGCCGCTTCCGCTTCTTCCAGATCCTCTTGTGTCAGCCCGGACAGATCAAGCTCGGTCACATCGGAGGAAACCTCCTGGCCCAGCAGCTCCAGGGTATAGCCCACCGGACAGATCTCTTCCAGCGACCGGATCTGCTCCAGAGTCAGGGTGGTCTTCGGCAGGGTCAGGCTTTCCAGTTCCGGCAGCTCCCGGAGACTTTCCAGAAGGGTACCGTAGTCGTAGCTCCCCTCCTCCAAGATCAGATTTTTCGCCTCCGGCTCCACCTGGGTGCCCCCCAGGTCTATCAGGGGAGCCTCTGTTGTCTGCGTAATGGGCGCGGTGGTTTCCTGGACCACAGGCTCCTTTTTGCCGCAGCCGGTCAATAAAAGCAGGCAGGCGCAGCCGATGATCGCTGTTTTCTTCATGTCGTTCCTTCTTTCCGGATGATTTGTCCTTATTTTTCCCATTGCGCCCCATTATATCATGGTCTACAAGAGAATACAACCGCCGGATCAGGCAAAAAGGGCTTGACTTAAAGTTGGGTTTCCGTTATATAATAAGGTCACATACAAACATAGGAGGTATCCTCATGATGGAAAAAGCAAAGGTGTATTTTACCCGGAACATTACTCCGGAAAACGTTGTCCGGATGTTTGGCCTTCTAGGCAAGGAGCTTCCCGGCAAGGTGGCCGTGAAGGTCCACTCCGGTGAAAAGGGCAACCAGAACTTTCTGCGGCCCGAATTTATGAAACCCATGATCGATGCCGTCAAGGGCACCGTGGTGGAGTGCAATACTGCCTACGACGGCGCTCGCAACACCACCGAAAAGCACCACAAGCTCATGGAATACCACGGCTGGAGCCACTACTTCGACGTGGACATCCTGGATGCCGAGGGCCCCGACGCGGAGCTCCCCATTCCCAACGGCAAGCAGATCAAGAAAAACTATGTGGGCAAGGACATGATGAAGTATGACTCCATGCTGGTCCTCTCCCACTTCAAGGGCCACCCCATGGGCGGCTACGGCGGAGCGCTGAAGCAGCTGTCCATCGGCTGCGGCTCTTCTGCCGGCAAGACCTATATCCATACCGCCGGAGTCACCGACGACCAGTACCAGCTCTGGGATCATGTGGCCCCTCAGGACGCTTTCCTGGAGGCTATGGCCGATGCCGCCAGCAGCGTCGTGAAGCATTTTAACGGCAACATGGCTTTTGTGAATATCATGTGCAATATGAGTGTAGACTGCGACTGCTGCGCCATAGCCGAGGACCCCTGCATGAAGGACATCGGCATTCTGGCATCCCTGGATCCCATCGCTCTGGATCAGGCCTGCATTGACCTCATCCAGAATTCCGATGATCCCGGCCGAGACCATATGCTGGAGCGGATCAACACCCGCCACGGCACGCACACCATCGATGCCGCCGCGGAGCTGGGCTTCGGCACCAAGGAATATGAGCTAGTGAACGTGGACTGATTTTTCGCCCTCTCCCGCCGGGAGAGGGCACTTTTATACCTATAGACTCCTTAAATAAGCCCTAAATAAACCTTAAATAAAATTTAAGCACCTTGTTTTTCCTCCATAAGAATAGTATACTGTCCAAAAAAGGAGGAAACAAACATGAAATTCGCAATATTTCTGGAATACTTTTTTTCCGGTCTCAGCGCCCTGGCAGTCCTGCTGATCCTGCGTTTTCTCTTCGGAAAGCGGCTTTCAGGAACCGGGCGCTTTTTTCTGATTGCTTATGTGCTTTACCTCAGCGTCCTCTACAGCGTAGTCGGGATTCCGGGACTCCCCTATCTATACTGTTATCCAAACGTAAACCTGATCCCCTTCTCAGACTTTCAGGATTCCCGCTTTCTGTGGCTCTCCGGCATGAATGTACTGCTGACGGTGCCTTTGGGCTTCCTACTTCCCATGATCTGGCAGAGGTATCGGAATTTCGGTGACACCTTCCTGGCTGGGTTCGGCACCTCCCTGTCTATTGAGGTATTGCAGCTTTTCTCCGGCCGGTCCACAGATATCGACGACCTGATTTTCAATACCTCGGGGGCCTGTCTGGGATTTCTCATTGCCATGCTGCTCTTTGGGAAGCGGTTCCCCATTGGGGTCCGAAGCGAGAAAAAGGACCTGCTGGCTCTGCTCACCGTGGATGGCCTGGTGTTCTTTTTCCACTTCTTTCTGCGCTTTTCGGTGATTGGTCTGTTGTACTGAGCGCTTAAAGCCCTCTCCTGCCTGGAGAGAGTGGACCGGCGAAGCCGGGACGGGTGTGGAGGGGACCCTTACAAGTGAAAACCGGGCTAGGTTGAGAGGAACTATGTAGCGTTCCCATTCAACCTGGCCCGGTTTGTTTCTTTAGGGGTCCCCTCCACATCCGCCGCTGCGGCGGCACCTTCTCCAGGCAGGAGAAGGCAGGGGCTGCCTTATTTTACCCTTGCTGTGATCTCATCACCCATCTGCTGGCAGCCGATCCTGGTTTCCTGGCCGCCGGTGAGGATATCCGCAGTGCGCAGGCCCGCGTCCAGCGTATCGGACACGGCCTTTTCAATGGCATCTGCCTCCTTTGCCATGCCGAAGCTGTAGCGCAGCATCATAGCGGCGGCCAGAATGGTGCCGATGGGGTCCGCCAGGTCCTGCCCCGCAATATCCGGGGCAGAGCCATGGATAGGCTCATAGAGGCCCACGGTGGTGGCACCCAAGCTAGAGGAGGGAATGGTGCCGATGGAGCCGGTGATCATGGAGGCCTCATCGGAAAGGATGTCACCGAACATATTCTCGGTGACGATCACGTCAAACTGGCTGGGGTCCTTGACGATCTGCATGGCGCAATTGTCCACCAGCATGTCGGTGACCTCTACATCGGGGTACTCCCCTGCCAGCTCATGGATGACCTTCTTCCACAGGCGGCTGGAATCCAGGACATTGCTCTTCTCCACGGAGCAGAGCTTGCGGCCCCGCTTCTGGGCGGTCTCGAAGCCGATGCGGCCGATGCGGCGGATCTCCTCCTCGCTGTAGCGCAGGATATCCGTTGCTACCGCCTGGCCGTTCTCCTGGTTCGTCTCGTGGGCGCCAAAGTAAATGCCGCCGGTAAGCTCCCGGACGATGATGAAATCAATGCCCTTTTCCACAATCTCAGGCTTTAGCGGAGAGGCGGAAGCCAGCTGAGGCCAGATCTTGGCAGGGCGGTTGTTGCTGTAGACACCCATAGCGGAGCGGAGCCGCAGCAGGCCCTTCTCCGGGCGCTTGGGACCGGGCACATCGTTCCACTTGGGGCCGCCCACAGCGCCCAGAAGGACGCTGTCACTTGCAAGGCACTTCTGCAGCTGCTCCTGGGGCAGGGGGTCGCCCCATTTGTCAATGGCGTTGCCGCCCATGTCCACATCGGTATAATGGAAGGTATGGCCATAGATTTCTGCAACCTTGTCCAGGACCTTCACCGCCTGACCTACGATCTCCGGGCCGATGCCGTCCCCCCGGATGAGGGCAATATTCTTCTCCATGTTATTTTCCCTCCTTCAGGGAGGCCAGCAGGCCGCCGCAGCGGATGATATTCTGGATAAACTCCGGGAAGGGCTCGGCCTGGTAAGTCTTTCCGGTGGTGATATCGGTAATAACGCCGGAGTCGAAATCCACCTTTACCTGGTCTCCGGCCTGGATCTCCTCCGCGGCCGCCTCACACTCCAGGATGGGCAGGCCAATGTTGATGGCATTCCTGTAGAAGATCCGGGCAAAGCTTTTGGCGATGACACAGCCGGTGCCGCAGGTCTTGATGACCAGGGGGGCATGCTCCCGGGAGGATCCGCAGCCAAAATTCCAGCCCGCTACCATCACGTCCCCGGGCTGGACCTTGTTCACATACTCCGGGTCGATGTCTTCCATGCAATGCTTGGCCAGCTCCTGGGCGTTGGGGGTATTGAGATACCGGGCAGGGATGATCACATCGGTATCCACATTGTCCGGGTATTTGTAAACGGTTCCTTGGGTCTGCATCTTACATGCCCTCCTTGGGTTCGGTAATGTAGCCGGTCAGGGCGCTGGCAGCGGCAGTGGCCGGACTGGCAAGATATACTTCGCTTTTTACGTGGCCCATACGTCCCACGAAATTCCGGTTGGTGGTGGCTACGCACCGCTCCCCTTCTGCCAGGATGCCCATATAGCCCCCCAGGCAGGGGCCGCAGGTGGGCGTGGAGACCACGGCACCTGCATCGATAAACGCGGTGGTGTAGCCACGCTGGATGCACTCCCGGTAGATGGCCATAGTGGCAGGGATGATGATGCAGCGGACACCCTTGGCAACCGTTTTCCCATTCAGGATCCGGTAAGCCGCCTCCATGTCCTCCATACGGCCGTTGGTACAGCTGCCAATGACCACCTGGTCGATCCGGATATTCCCCAGCTCCTTGGCCGGACGGGTGTTTTCCGGCAGATGGGGGCAGGCCACGGTAGGCTCGATCTTCGACAGATCTATTTCAACGGTCTTCTCATAGGGGGCATCCTCATCGGCGGTGTAAATGACGGGCTCCCGCTCGCTGCGGCCCTTCAGGTATTCCAGGGTCCGGTCATCCACGGGGAAGATTCCGTTTTTCGCACCGGCCTCAATTGCCATGTTGCAGATGCACAGCCGGTCGTCCATACTCAGAGAGGCCACGCCGGGGCCGGTGAACTCCATGCTCTTGTAGAGGGCCCCATCCACGCCGATCATGCCGATGATGGTCAGGATCACATCCTTGCCGCTGACATTGGGCTTCAGCGCCCCTGTCAGATGGAACCGGATGGCAGAGGGCACCTTAAACCAGGCATTGCCCGTGGCCATACCGGCGGCCATATCCGTGCTGCCAACACCGGTGGAGAAGGCACCCAGAGCACCGTAGGTGCAGGTGTGGCTGTCGGCACCGATGACGCAGTCACCGGCGGTAACGACACCCTGCTCCGGCAGGAGGGCGTGCTCAATGCCCATCTTGCCCACGTCGTAAAAGTGGCTGATGCAGTGGTCGCAGGCGAATTCCCGGCAGGTCTTGCTCTGCTCGGCGGCCTTAATGTCCTTGTTGGGCACAAAGTGGTCCAGAACAATGACCACCTTGTCCTTGTCGTAGACCCCTTCGAATCCGGCCTTTTTGAATTCGTTCACCGCCACAGGGGTGGTGATGTCGTTGCCCAGGACGATGTTCAGCTTGGCCTGGATCAGCTGCCCGGCGGAAACCTCCCGCAACCCGGCGTGGGCCGCCAGGATCTTTTGTGTCATTGTCATTGCCATAAAATAGTCCTCCTCTTTTCCCCGTCAGGGCTTCGCCCTGCCGTCCTCTCCCAAGGAGAGGGGGTTACTCGGTAATGGAATTGTTGAATGCGCTGAGAAGCGCGTAAATACTGGCTCTCGTAATATCCGTGTCGCTGCCGGCACCCCAATGCATCTGGCCGTCAGGGGTCTCAATGCCCACATAGGCCACAGCGGTGGAGCCGGAGTTCTTCTGCTGGAGACTGTGCTCGGTGTAGACCTTCAGAGTATAGCTGATACCGGTGTACTCCTTCAGGGCGTTGCTGACGGCATCCAGGCTGCCGTTGCCCACCCCGTGGAATTGGGCGGCAATGCCGTCCTTCACGAAGACCACATCGCACCCGGCCCCTCCGGCCATGGGCTCAAACTTGGCACTGCGCAGGGAGACGGGTCCCTGAATATTCAGGTAGCTCAGCTTGAACACCCGCAGAACATCGTCGGCCTTCAGCTCCCGATGCTCGTGATCCGAAATGTCCTTGCAGAGGTAGCCGAAGTGCTCCCGCATCTTGGTAGGCAGCACATAGCCATGGGCATGCTCCAGAAGATAGGATATGCCGCCCTTGCCGCTCTGGGAGTTGACCCGGATAACGTCGGCATCGTAGGTCCGGGAAATGTCCTTGGGGTCGATGGGGATATAGGGCACAGTCCACTGATGGAGCCCCTTCTCCTGCCGCCAGTTCATGCCCTTGGCAATGGCATCCTGATGGGAGCCGGAGAAGGCGGCAAACACCAAGGCGCCGGCATAGGGGGTCCGCTCGTAGACGTGCATCCGGGTGCAGCGCTCGTAGATTTCCACAATGGCGGGAAGGTTGGAGAAGTCCAGCTTGGGATCCACGCCGTGGGAGTACATGTTCATGGCCAGGGTGACCACATCCACATTGCCGGTCCGCTCGCCGTTTCCGAAGAGGGTACCCTCCACCCGGTTGGCTCCTGCCAGCAGTCCCAGCTCCGTATCCGCCACGCCGGTGCCCCGGTCGTTGTGGGGGTGCAGGGACACGGTGACGTGCTCCCGATACTTCAGGTTCTCACTCATGTACTCCACCTGGCTGGCGTAGACATGGGGCAGGCTCATCTCCACAGTAACGGGCAGGTTGATAATGACGTTGTTGCTTTCACTGGGCTCCAGCACATCCAGCACGGCATTGCACACTTCCAGTGCGTACTCCGGCTCGGTGCCCGTGAAGCTCTCGGGGGAATACTCGAAGCGGAAGTTCCCTTCATACTCGGCAGCCAGCTTTTTCACCAGCTTGGCTCCCTCCACGGCGATCTGCTTGATCTCTTCCTTGCTCTTTTTGAAAACCTGCTCCCGCTGGGCCACAGAGGTAGAGTTATAGAAGTGGATAATGGCGCTGGGGGCACCCTTGCAGGCCTCGAAGGTCTTGCGGATGATATGCTCCCGGCACTGGGTCAGCACCTGGACCGTCACATCCCGGGGGATCATGTTCTGCTCGATCAGAGTCCGCAGGAAGGTGTATTCCGTCTCAGAGGCGGCGGGGAAGCCCACCTCGATCTCCTTAAAGCCCACTTTTAAGAGCAGCTTGTAAAACTCCAGCTTCTCCTCCAGGCTCATGGGGATCACCAGACTCTGGTTGCCGTCCCGCAGGTCCACGCTGCACCACTGGGGTGCTTTCTCAATGTGGTCCTTACGGACCCACTTGAAGTGGTCCCCGGGGGCGGGATAATAGCCTACCGCGTACTTGGTTGCGTCCATTTTGTTTTTCTCCTAACATAGAAAAATTTCATTGGATTTTCGGAGGTAAAAAGAAACGCCCTGTCTCCTCCTAAGAAAGAGACAGGGCGTAAAAGCCTTGCGGTACCACTCTTTTTGCCGAAAATTCGGCCACCTCACCGCAGTCCAACAACTGCGCTCCGCTGTAACGGGCGATACCCGTCCCGCCTAGTAAGCCAACGCCGTTCAGCCGGGCCGCTCCGAGGCCAGTATACGCATCCCCCACCATTGGCTCGCACCAGCCGCCAACTCTCTGCATCCGGGGTACCGACACGCTTTTCCCTCATCCACGCGTTTCCCTTATGGCTGGGATTATAGCACCGGGATTCCAGATTGTCAAGCATTTTGTCGCCAAGGAACGGAACTTTGTCTATGCAGGGAAATCGCCCTTTTCTCCCAAAAAAGACTTTACAACTTTAACGAATCAAAGTATAATATTCTAAAAAACATGAGGAGGAATATCCCCTTGGACAAGCAGGAAAAAATCGACGCGCTGTATCAGACCATTGTGTCTTTAGAATCCATAGAGCAGTGCCGGGACCTCTTTGAGGATCTGTGCACCCAGAAGGAGCTGGAAAAAATGGCGGAGCGGATCTATGCCGCCAAGCTGCTGCTGGAGGGCAAGACCTACAACCAGGTCATTGCCGAGGCAGACATCTCCTCTGCCACATTGAGCCGGGTCTCCCGGTGCGTGCAGTACGGGAACGGCTATTCCCAGCTGCTGAAATGATCTTCTTGGATGCCATCGCCTGGGCGATGGCATCTTTTCATTGCGCTTTTCTTTCGAAACCGCTATAATAGAGAAAACACCAAGGAGGGACACGCCCATGCAATACCGCAAGGACCGCTATGGCAACCCCATCTCCGTATTGGGCTACGGCTGTATGCGCTTTACCCAGACCGCCGGAAAAATCGACATTGCCAAAACCGAAAAAGAGATCCTGGCAGCCTTTCACGGAGGCGTCAATTATTTCGATACTGCCTACATCTATCCCGGCAGCGAAGCCGCCCTGGGAGAAATCCTCGCCCGGAACGGCATCCGGGAGCAGGTAAACATTGCTACCAAGCTCCCCCACTATCTGCTGAAGAAACCGGAGGATCTGGACCGCTACTTTTCTGAGGAGCTGCGTCGGCTGAAAACGGACCATGTGGACTACTATCTGATGCACATGCTGACGGACACCAAAACCTGGCAGCGGCTGGAGGGCCTGGGCATTGTGCAATGGCTGGCGGAAAAGAAGGCCTCCGGTCAGATCCGCCAAGTAGGCTTTTCCTACCACGGAAACTCCGATATGTTCTGCAAGCTTCTGGATGTTTACGACTGGGACTTCTGCCAGATCCAGTATAACTACCTGGACGAAAACTCCCAGGCAGGTGCCACCGGCCTCCACCGGGCGGCGGAAAAGGGGCTGCCCGTCATCATCATGGAGCCCTTGCGGGGTGGACGGCTGACCAATACGCTCCCTGCCTCCGCCAAGAAAATCATTGCCCGCACTTCCCTCACCCCGGCTCAGTTTGCCTTCCGATGGCTCTGGGATCAGAAGGAGGTCACCTGTGTACTCTCCGGCATGAACTCCCTGGACATGGTCAAAGAGAACCTTGCCACGGCGCAGGTTACCCATCCGGGCAGTTTAACCCCAGGGGACCGGGGGGTCTACACCAAAGTCGTAGCAGCCATCAACGAGAATATGAAGGTGGGCTGCACCGGCTGCCGGTACTGTATGCCCTGCCCCAAGGGGGTGGACATTCCCGGCACCTTCGCCGCCTACAATCGAATGGCCTCTGACGGCTACTGGAAAGCCCTGACGGAATACTTCATGATCACCGGGGTCCGGAAGGACTACACCGGCCCAGGCAACTGCATCGGCTGCGGCAAATGCGAGCAGCACTGCCCCCAGCACCTGCCCATCCGC
>URGL01000060.1 GCA_900547405.1 uncultured Eubacteriales bacterium
TGGAGAGGGTGGACCGGGCGCAGCCCGGGACGGGTGTGGAGGGGACCCCTGAAAGTTAAGACCGGGCTTCACTGAACGGTAGGGCTTCACGCTCGCGTAGGGGACGATGCCCTCATCGTCCCGCAACCTTACGGGCGAGACCGGCAGGTATAAACGTACCGTTTCGGTCGTCGGACCATCGGGGCGATGTGGGCATCGCCCCCTACGCGAATCACGGATTTTGCCGTTAAATTGAGCCCGGATTTAACCGGTAGGGGTCCCCTCCACACCCGCCGCTGCGGCGGCACCCTCGGAAGGCACAGAGGGCAGGGGCTTTTCTTACTCCATCTTTCTGAGCTTCTCCAGCACCTGCTGGAAATAGTCGGGCAATGGGGCGAAAACCAGGATCGGCCGCCCGTCTCTGGGATGCCGGAAGCAGAGGGCTCCGGCGTGGAGGCACTGGCTGGACTGGCCCAATTCCGGCTTTTTGTGGCCATAGACCGTATCACCCAGGATCGGGTGACCGATGTAGGCCATATGGACCCGGATCTGATGGGTCCGTCCTGTCTCCAGGCGGCAGCGGATATGGGTGTAGCCCCGAAACCGCTCCACCACCTCCCAATGGGTGACGGCGGGCTTGGAATTCCGCTGGGTGACGCACATTTTTTTCCGGTCCGTGGGATGCCGGCCAATGGGGGCATCCACGGTGCCGCTGTCCTCCCGGAAGGAGCCGCAGACAATGGCCTCGTAAGTCCTCGCCATGGAGTGGTCCTTCAGCTGGGAGGCAAGCACCGTGTGGGCCAGGTCGTTTTTGGCAATGGCGAGAAGGCCGGAGGTGTCTTTGTCGATGCGGTGAACAATGCCGGGCCGCAGCTCTCCATTGATGCCTGAGAGGCTGTCCCCCATGGCGTAGAGAAGACCGTTGACCAGGGTATCGTCCTGATGCCCGGCGGCAGGATGGACCACCAGGCCCTTGGGCTTATTGATGACGGCCACATCTTCGTCCTCGTAGACGATCTCCAGCGGGATGTCCTTGGGGGCGATATCCACCTCCTTGGGCTCCGGGATGGTGTATTCCACAGTGTCTCCCAGGTTCAGCCGGTCATTCTTCTTGGGAAGTTTTCCGTTCAGGCGCACGGCTCCGGCCTCAATGAGCTTCTGGGCGGCGCTGCGGCTCAGGTGATCCCCCTGGCGGGAGAGGAAGGCATCCAGCCGCTCGCCGTTCTGATCCGCGGTCAGGCGCATTTCTTCTCATCCTTCCAGAATTCTTTGTTGAAAAAGCCCAGGCTTACAAACAGGGCAAGGCAGCCGCAGGTGATGAAGCAGTCCGCCACGTTGAACACCGGGAAGGAGATGAACTGGGTCTCGATCATGTCCACCACATAGCCCAGACGGATCCGGTCCACCATGTTTCCAAGGCCTCCGGCATAGATGGCCGCGATACACCAGCGCTCAAAGGGTGTAAAGGGCATCCGCTTGCGGAAGTATTCATAAAAGATCATACCGGTAAACACCAGGAAGATCAAAGCAAAGAGCCACTGCATTCCCTCGAAAGAGGAAAAAGCCGCCCCGGTATTCTGTAGATAGGTGAAGTCCAGAAATCCGGGCAAAAAATCCACATGGCCGGACAGGGGGATATTCGCCACCACCAAAGCCTTGACGGCCTGATCCAGCCCCACCGCAAAGGCCACAAAAAGAACGTAGAACACAAACTGCATTGCCTGCTTCCTCCGAATAAAAGTGGACCTATTTTACCATGTGTGTCCCGGAATGTCAAATCCGGCCTCTATAAATCTGCCGGTGCGCCATACGCTATCGGATCCTGCGGATCACATCCAGCACGGTGCCGTCCCTGGCTTCTACGATGGCTACCACCTCGCTGCCGGTGTTCACCCCCTTGGGCACTCCCGTAATGGACAGGGCCAGATCCCGCAGATACTCGATGGACACGGTCTGAATGCCCGCGTCTTCCAGGTCCTGCTTCAGCTGGCAGTAGCTCCGGTGCTTGGGATTCAGGGCAATCCCGGCTTGGGTGACCACACAGGCCACGCTTTCTCCCGGCGTGCAGCAGGTAAAGACCCGGCTGACCACCGAAGGCGTCCGGCCCCGGACGATGGGCAGCACCACAATGGAGATATCCGCCCCCTCGGCCACATCCGGGCCGCCGCCCAGGCCCCCCATCATCTGGCCGGAGGAACTGGTGAGGATGTTGACATGGAAGTCCGTATCCACTTCCAGGGCGCTGAGGACCCCGAAATTCAGGTGGTCCAGGTAGCTGCCCCGCCGGAAGGGATTGGCGTAATCCGAGTTGTCGATCTCGTAGACACCGGGGCGGCTGGGGATGGCCTTGGCGGCTACGGCATCGAAGGATTGACTACAGGCAACGGCCCGGACCAGACCGGCATCGTACAGATCGATGATGGCGGCGGTAATGCCCCCCAGGGCAAAGCTGGCGGTGATATTCCGCTGGCGCATCTTCTCTGCCAGATAGTTTGTGCAGGCAATGCTGATGGCCCCCACACCGGTCTGGAAGGAGAAGCCGTTTCGGAACAGAGAGGAGGCGCAGATCAGCTCCGCCGTCATTTTGGCGATCATCAGATCCCGGGGATTTTTGGTGAGCCGGGCGGCACCGGCACCGATTTTTGCCGGATTCCCGATCTGGGGCACGGTGACCACGTAGTCCACATACTGCTGGCTGATGCTCACAGGCACACAGGGGTAGTCCACCAGAGTGTCCGTGATCACGATGACCTTCCCCGCGTGCTGGGCGTCCACAAAGGCGTAGCCCAGGCTGCCGCAGGGGTTGGCCCCTACCTGACCGGTGCAGTTGCCCCAGGCATCGGCGGCGGAGGCAGCCAGGAAGGCCACATCGATCTGGAGCTCCCCGGCCTCAATGGCTCTGGGTCGGGCTCCATGGGGCCGGAGGATCACGGGCTCGGCCAGAGTCACTTCTCCGCTGAGCAGGCCGTCACCCAGGGCCCCCCGAATGCCGCTGGCCTCTACGGCGGTAATGGTTCCGTCCCGCAGAAATTCCAGCAGGTCACAGTTCTGAATGTTCACCACGGCGCTGGGGGCAAAGCGGAGGCCCTTGATGCCCAGGCTCTGGATGGCCTTCAGCACCAGGCCCACGGTGCAGTCCCCCTCCCGGAAGCAGTGGTGGAAGGAGATGGTCATGCCGTCCCTGAGCCCCGCGGCACGGATGGCGGAAACCAGATCCTTTTGAAGCTTCGGCTCCCGGCTGTTCTCCCGCTGGACCTTCCGGCAGGTCCGGACAGTCCCGGAATAGGCCTGCTCCCGGCCCAGGCCTTCGTAAGGATGTATTTCATAGCTGCCCACACGTTCCGGCAGATCTCTTCCCACAGCGTTTTTCATAGGCGCTCCTTTCCCAGCAGTCCGGCGGCGCGAGCCTGGTCCAGCACGGTCCTGGCCCGGATCTCTACAGGCTTGTCCACCATGCTGCCGTCTACCACCACCACGCCGGTGTGCTGTTTGGCCCCCTGCTCCAAGGCGGCCACAATTTTCAGGGCGTTGCGGATCTCCTTGTCCGAGGGCGTAAAGGCCCGGTTCACAATGTCGATCTGGCTGGGATGGATGACGGTCTTTCCGTCAAAGCCCAGGCCCCGGGTGGTTTTCAGGTCCTCCTCCAGCCCCTCCGTATCCCGGAAGTCGCTGAATACCGCATCCTGGGCGGAAATGCCCGCCAGGCGGCAGGCCTCCAGCACCTGCATCCGGGCATAGAAGATCTCGAATCCGTCCTTGCTCCGCTTGGCCCCCATGCTGGCGCAGTAGTCCTCGGCCCCCAGGGCCAGGGCCACCACCCGGGGGCTGGAAAGGGCGATTTCTCGCGCGTGAACGGCTCCCAGGGCGGACTCAATGTTGCACCAGAGCTCTGTCTGCCCAACAGGGATCCCCGCCTGGCGCTCTATGCGGGTGATCTCCCGGTCGATGTTCACGATCTCCTCCGGATGCTCCACCTTGGGGATCCGCAGGGCATCCGGCCGGGCCCGGACGGCCATTTCCAGGTCCTCCGGAAGCTCGGCAGAATAGATGCCGTTGACCCGGATCAATACATATTTATCAGGGGGCCGGTGATAGCGCACCGCCTCATAAACCAGGAACCGGGCCGCGTCCTTGGAGTCTGCCGCTACGGAGTCCTCCAGGTCGTAGACCACACAGTCCTCGTGGTAAAACCGGGCCTCCAGCATTTTTCCGGGACTGGAGCCTCCCACATAGAGAGAGGTCCTCTTCAGGCTGTCACCCATGGCGATGGTCCTCCCTTCCCCAGTCGTATTTCACTTCGGCGCTGCGGCACAGGGCGCACATGGTCCGGGCCCGGATGGCGCAGTCCAGGGCTCCATGGTCCAGCACCGTGATTTCCGCGTCTTTGACCTCCAGTTCCCCCAGAACCTCCAGAACGGTGGCCTCGATGGCATCCCCGAACTGGGCCAGCACATCGCTTTTCAGATCAATGGTAATGCCGCCGTCCGGATTGGGTGCGGCGGAAATCAGGCAGTCGCTGGATTCCAGGGTTCCCGCTGTGGCGTATTTTTTCAGTATCATGTTGTCACCTCGTATAGAAAAGCCCCTCTCCTGCCGGAGAGGGGCAAAAACGGAATATTACCCTTCCAGAATGATGTCCGTGATCTTCTCCGCATAATCCCGGATGTCGATGCCCTTGGTGAAATTCAGGCAGGTGCCGCTGGGATAGCGGGTCTTCTCGATCCAGGCGGCGGGCATCCGGGAGGCGCCATATCTGGCACCCAGGATCACACCGGCTACCGCGCCGATGGTGTCCGCGTCCCGTCCGAAGTTACCGGCCAGGGTCACGCCCTTGCGGAAATCGTCATGGCAGGCCTTCAGGCACACAAAGGCAGAGGGGATGGCTTCGGCGGTGGTGGCCCACTGGGTGGTCCACAGGTAGTCGTGAATTTCCATCCAGGCCTCCAGGAGGCTGCCCTTCCGGTCCAGGATCTCGAAGGCGCCCTTCAGATTGTGGTAGAGCCAGCTGTCCTCGGGGATGGCGGCCCAGGCGGCATCCATGATCTCCTCAAAGGAGCCGTCCACCATGGCTACAGCTACGGCGGCGGCCACAGCCTGGGCACCCCAGACACCGTCCCGGTAGTGGCTGACCTCGGATTCGATCCGGGCCAGCTCCATAGCCCGCTCCGGGTCACCGGCGCAGACAATGCCTACGGGGCCAATGCGCATGGAGGAGCCGTCGCTCATGTGGAATACGTTGAATTTGCCGGTCAGGGGGGGCAGCAGCCCCTTGCGCAGATTGTTGGCCGCCTCGATCTCACTGGCACCGCCCCGCTTGTACTCGTCCTGTACGCACACATCCTCCATCCAGGACTTGACGCACTCCTCGGTGGTCAGCTTGCCCCGGCAGCGGATCAGGGTCTTGGCGGTGAGCAGGGCAAACTCCGTATCATCGGTGCTCCAGGAGGCACCCTTGTTGAAATCCGTGGTGACCTGGTAAGCGGCCCGGTTCTCGGCCTTCCGGGAGGCATCGCCAAAGGAGTCGCCAATGGCAAGGCCGCTGAGGGCACCGTAGACCTTGTCAAAGACCTTTTCCCGGTCCTGAATAAAAGCTTCTCTGGTAATCATGTTTATCCTTTCCCTGCGGTAAATTTACTGGAAGGTGGTCTGCAGCAGAGCGTCGAAGTCGTTGCCGCCGGCGTTGTTCCATTCCTCCACAAAGGCATCGAAGGAATCAATGGACTTCACGCCACGGATGATGTCGGCCGCATACTCGTTGTACAGGTTCGTCATAGCATCCCACTGGGGAGCCAGCTCTTCGGGGATCAGCAGGCTGTGGTCCATGGCGGAGTACTTGCCGACCATCTCCAGGGACTCGCTGGCAGCGGGCGTCAGCACGGGCTCGGCCAGAGGCGTCTCAGGATCCAGCTTGTCGGTGGTATCCCAGAACCGGGCCCACCAGCCGGAGAACTTGTCGGTAAAGACGATCTTGCCATCCTCAATGTTGTACTGCTTGCCCTCGATGCCAACCTTATCCAGGATCCGGCCCTCAGGGCTGGCCATGAACTCCATCACGGCCCAGGCAGCGTCCTTATTCTGGCTGTCCGCATTGATGCCGTAGCCACGGGACTCCTTGGTCACATCGATGGAGGTATAGGCCTGGGACACGCCCTTGGCGGGAGGCAGGATGGTCAGAGCGGCATCCTCACCGTGGACGGCCCGCATCTTGGTGTCGTAAACCTGGACGGTGCCGCCGGCAGTACCGGCAACAATGGCGGCATCGCCGTCATACCAGCGCTGCTCCATGACATCCCAGGTGTTGGTCAGGAAGTCGGGATCCAGCAGGCCCTCGGCATACAGCTTGGCATAGAACTCCAGCTTTGCCTTCTCTGCCTGGCTGGCCTTGCTGAAGATCCACTTGCCGTTCTCCTGGAGGCAGGTGCCGGTAACGCCGAAAGCGTGATTGAAGATGCTGTCCAGACGGGCCAGGCTGCCATCGGCAGTCAGGGCGTTCTTGCACAGGCCCTTGTCCTGGAGCTCCTTCATAAAGGTGTAGTAGTTGTCAACAGTGGGGTCGGCAATGAGGGCTTCGTAGCTGTCGCACTGCTTGGCCAGGTCCGTCCGGATGCCGGGGGTGGAGACACGGGGAGGCGCCAGCCACAGCAGGTAGGGGTAGTTCTTCATCTTCTCCACATTGGTCTCGTTCATCAGTTCTTTGACATAGGTGGAGCTCTCGATGTAGGGGGTCAGGTCTTCCAGCAGGCCCTGAGCGGAAACGGCCTCGTCGCCACCCTGGAAGTAGATGAGGTCCGCGTCCACCTCGCCGTTCATGACGGCCAGGGGCATGGCGGTCTTGTAGCTGCTGGAGGGGGGATCTACAAACTCTACGTTGACATACTGACCGTGGGCAGCCATTTTTTCGTTGATGGCGGCCACCAGAGAGACAACGTCCTCCTCATCGGGGAAAACGTCCTTGCAGACGACCTTTACGGTAACAGGCGCGTCGGGGGTGCCAATGGCGGGCCAGCCCTCGGAATCGGTGGCCTGCTCAGCGGCGGCAGTGGCGGCAGCTGCCTGGGTAGCAGCAGCGGTGGTCTCAGCGGGGGCCGAGCCGGAGCCGCATCCGGCCAATACGCAGATCAGCATGGCCAGGACCAACAGCAAAGAGATGTGCTTTTTCATAGTTCCTTTGTTCCTCCGTTTGTTTAAAATTTTTGGTTATTCCTTCACGCCGCCAGCCATGACGTTCTTGGTGTAGAACTTCAAAACCAACGGATAAACCAACAAAATGGGAATGATGGCCACAATAATGGTGGCATACTGCAGGGCCGTATAGTCCAGCTTGGCCAGAGCGTTGTAATCAAACAGGTTCTGGGTGCCGATGAGGGTCGTCACGTCTCCGTCCACAACGAATTTGCGCAGGATGACCTGGAGGGGGACCTTGCTGATGGAGGAGATGTAGATACCGGACCGGTAGTATTCATTCCACCGGGCCACACCGTAGAACATGGTAAGGGTCGCCACACCGGCCTTGGCCAGGGGGCAGACGATCTTGAAGAGAATGCTGAAATGGTTGGCCCCATCGATCCGGGCGGCCTCATAGAGAGAAGGGGGCACCGCCTCGAAGTAGCGCATCATGACGATGAGATAATACACGTTCATGGCCTGACACAGGATGATGGACCACTGGGAGCCCGTGAGCTTCAGGGCCTTCACCACCATGTATTCCGGCACAATGCCCGGATCGAAGAGCATCATGATGATGAAGAATACCATGAGTACCCGCTTGCCAACCAGTTGGGGCCGGGTCAGGGCGTAGGCCGCCAGGATGGTCAGCAGAATGTTCAGCACCGTACCCACCAGGGTGATGAAGAGCGAATTGAAAATAGAGGGCAGCACATTCTTATTGCTGAACAGCACCTGGTAGTTGATGAAGGTCAGGCCCTTCGGTAGGATATCCAGGCCGTTCATGCCGCCGGATCGGAGGGGATCCGACAGGGACCTTGCCAGAATGTGCAGCAGAGGCACCACCATGGTCAGGGTCAGCAGAAACAGGATCGCCATCAGGACGAACTGGAACAGCCCCAGCCGTTTTGTTTTCTTGGAATTCATGTTACCACACTCCCTCTCCGGTGAGCTTCTTGGATGTGACGTGGGTGATGAGCACCAATATGCAGCCAACCACACCCTTGACCAGGGATACGGCGGTGGCTACAGAGTACTGGGCGCTTTCGATGCCCACCCGGTTGATGTAGGTATCCAGAATGTCGATGACGCTGAGAACGGCGCTGTTGGAGAAGTTGTATACCTGATCGAAGCCGGCGGACATGAAGAAGCCCAGATTCAGGATGAACATGGTGGTCATGGGCACCAGCAGGGCCGGCAGAATGATATGCACCACAATGTTCCACCGGTTGGCCCCATCCAGGGCGGCGGCTTCGTAGAGGTCCGGGTTGATGCCCATAATGGCGGTGAAATAGATGATGGAGTCCCAGCCGATGCTTCGCCAGCCCTCGCAAAAGAAGAGCACCCAGCGGATGGCTCCTTTGCTGGTCAGCAGGTCCACAGGGGCCAGGCCAAACCAGGACCGGATCAGATTCAGCGCGCCGTCGGCATTGGGGGCCAGGAAGGACTTCCAGATACCGGCGATGACCACCCAGGACAGGAAGTGGGGCAGATAGGACACCACCTGCACATACTTGCGGAAGGAGTTCGCCCGGAGCTCATTGAGAAGCAGCGCAAAGATTACAAAGGCGGGAAACAGCAGCACATACTTCATGAAGCTGATGATCAGGGTATTTTGCAGGATCTGGTTGAAAGCGGAGCTCTGGAAAATGGTCTGGAAATATTTCAGGCCGGCGAAAACCCAGGGTCCTCTGGCTTTATAGTCGAAAAAGGCCAGGCGCATGTTCAAAATGGGCCAGACCCGAAAGATGCCAAAGTAAATGAGAGCGGGCAGCAGCATGGCATACAGCAGCTTGTCCTGCCACATTCGATGCAGGGTGTGGCCCAGGCGCCCGGAGGGCTTTGCGCGATGGTTCATCATATCTCCTCCTGTTTCGTAACCGGTTTCTCAACCTGAATCCATTATATTCCAGGGCATTTCTCTTTTCAAGCTGTAATATTGCCTTAAAATTACCGTCATTATTTGGTGAAACTGCACATAGGTTTAGAAGGTATCACCAGGATAAAAAGAAATCGGTTGCGCAAATGGGACGCAAAAAAAGCCCTCTCCTGCTTGGAGAGGGCGAGGGGCTTACTTATACTCCGCGTCCCAGGTTCTGGGGCGGGTGGTGTTGCGCAGGACCAGATGCGGTTCGATCACCGTATGGGGAAGGATGGCCTTTTCTCCCTCAATGATCTTCAGCAAATGGGTGGCCACATACCGGGCCATGTCGTAGTGGGGCTTGGAAATGGTGGAAAGCTGAGGGTCGAATACGCTGGCCAGCTCGATGTCGTCATAGCCGATGACCTCAATGTCCTCCGGCACCCGAATGCCCCGCTCCCGGAGCCGGGAGACCACGCCGATGGCCACCAGGTCGCTGCCGGTCATAATGGCGTCGAAGGGGATCTTCCCGTCCAGCAGCCGGTCCGCCACACTGCGGCCGAATTCGATGGTATAGTCTCCGTCCAGCAGCAGTCTTTCATCGACGGGGATCCCGGCGGCCAGATGGGCCTGCCGGTAGCCCTTCATCCGCTGGATCCCGCCGGAAACCTGAAAATTGCCTTCCGCGTAGGCGATTTTCCTGTGTCCGCCCCGGACCAGGTACTCCACAGACTTTTCCGCTCCCTTTACGTTGTCGCCGGTGATGCTTACGTCGCTGAGGGCCATGTCAAAGGACCGGCCCAGCAGGCCGATGGGGATGCGGTACTTCCGGAACTCCGTCAGAAATTTTTTGTTGGAGGTGCCGGAGCACAGAATAATGCCGTCTACCCGCTTGTCCACCAGGTTCAGAAGCTGCTTGGCCTCCTTGGCGGGGTCGTAGTCGGAATTGCTCACGATGACGGAGTAGCCCTTGGAATCCATGTAGTCCATGACCCCCCGGATGACCTTGGGATAGAAAAAGTTGGACACATCCGGCACAATGAGGCCGATCATGCCGGACCGGGCGGTAGCCACACTCCGGGCCAGAGCGTTGGGCCGGTAGTTCAGCTTCTCAATGGTTTTTAAAACCTGCTGTCGGGTCTTCTCACTGACTCCGTTGGGACTGTTGTTGATCACTCTGGATACGGTTGCCTTGGAGACGTGACAGATCTCGGCAACTTCCGCAATGCTGTACTTTCTGTTTTCCATCTCAGGGGCCTCCTTTGTCTTCTTTTTTATATTAGCAAAGAGGGAATCAAAGCGCAATAGGGAAACGAAAAAAATTTCTCTGTGCCCCTTGCAATTCGGCGGAAAGCCTGTATAATGAGAGTAACCGGTTACGTAAATACAGTGACCGAAACACAGAAACAATCGATCTTGCCGAAAAGGAGTATAGTATGGTCAAGGATTATTTGCAGAAGGTGTATTCCGGTTTTCTGGGAATGAACGTGGGCATTCGCCTGGGTGCGCCTGTGGAGCCCACTATCTGGACCTACCAGCGGATCCTGGATACCTACGGGGACATCCACGACTACGTAAAGGAATTCAAAAATTTCGCCGCCGACGATGACGCCAACGGTCCCGTTTTCTTCCTCCGGGCCCTGCTGGATGACGCGGTAGACCGTCCTCTGGAGCCTCAGGACGTGGCCCGGGCCTGGCTGAACTACGCCCGGGAGGGCGTGGGTATGTTCTGGTGGGGCGGCTACGGCATCAGCACGGAGCACACCGCCTATCTGAACCTGAAAAACGGCGTTCCCGCCCCTCAATCCGGCTCCATCCGCCAGAACGGCAAGACCATGGCAGAGCAGATCGGCGGCCAGATCTTCATCGATACCTGGGGCCTGGTGAATCCCGGCGCACCCAACCGGGCAGCGGACTACGGCCAGGCTGCCGCCAGCGTATCCCACGACGGCAACGGTGTCTACGGTGCCCGGTTCATGTGCGCCGCCATTGCCAAGGCCTTTGAGACCGACAATATTGACGAGATCGTAGACGCAGGGCTTCGGGAGCTGCCGGAGATCTGCACCTACCGCAGCGTCATGGAGGCCGTCCGGGCCTTCCACAAGGCCCACCCGGAAAACTGGAGGGACTGCATGGAGCTGCTGTTCCGGGACTGGGGCTACGACAAATACCCCGGAGTCTGCCACATCATCCCCAACGCCGGTGTGTGCATGATGGCCCTGCTCTACGGTGAAGGCAAATTCGACCGCACCGTGGAGATCGCCACCATGGCGGGCTGGGATACGGACTGCAATGCCGGAAACGTGGGCACCATTCTGGGTGTTGCCACGGGCATCGCCGGTATTCCCCGGAAATATCTGGACCCCATCAACGACGCCATTGTCTGCTCCGGCATTTCCGGCTACCTGAATATTCTGGATATTCCCTCCTTCTGCCGGGAGACGGCCCTTTTGGGCTACCGCATTGCCGGGGAAGAGGCTCCCCAGAATCTGAAAAAGGCCTACCGCCCGGGAGAAGTCTACTTCGATTTTGAGCTTCCGGGCAGCACCCACAATATCCGCCTGTCGGATTCTTTCCGCTGCCGGGCCCGGCACAGCACCAAGCACGCCTACGCCGGCACCGGCTCCCTGGAGATCCTCATGGACCGGATGAGCCGTGGGGAGAGCTGCAAGGTCTACTATAAGCCCTTCTACACCCGCCAGGATTTCTCCGACGAGCGCTACAGCCCGGTATTCAGCGCCACTGCCTATCCGGGACAGACCGTCTCTATGAAGCTGTACCTGGACCAGTGGAACGGCAACGAAACCCCGGGAGCCGCTCCCTATGTCCGGACCTGCAGCGACGGGAAGGAGCACCTGCAGGGCTACGTAAAGCTCATCCAGGGCCAGTGGGTGGACATCACCTTCACCATCCCCGATACCCAGGGAGATATGGTAGACGAAGTGGGCATTGTGCTGGAATCCTATTCTCCCGCTTCCATGAAAACCTTGGGTATGGTTTACCTGGATGAATTCTCCATTACCGGCAAGAGCGCCTATTCCATCGCCATGGCCAAGCAGAGAAAGAGCTTCGCCTCCATTACGCCCTTCTCCACAGATCACGGAGCCTGGAGCCTGGAGGACGGCAAGCTGAATCTCATGCGCATGAACGATGCCTTCGCCTACACCGGCAATTATTACGCAAAGGACTACGTTTTTTCCACCACCGTCACCCCGGAGAACGGCCAGTCTCACCTGCTCATCGCCCGGGCTCAGGGTGCCCAGCGGGGCTATGCCGCAGGCTTCGGCAATGAGGGCCAGGCGGTGATCCTGAAAAACGACTTCGGCTTTACCACCCTGGCGGAGGCCCCCTTCGATTGGCAGCCGGACCGGGAATATACCCTGGAGCTGCGGGTCCTGGGAGACAAGCTGACCCTCAGCGTAGACGGTCAGCCCATCCTGGAGGCCCGGGACGGTGCCTTTGACCACGGCATGTTCGGCTGCGGCTCCCTGGCAATGGGCCGCACCGCCTTCGGCGATTTTACCTATCAGGAAATCGAGTAGGAGGCTCGTTTCTTAGCTGAGCCCTCACACCACCGGGCATACCGTTCGGTACCCGGCGGTTGGATAGCATAAGTATAAAGACTCGTAAGGGAAGCTCTTGGAATCAGGAGCTTCCCTCGTTTGTGGGTTGGGGGTGTCTGTACCCTTTCAGCTCAAAGACCGTAACCGGTCATTCCATTTTGGATGATCCGCGAATTTCTACGCAAGCTGTTCAGAATAGAAAAGTGTGAAAAGATGCAAAAATCTTTTCTTCAATGAGTCAAATCCGATTGATTTCACAACGGCTGCCTGCTATAATAGAGTAGAAAATTGTATCAGGTTGCAAAAATCTATTGTAAAGGAGAGCCTATATGGAGATTCGCAGAGATTACTATTTGGAAAAACTGATCAAGCGAAAAAACAACGGTCTCATTAAGGTCGTCACCGGTATCCGAAGGTGCGGCAAATCCTTTCTTCTGAACAATCTATTTTACCATCACCTGCTGGAATCCGGCGTGGATACAGACCATATCATCCGCTTTGCCTTTGATTCGGCAGATGATCTTCACTTGATTGGCGAAAGTCTGATTCAAATGAGCAAGGAAAAGCGAGGTGCTGACCCGGAGAAATTTACCGCCTATATCCGCACCAAAGTAGCGGATGACGGAATGTACTATCTGCTGCTGGATGAGATACAGATGCTGGATTGCTTTGAGGCGGTACTGAATGGATATTTGCGCAAAGAAAATATGGATATTTTTGTCACCGGGAGCAACGCAAAACTCCTTTCTAAGGACATTGCCACAGAATTTGCTGGCCGTGGAGACGAAATTCATATGTATCCGCTGAGTTTTTCGGAATTCATGTCTGTTTACCGGGGAGATAAGTACACGGGGCTTTCGGAATATATGCTTTACGGCGGGATTCCGCTGGTAGTTCTTCGGGACGATGCCAACGATAAGGCCGCCGCTCTGGAAAACCTGTTCAGTGAGATCTATATCCGGGACATCTGTCGGCGCAACCGTGTGCGGAATGTCGGAGAATTGGAGGATTTACTGAATATTCTTTCTTCTGCCATCGGTTCCCTGACAAATCCTGAGAAACTGAAGAACACCTTCAAAACCGCAAAAAAGTCAAGAATCACTTCGACAACGATACAGAAATACCTCACCTTTTTTGAGGATTCCTTTCTGATCGAGTCTGCACAGCGTTATGACATTCGCGGGAAAGCATATATTGAAACTCCTAAGAAATACTATTTTTCTGACCTGGGCCTTCGCAATGCCCGTATCAACTTCCGCCAGTTTGAGCAGACCCACTCCATGGAGAATGTGATTTACAACGAACTGCGTATGCGGGGCTACCATGTGGATGTCGGTGTTGTACCGATTGCGGAAAAAGACGCCGAAGGGAAAGCCACCCGAAAGCAGCTGGAAGTAGACTTCGTGTGCAACCTCGGCTCCTCCCGCTATTACATTCAGTCAGCCTATTCTCTCCCGGATGAAGCCAAGCGAGCGCAGGAAATCCGGCCTTTTCGCAAAATCGATGATTCTTTCAAAAAAATCATCATCACCAAGGATGTTGTGCCTCCCTATTATGATGAATATGGAATCCTGACACTGAACATCTACGATTTTCTGCTTGACCCGAAAAGCATTGAGAAGTAAACAGCCCAATTCATTTTGGCTAAGCCTTCCCGCTGCCGGGCGCGCTGCAAAAAGAGGAGAAGGATCTCTCCCTCTCCTCTTTTTGATTGATTTACTCCGCAGGATAAAAGGCATCCTTGCCAAGGCCGCAGGTGGGGCAGACCCAATCTTCGGGGACGTCCTCCCAGGCTGTGCCGGGGGCTACACCGTTTTCGGGATCGCCCAGGGCGGGGTCATAGACATAGCCGCAGGGGCACTCGTATTTCATAAGGAAGCCTCCTGATTACTTGAAGTACCGCTCCAGCAGGCCCTTCAGAGCGCGGCCGTGACGGGCCTCGTCCTTGGCCATTTCGTGGACGGTGTCGTGGATGGCATCCAGGCCGTTCTTCTTGGCGCAGGCGGCCAGGTCAAACTTGCCCTGAGTCGCACCGAACTCGCAGTCCACACGCCAAGCCAGGTTCTTCTTGGTGGAGGCGGTCATGTTGGGCTCCAGAGTGGTGCCCAGCATTTCGGCGAACTTAGCGGCGTGCTCAGCCTCTTCGTAGGCGGCCTTCTCCCAGTACAGGCCGATCTCGGGATAGCCCTCGCGATGAGCCACACGGGCCATGCACAGGTACATACCGACCTCGCTGCACTCGCCGGTGAAGTTGGCCTTCAGCTGCTCCAGGATATAAGCCTTGTCTTCGTCGGAGATGTCGGGGTTGTTGGCAACGGTCTTCTCGTAGATGCCCAGCTCATGCTCGGCAGCCAGCTTG
>URGL01000061.1 GCA_900547405.1 uncultured Eubacteriales bacterium
GGTGTCCCCTCCACACCCGGCCCTGCGGGGCCACCCTCTCCAAGCAGGAGAGGGCGGGGGGTGTTACTTGCTGCTGATATCCGCGCCGAAATACTTGTTGGAGAGTTCGCTGAGGGTCCCCTCACTGCGCAGCTCCTCGATGGCCTTGTCCACGGCCTGACGGAGGGCAGCGGAGGCATCCCCCTTCTGCATGGGGATGGCCACCTCGTTGGCATCGTCGGCCTCGGCCACGATCTTGATGGCGGCATCCGGGTGCTGGTTCAGGTAGTCGTAGAAGGAAACGTCGGCGTTCAGTGTGGCATCCGCCCGGCCCTGAAGGACCATCTGGATGGTTTCGTCCAGGGTGTCCACGCCGGAGCAGGTGGCGCCGTACTGCTCCGCCAGCTCCATGTAGGTGCTGCCGATGGAGTTGGCGGTGGTCTTCCCCTTCAGGTCCTCAAAGGAAGTGATGGTGTCGTTGTCGGATTTCACCACCAGCGCGGTGCGGATGTAGGCGTAGGGGGCGCTGAAATCATAGGTCTCCTTTCGGCTGTCGGTGATGTCCACGCCGTTGATGACCATGTCATACCGTCCGGCCTCCACACCGGCCAGAAGACCATCCCATTCTCCTTCCACGAAGGTGGCCTTCACCCCCAGCTTTTCGGCAATGGCCTTGCCCACCTCTACATCGTAGCCCACCAGGGCATCGGAATCGTCGTGGAAGGACCAGGGGGCCCAGTTGCCCTCCAGGGCAATGACCAGCTCGCCCTTGCTCTGGATCTGGGCCAGCCGGTCGGCGGCGGCCTCTTCCTTCTTGCCGCAGCCGGCAAAGACACCCAGGCACAGGGCCAGGGCCAGGATAACAGACATATACTTTTTCATTGGATTTCCTCCTGTTCGGTTTCACCAAGTATGGTTCTCAGGAAGGCCTTGGACCGCTCCTGGGATGGATTTTGGAAAAAGGCTTTGGGGTCCCGGGACTCCTCCACCACCACGCCGCCCTCCATGAATACCACCTTGGAGGACACATTCCGGGCGAAGTTCATTTCGTGGGTCACCACCAGCATGGTCATGCCCTCCTGGGCCAGGCCGCGCATAACGGCCAGCACCTCCCCGGTAAGCTCCGGGTCCAGGGCGGAGGTGGGCTCATCGAAGAGGATGATCTCCGGCTGGGTGGCCAGGCCCCGGGCAATGGCCACACGCTGCTGCTGGCCGCCGGAGAGCTGGCTGGGGTAGCTGTCCGCCCGGTCGGCAAGGCCGACTTTCTCCAGCATCCGCATTCCCACGTCCAGGGCCTCAGCCTTGGGCATTTTTCTGGCCACAATGAGCCCCTCGGTCACGTTCTGGATGGCGGTTTTGTTCCGGAACAGATTGTAATTCTGGAAGACAAAGGCGGTCTTCATCCGAAACCGGCCAATGTCCTTTTTGGAAGCGCCGTGAAGGGGAAAGGGCTCTCCGTCAAAGATCATCTCCCCCTGATCCGCCGTTTCCAGGAAGTTGACGCAGCGCAGGAAGGTGGTCTTGCCGGAGCCGCTGGGGCCCAGGATGGCCACCACGTCTCCCTTCTCCACCTCCAGGCTCACGCCCTTCAGCACCTCCAGGGAGCCAAAGGACTTGTGCAGATTCTTGATTTCCAGCATTGCCATAGGTTACATCGCTCCGTAAGAATTCAGTTTCTTTTCCCCAATGGCCTGCAATTTCGTCAGCACGGTGCAGAACAGCAGGTAGATCAGGGCAACCTCTATATACAAGGCCAGATGCTCATAGTACCGGGAGGCGATCCGCTGGGTGACCATGAACATCTCCATAACGGTGATGTTGGCGGCCAGAGAGGTGTCCTTCACCATGGAGATCAGATTGTTGGAAAGGGAGGGAAAGGCGGTGCGCAGAGCCTGGGGCAGGACAATGCGGCCCATGATCTGCATATAGCTCATACCCACGCAGTACCCCGCCTCCAGCTGCCCCTTGGGCACGGATTCCAGAGCCGCCCGGATGGTCTCGGCGCAATAGGCTCCCTCGTTGATGGAGAAGACCAGCACCGCCGAGGGAAAGGGCTCCAGCATAATGCCCAGATTCGGCAGCCCGTAAAAAATCACATACAGCTGGACAAGCAAGGGCGTTCCCCGGACCACCCAGATATAAAACCGGGCGATCTGCTTGAAGACCTTCACATTGGCAAACTGGACCATGGCGGCAACGACGGCGATGACCAGGGCCAGGGAGAAGGAGATCACCGTCAGGGGAATGGTCATGGTCAGGCCGGGAAGAAGGATCTTGGGGAAGGATTCAATCAGAATGTTCAGTAAACGTTGAGACAAGGCACAACCTCCTTTGCGATAATACCCTCTCCTTACGAGAGGGTGGCAGGGCGAAGCCCTGACGGGTGAGGGGCGGTACCGCCCCTCATCCGCCCCTGCGGCGGCACCTTCCTCCAGGGGAAGGTGGGGGATTCAGAATTTTTCTTCCATATCGGAATAGAACTGGTCCAGCTCTTCCTGGGTGTCGAAGGTCGCCACATACATCTGGTTGGCCATGGCGCCGGAGAGGGCATCGGGGATCCGTCCGTTCATGACCATGTGGTCCCGGTACTTCATCATGATCTCGTAGTCGTCCAGCTTGTAGTGGGTGCCGTCCCGGCGGCCATAGAAGGCGCAGAAGTGGTGGGCCCCGGTGGGCTTGGTGTTTTTATTGAAGCAGACCATGTCCGCCCAGATCTTATAGACATCGGTCTCCTGGCTGTAGTTGTACATATCCGGGGTGTAGCCGCCGGCGGGGCGCATATTGACCTCCAGCCCCAGCACATCCCCGGCCTTGCCCAGGCCCTCCTGGTCCTGGGTCAGGACGAAGAATTCCAGATGGATGAACCGGCTCTTCACCCCGAAGGACCTGACGGTTTTCAGGCCGTACTCCCGGATCTTATCCGGCAGGTCCTTCACCAGGTAATAGACGGAATCCGAATTGTCGTTGACGATGTCCATAATGGACATGGGGGAAATGTTGCCGGACTCAAAGAGGGGCTTGCCCTGGGAGTCCACAATGGCATCGTAGGTCTGGACATAGCCGTTGACGTACTCCTCCATGATGTACACCTCGTCGCTCTTGGTGTCCAGGAAGAATTCCAGCTCCTCGTCGCTTTTCAGCTTATAGGTGTGGTTGGCCCCCACGCCGTTGTCGGGCTTGACCACCACGGGATAGCCCACGGTGTGGGCGAAATCCAGGCAGTCCTCCAGGCCCTCTACCATGTGGTACCGGGCAGTGGGGATACCGGCCTTGGCGTAGTACTCCTTCATGGCGGACTTATACTTGATCTTGCGCATATCCGCAAGCTTGGGGCCGGTGGTGATGTTGAACTCCGTGCGAAGCCTTGCGTCCTGCATCAGCCAGTATTCATTGTTGGATTCCAGCCAGTCGATCTTGCCGTACTTGAAGGAGAAGAAGGCCACGGCCTTGAAGACCTCGTCGTAGTTCTCCAGGCTGGAAACCTTGTAGTATTCGTCCAGGCTCTCCCGCAGCTCCTGCAGCAGGTTTTCATAGGGGCTGTCGCCAATGCCCAGGACCCGCATGCCGTTCTTTTTCAGCTCCGCGCAGAATTTCCAATAGGTCATCGGAAAATTCGGGGAGATAAAGATGAAGTTTTTCATGAATGATCTCTCTTTCTATAAAATTCTCCTAACCTTCCCCTGGGGGAAGGTGCCGCCGCAGCGGCGGAAGAGGGGCGGTACCGCCCCACACCCGTCAGGGCTTCGCCCTGCCACCCTCTCCCAGGAGAGGGTATTCTTTATCCCAGCAGCCAGGGCAGATAGGTCTGCACCATTTTATGCCACCAGGGCCAGTCGTGGTTGACGTCCTTGCCCCAGTACTCGAACCGGGTGTGGATGCCCTTGCGGCAGCAGACCTCGTCCAGGCGGCGGGTGGACTCCAGCAGCACGTCCTCCCAGGCTCCCTGGCCTACCACGATCAGGGACTTCTGGCTGTTGTAGAGGGCCATATAGGGATGGTCCGCCGGCATATTGTTCAGGTACAGCACCGGGCAGTTGTTGTATACCAGGTCGTCGCAGTAGTCCCCGAAGAATTCCTTATTGTCGTAAAGGCCGGAGATGGCGAAGCAGCCGTCGAAAATGTCCGGGCGGCGATAGTACAGGTTGGCGGCGTGCATGGCTCCCATGGAGCAGCCGAAGGTCATGATCCCCTGATCGTACCCATTGGCCAGGCCGCTGAGATGCTTGATATAGGGCACCAGCTCATCCACAATGTAGTGGTACCATTTTTCATGGTTTTCAATGCGCCACCGGTTGTCGGCCCCAATGGCCGCCCAGGCCTCGTTGTCGATGGAGTCGGCACAGTAGACGGTGCACTTCCCGGAGTCGATCCAGGGGGACCAGGTGGCGGGCATATTGTTGCCCTCAAAGTCGAAGAACCGGCCTCCCTGGCAGGGGAAGAAGATCACGGGCTTGCCGGTGGAGCCATAGACCTTGAACTCCATATTCCGGTTCAGGTTGGAAGAATAGTGGTTAAAATAACGGATTTCCATTGGGATCGAACCTCTTTTGTAAAAACTTTCTCATCGGGACCGCGGGGCGATGTGGGCATCGCCCCCTACGCGGTTTGGGGGTTACACCCCCAGGCACTCCATAAAGATGGGCACCTGCCTGGCCCAGGAGGCCTCGCAGTGGGTGCCGCCGGGGACGATGCGGAAGGTCAGGTTTACCCCCTTGGTCATCAGCAGATGGCTGGTAGAGAACAGGGCCTCGGCGTTGGCGGCGTGGTTGGACATCTCCCTGGCGCCGTAGTCCAGATAGATGCAGGTGTCCCGCCGGATATGGGCCCGGGCGATGAGCTCCAGCATTTTTCCGGGAGCTACCCACAGGCTGGGGCTCAGACAGGCGGCCCGCTGGAAGACGTGATTGAAGGTGGTGGCGGCATAGAGGGCCATGAGGCCGCCCATGCTGGAGCCGCAGATCAGAGTGTTCTCCCGGTCCGGCAGGGTCCGGAAATTGCCATCGATATAGGGCTTCAGCTCCTTGATGAGCCAGTGCATATAGCGCTTGCCCTCGCCCTCGATCCGGCCAAGCTCGGAATCCTCAAAGGTCACCGGGGCGTACTCCCGCAGGCGGCCGTCCCCCTCCCGGTTGCACTCGATGCCCACAAGGATCAGCTGCTTGCCGCTTTCCTCCATGTAGTCGTACATGCCCCAGGAGGTGCCGTAGGTGGCATCCTCGTCAAAAAACACATTGTGTCCGTCAAAGAGATACATAACGGGGTATCTTCTCTCCGGGTCCTCCTCATAGCTTTCCGGCAGATAGACATAGGCCTTTCGCACCTGGTCCCCGGAGAGCTGAGGTATGGTAATGTCCCATTTGATAATCATAACGTCGTTCCCTTATATTGTAAAATCTACCAGAATAGTATACGTTCCCCGGACTCCTTTGTCAAGGAATCCGGGGAATTCTGTATGTCTGATGAATGCAAAAACCTGTGAGGCGAAAACAAACTGTGTAATACTGACAAGAACGTCTATCCGATTTTGTGGAAGATGGGCTGCCGGTTTTCGAAGGTGCAGACATAGCCGAAAATGTCGGCCAGCATCCTGGCGGCGGTCCCGCAATACTGGCCCACCCGGTCGCACCGGTGGGCATCGGAGCCTACGGTGACGATCTGGCCCCCCAGCTCCTTGAATCGCTTGAAAAAGTCCACCGTGGGAAGATACCCCACGCTCCGGTCCACGCCGCTGGTGTTCATCTCCAGGCCCTTGCCCTTGCTGGCCAGGGTCCTGAGGATCTCGTCCAGCACCTCCCGGTGGGCGGCGTATTCCAGAGGGGACCGGGTAGGATTGAAGGGGGACTTCATGAGGAAGGTCAGGTGGGCCAGCACATCATAGTCCTCATGGACCTGGACCCGCTTCAGTGTCTCCTCCAGAAAGTCCCGCTGGGCATCTCCGGGGATCCTGCCCTGCCAGTATTCCTTGAAGTACACATCCAGCCCATGGACAAAGTGGACGCTGCCCAGAACAAAATCGTAGCGCCGCTGGCTCAGCCGCTGCAAAAGCAGGGACTGGTTCTTTTCCAGCAGGCCGAACTCCATGCCCCGGCGAATTTTCAGCCCCGGGACCTCCAGGCCATCGTACTCCCGGCTGTAGGCGTTTACGTCGAACATCATGGTCTGGCTCACGGCCAGGGGGTCGAAGTCCACATGGTCCGTAAAGCAGATCTCCGCCAGGCCCTTTTCCTTGGCGGCGGTAGCCAGGGCCAGGCCGGAGTCGTGGCCGTCGAAGGAGACGACGGAGTGGATGTGGTAGTCAAACATGGTTATCTCTCCTCCCAGAATAGTCGAAAGGCGGTGGGCAGGGCAGCAGAGGCCTCCAGTTCCGGAGCCGTCAGCCAGGTGAAGCCCGGGGCTTCCGACTCTGCCTCGGCGTAGATGCCGGTCATGTCCCAGATGATGTGGGTGAATATGTGCTTGCGGCTGACGGCCTTTTCCAGCTGCTTCGGCTGGATGCCCAGTGCTTCCAGCTCTTTCAGGGCCTCCTCCGGTGAAAAGCGGCCGGGGATGTTGGGAAACTCCCAGAGCCCTGCCAGAAGCCCTTTGTCTGGCCGCTTTCTCAGGGCGTACCGGTCGCCGCAGCGCAGGATATAGACGGTCTTCTCCTCCACCCGTTTGGCCCTTTTCTGGGCTTTCACAGGCAGGTCTTTTGCCGTGCCCCGGCGGCAGCCCAGACAAAGGGCCCGGCATGGACACATTTCACACTGGGGCTCCCGGTTGGGGCCGCACAATGTGGCCCCCAGCTCCATGAGGGCCTGGGTGAAGGCCCCGGCCTCCCTGGGGTAAACCTCCCCCAGGGCCTGGGTGACCTCCTGCTTTACCTTCGGGTCGTCAATGGGCCGGTCATCGTCCCGGAGCCGGGAAACGAGCCGCAGTACGTTGCCGTCCACGGCAGGAGTGGGCAGGTCAAAGGCAATGGAGCACACAGCCCCTGCCGTATAGGGGCCGATACCAGGCAGGGCCAGCATGGCCTTGGGATCCGGGGGAAACCGGCCCCCATAGGCCCCGCACACCGCCTGGGCGCACTTTTTCATGTTCCGCACCCGGCTGTAGTAGCCCAGGCCCTCCCAGAGCTTGTGCAGGGTGTCGTCATCGCAGTGGGCCAATGCCTGAACCGTTGGCAGGGCCTCCAGGAAGCGGCTGTAGTAGCCCTTCACCGCCTCCACCCGGGTCTGCTGGAGCATGATCTCCGACACCCATATCCTGTAAGGGTCCCGGGTCTGCCGCCAGGGAAGGCACCGTTTGTTTTCTTCATACCACCCAAGGACTGCCTGAGGCAGCCGGGATAACCGTTCGTCCATAGCCTGTCTCCTTTTTCTCTATTTTACACCACCCGGAAAACCTATGTCAAGGGAGGGATGCAGAACTTTCGATTGACGATAAAAAAATAAATTTTATTTTCAAATTAATAAAGGCGCTGACAAAATACCGGAAGAAAAATGGGAAATGTCCCCTGCATACGCGATAAAGCCCAGGTGAGAGGATGAAAATTATGACGTATACAGGTACACGGAACTTATATTCGCAAAAAATCAATAGACAAAATAGTCAAAAATTATGTAAAAATTTAGAGGAGTCTCCAAAAAATATTTTTATACTTACATAATTGTTGACTTATTATGAACGATATGATACTGTAGGGGTGAAATTGATATTCCGCCGCACATCCCCCCACAGCGCAGGAGTAAGCCAAAGACGCCAGCACCATCAAGCAACCGCAGGATCGGTGTTTTCTTTTGCCCTTACGCGGCGGCACAGAAAGGAAGGTTTTTCCAATGGGTCTTTTTTCCAAGCTCTTCGGTCAGAAATACGATGAGATCTGCGCCCCGGTGTCCGGCCAGGCTGTGCCGGTGACGGAGGTCCCCGATCCTACCTTCTCCTCCGGTATGCTGGGCAACGGCGTCGCCGTGATCCCCTCCGAGGGAAGGATCTGCGCCCCCTGTGACGGCACCGTGGACATGATGTTCGAAACCGGTCACGCCGTCTCCATGGTTGCCGACTGCGGCGCGGAGGTCCTGGTCCATGTGGGCCTGGAAACCGTAGGCCTCCAGGGCAAGGGCTTTACCGTCCACGCTCAGAACGGCCAGAAGGTCAAAAAGGGCGACCTGCTCATCGAGGTAGACCTGGATGTGCTGAAGGAGGCGGGCTTGAATCCCATCACTCCCGTGCTCATCTGCAACAGCGATGATTTTTCGAAGTTTGAGACCGACGTAGGCCACGCCGTCCAGGCGGGGGACGCCGTCATCAAGCTGGCAAAGTAAGTTTTGGCCATAAAGACCGTTGTGGGCCGACGGTCTTAAGAAAATAGGCATGCTGCCGGGAAACCGGCGGCAAGAAGAATCGAAGGAGGATTTTTTCTATGATGAAAACTCTGCAGAAGCTCGGCAAGGCTCTGATGCTGCCTGTCGCCGTGCTTCCCATCTGCGGCATTCTGATGGGTCTGGGCTACGCCCTGGCTCCCGCCGTCATGGGCGCTCCCGGCGCTACTGAAGGCTTCGCTTACGTACTGGGCTTCTTCCTGATCAAAGCAGGCGCCGCCCTGATCGACAACATGGCTCTCCTGTTCGCCATCGGCGTGGCCGTAGGCCTGGCCGAGGAGAGCGACGGCACCGCTGGTCTGGCCGGTCTGGTTTCCTGGCTGATGATCACGAACCTGCTGTCCACCGGCGTGGTCAGCGTCATCGCCCCCGGCATGATGGCTTCCGAAGTCAACGCCGTGGCTTTCTCCAAGATCGCCAACCCCTTCACCGGCATTCTGTCCGGTATCATCGGCGCTACCTGCTACAACAAGTTCAAGAACACCAAGCTGCCTGACGTGCTGGCCTTCTTCGGCGGCAAGCACTCCGTTGCTATCGTCACCGGCCTCGTGTCCATCGTTGTTTCCGCCATCCTGCTGTTCGTGTGGCCCGTGGTCTTCGGCGTTCTGGTTGCCATCGGCAACGGCATCAAGGGTCTGGGCGTTGTCGGTGTTGGCCTGTATGCCTTCCTGAACCGTCTGCTGATCCCCACCGGCCTGCATCACGCTCTGAACAACGTGTTCTGGTTCGACACCATCGGTCTGGGCGACCTGTCCCACTTCTGGGCTGGCGAGACCTCTGCGGATGTGGGCTGGAGCCTCGGCATGTACATGTCCGGCTTCTTCCCCTGCATGATGTTCGGTATCGCCGGTGCTGCGCTGGCCATGGTCCGCACCGCTAAGAACAAGAAGGCTGCCATCGGTCTGGTCCTGTCCGCTGCCATCTGCGCTTTCGTCTGCGGCGTCACCGAGCCGTTCGAGTTCGGCTTCATGTTCCTGTGCTTCCCGCTGTACATTGTCTACTCTGCTCTGTACGGCATCTTCACCGTCATCACCTACTACTCCGGCTTCCGTGCTGGCTTCTGCTTCTCTGCCGGTGCCACCGACCTCGTGTTCTCCGCTTCCCTGCCCGCAGCTGCTAAGACTTGGATGATCATTCCTCTGGGCATCGCTGCTTTCGTCGTGTTCTACGCTGTGTTCTACTTCGCCATCACCAAGTTCGACCTGAAGACCCCCGGCCGTGAGGACGAGGACGCTGAAGAGGCCGAGAAGAAGGTGACGCTGGCCAACAACAACTACACCGAAGTTGCTTCTGGTGTGCTGAAGGCCATCGGCGGCAAGGCAAACGTCTCCAGCGTGGACTACTGCGCTACCCGTCTGCGCTTCACCATCAAGGACTACACGCAGGTCGATGAAAAGGCTGTCAAGGCTGCTGGCGCTGCCGGCGTCATCCGCCCCGACAAGAACACCTGTCAGGTCATCATCGGCACCAAGGTCCAGTTCGTGTACGACGAGCTGAAGAAGATGCTGTAAGTGCATTTCTGAATTGCAATCTGCGGAAGTCTGGTTGATTCCGCATCTGTTCCCATGGGCCGCTGAGGGCGGGCGTTTACGCCCATCCCCGGCGGCCCTCTTTTTTGTTCACACAAAAGCGTTTTCTGGAAACCGAAAGCGTGTTATACTAGGGTCAATGAAAAAAATCAGGAGGTTCCCATTATGAAGATCATTCGTGCAAAGGATTATAAGGATATGTCCCGCAAGGCTGCCAACATCATCTCCGCGCAGGTCATTATGAAGCCGAACTGCGTGCTGGGTCTGGCGACCGGCGGCACCCCGGTGGGCGCGTATGCACAGCTGGTGGAGTGGTACAACAAGGGCGACATCGACTTCTCCGAAGTCACCACCGTCAACCTCGACGAGTACCGCGGTCTGCCCAAGGAGCACCCGGAAAGCTATTGGAGCTTCATGCACAAGAATCTGTTCGACCATGTGAACATCCGCCCCGAAGCGATCCACCTGCCCGACGGCACCAACCCCGACGCGGCAGACGCCTGCGCCAAGTACAACGAGATCATCCACGGCGTCGGCGGCATCGACCTGCAGCTGCTGGGCCTTGGCCCCAACGGCCACATCGGCTTCAACGAGCCGGGCGAAGCCTTTGAGCTGGAGACCCACTGCGTTGACCTGACCCCCGCCACCATCGAGGCCAACAAGCGCTTCTTTGACGGCAACGAGAACCTTGTGCCCAAACAGGCCTACACCATGGGCATCAAGACCATCATGCAGGCCCGCAAGGTGCTGGTGGTGGCCAACGGTCTGGCCAAGGCCAAGGCCGTCAAGGCCGTTGTGTCCGGCCCCGTCACCCCGGAGTGCCCGGGTTCCATCCTCCAGATGCACCCCGACTGCATTCTGGTCGCCGATGAAGAGGCACTGAGCCTTCTTTAAGGAATAAACCTCTCCGTCATCGCTTACGCGATGCCACCTCCCCTACTGAGGGGAGGCCTTGGCAGTCGGATGAAGCTTGCTGGATACGCCAGAGGCTCCCCTATTAGGGGAGCTGGCAAGCCGAAGGCTTGACTGAGAGGTTGGAGGAACGAGCATATGATCATCAAGAACGCAAAAATCTATACCCCCCGCCACACCTTTGAGGAGGGGAACCTCTTCATCCGCGATGGCCGCATCGTGCCGTTCGCCCAGCCCGAAGAGGGCGAGGAGGTCGTGGACGCGGCCGGGGCCTATGCCCTGCCGGGTCTGGTGGATATCCACTTCCACGGGGCTATGGGCAAGGACTTCTGCGACGGCAGCGAAGAAGCCATCCAGACCCTTGCTGACTTCGAGGCCAGCAAAGGCGTGCTGGCCATCTGCCCCGCGACCATGACCTTCTCGGAAGAGATCCTGAACAACGTCATGGATGCCGCCGCCGCCCACAAAAACGGCAAGGGCGCGGACCTTGTGGGCATCAACATGGAAGGCCCCTTCATCAGCCCGAAGAAGGTGGGCGCCCAGAACCCGGAGTACCTCCACCCCGCCGATGTGGGGATGTTCCGCCGCTTGCAGGAGCGGTCGGGCGGCCTGATCAAGCTGGTGGATGTTGCCCCGGAGGAGCCGGGCGCACTGGACTTCATCAAGGAGTGCCACGAGGAAGTGCGCATCTCCATCGCCCACACCTGCACCAGCTACGATACCGCCCTCGCGGCCTTTGACGCCGGTGCCACCCACATGACCCACCTGTACAACGCCATGCCCGGCATCACCCACCGGGAGCCCGGCCCCATCATTGCGGCGCTGGAACGGGGCGCGGAGGTGGAGCTCATCACCGACAATGTCCACATCCACCCGGCCATGGTGCGGTTTACCTTCAACACCTTCGGGGATGACCATGTTATCCTGATCGCCGACAGCATGATGGCCTGCGGCCTGCCCGACGGCCAGTACAGCCTGGGCGGTCAGGCGGTCACGGTCAGCGGCCCCCGCGCCACCCTGACCGAGCACCCCGGCACCATTGCGGGCAGTGCCACCTGCCTGTACGACTGCATGAAGCGTGCCGTGCTGGAAATGAACGTCCCGCTGGAAAGCGCTGTCCGCGCCGCCAGCGAAAACCCCGCCAAGAGCATTGGCATCGACAACGACTATGGCAGCCTGAGCGCCGGACGGTACGGCAACGTGATTCTGGCCGACGAAGCGCTCAACATCAAGGCTGTCATCCAGAAAGGAATCCGCATCCTATGAACCCCGTGACCCTGACATGGCGGCTGCTGACCGCTGACGAACTGACCCGCGTGTACCTCCACGAGATGTGCAGGGATTTCCCCCAGAGCGAGCGGAAGCCGCTGAGCATGATCCTGACCAGCGAAGCCGCCGGGACTGCCCACACATGGGGTGTTTTTGACGGCGAGGCGCTGGCGGCGTATCTGCTGATGGTGCGGCCCGTGGGCTGTGCCATGAGCCAGTTGGACTATTTCGCCGTTCTGCCCCAATACCGGGCGGCAGGGCTCGGCGCGGCCCTGCTGGCCGAGCTGCCCAGCCACGAAAACGGCGCGTCCGCCATCCTCATTGAGGCCGAGTGCCCCGAAAAGGCCGAGGACGAAGCCATGGCCGTCCGCCGCTTGGGCTTCTACGCCCGCTGCGGCGCACAGGACGTCGGCTGGACCGAACACCTCTTCGACGCATGGTTCCGGGTGCTGGTGCTGCCCTGCGGCTCCCGCACTCCGGACGCCGAAACCACCGTGCAGGGTCTCGTGGACTGCTACCGCCGCACCATGGGAGAACCCCAGTGGAGAAAGTACGTCACCTTCTACCGCCCCGATGGGTCTACGGCGCAGTTCTGACCCCGAAATCCCAAATCCCCCGCCGCCCGCCTGTACGCTGTGTACAGACGGGCGGTTTTTACTGAAAAAAAGAGACTTGACAGAACGAAAGAATATGGGTATTCTTGACAGAGAGATCATTTGCGGAGTGCCCGCTGGGGCACAGATCAACAGGAGGAAAAAAACAATGGAAATGATGACTCGGCGTTCGTTCTTGAAGATCACCGGCGCGATGGCGCTGGCTGTGGGTGCAGCGGGTGCACTGAGCGGCTGCGATGCGGTCGATAATGCGGTCGGCTCGTTCTTCCAGCAGTACGGTGACCAGAAGGGCCATGCGGCAGACAGCGCAGGCTCTTTTATGTATGCCCTGAGCAATCGGTACCAGCCGTGGTCGTATGAGGAAGAGCTGGTGCTGCTGGCTGTCGAATTCCAAGTCAAGAATCTGACCGAGGAGACGGTCACCTTCAAGGCAAGCGACATCACCAGCGCAACGATCGACGGCCACAAGGCAAAGGTCGTTCTGGACCCGAAAAAGGCAGCAAATGTGAGCGGTTTGGGCGATTATACCCCGCTGTTCGATGCAAACGGCACCAAGACCTATGGGCCGGGCAAGAATCTGAATAAGGCAGAGGCGGGTTATATCTGTTTCCAGCCCGTCTATGACGAGGGCGAAGCTCATGTCAACAAAAAATGGGGCAGCTTGGAGTTCACCTTCAACCTGAAAGGCAATACTTCCACCTTTGTGATGAACCGGAATGCAGACGGAAGCGTTACCTCTGCCCGGAAATAATAGAACCAAAACCTAGGAGAGCGATTTTATGGAACTGAAATTTTCCCGTCGTGTATTTCTGAAGAGTGCTGCGGCCGCGGCGCTGGCTGTTTCGGCGGCGGGGCTGACGGCTTGTGGCAGTGGGGATCTGGTTGCAAATGCAAAGGGGTTGAATGATACTGCCGAACTGAGAGAGATCAAAATGACGGTTCGTTCGCTCTCCTATGGGTATGCTTCGGACGGTACATTCTATTTGGTTCCGGAAGTGCTTATCAATAATGGCAGCGCTGCGGGCATTCCCATCGACCCGGCCAATGGCAGCTTTAAGCTGCGGGTGAATGGCTCGAAAGATCTGACGATGGATTCGGGGACGATGGCGTTCTTGAAGAAAAACAAGAGCTGGAATGCGATGGAAAAGCGCACGCTGAATCGCGGCCAGTATGAGAAGGGTCATCTGTGCGGAACGGGCAAGGATATCTCGTTTGATTATGTGCAGATCTTGTTCTTCCCGAATCCGCAGGACAATAAAACTTATCTGAGCTGCAAGGTCTACAAGAAAGAAGCCAATACCATTATTATCACCCAGTAAAAACAAAAAATATCGACGCCGGAGTTGTGCGGTTTGCACAGCTCCGGCGCTTTTTCTTTGCCGACTTGCACAAAGATTTTACTTCGATTTTGCTCCATCATGGTCGCAGCCGGAATGGCGGAGCGCTATAATCAAGGCGTTCCAAGGGAAAACACAAAAAAGGAAAATCGAGGCCGGGCAAAAGCCCCGGCGTTATTTTGGAGGAAAACATCATGAAAAAGATCACGCGTCGTTCGTTCCTTGCCGTTTGTGGTGCAGCCGCTGCTGCCGCTGCCCTGACCGCCTGCGGCGGTTCCGCTTCTTCCGCCGCTGCCTCTTCCGTGGCATCCACCGCTTCTTCTGCGGCGGCTTCCACGGCTTCCGGCAGCCTGTCCGGCAATGTGGCCACCGGCGGTTCCACTTCCATGAAGAACGTCATCGCTGCTCTGACCGAGGGCTTTGCGGAAGTGGAGCCGGGCGTCACCGTCAGCTATGACCCCACCGGTTCCGGCGCCGGCATCACCGGTGCCACCGATAAGACGCTGGACATCGGCCTGTCCTCCCGTGCCTTGAAGGACGAGGAGAAGAACGATGTGGACGGCACCGTCATCGCACTGGACGGCATCGCCATCATCGTGAACAAGGCCAGCAAGGTCGAGGACCTGACCGTGGACCAGCTCAAGCAGATGTTCACCGGCGAG
>URGL01000062.1 GCA_900547405.1 uncultured Eubacteriales bacterium
CCCCTGCCCTCTCCTGCTTGGAGAGGGTGGCCCGCAGGCCGGGTGTGGAGGGGACCCGCCAGAAAAAAGAAACGAGCCCTGTTGAATGGTAGCGCTGAAACACACGTTTTACCATCCAACAGGGCTTTTTTGTACGTTCAGGGGTCCCCTCCACACCCGCCGCCTGAGGGCGGCACCCTCTCCAAGCAGGAGAGGGCAGAGAAGGGTTACCCTACAAACCTGTATTCAATTTCGTCCGCGTAGCGGTAGTAGCAGCTTGCGCCGCTGTCCAGGCCGGAGAGAATTTCCACGCTCTCTCCATCGGACCGGCCCAGCTCTACCTGGGTCAGGCCGGAGAGGGTGTCGGTCTTTTCGTCGTAGGCGGTGTAGACCCAGCTTTTGCCATCCTGGGACTGAATGGCCGCGGCAGGGAGGGTGGGGACGCTTTCCGAGGTGGCGGTGGTGATGCTTACCGAGGCGCTCATGCCGGTGAGCATTTTTTCTGCCCGGTCCAGGGTCACGGTGACGGTATACTTGGTGTTGCCGCCGGAGTTTACGCCGTAGGTATTGATTTTTGAGATAACACCCCGGAAGCTTTGGCCCGGCAGGGCATCCAGGGTGACATCCGCGGCCATGCCGACCTCCAGGGACAGGATGTCCAGCTCGTCTACGGTGATGTCCACGGTCATTTCCTTGGTCTGCGTGACGGTAGCGGCCAGGGTGCAGCCGGTGTCGTAGGTCTCATAGGCGGGAGTGCTGGCGGAGTAGCTGCCAGAGGAATAGCCGCCGGCCATGCCGCTAAGACCGGACAGGTCCAAACCGGACAGGTCAAAGTCGGGCATCATGCTGCTGATGTCCAGGGCCCGCTGGTGGACGATGAGCCCCGTGCCGATGAGGATGGCATCCCCCTTGGCCACGGCCCCAAAGCTGGAGGGGGACCAGGACATACCGTTGCTCATGAGCACCGTCTGGCCTCCGTCTGTCAGGGCGGTGGGGATCTGGCTCACATCGGAGCCAACCATGGAGGAAAGGTCCATGGTCTGCGCCACATCCTGGCTGGCTTCAATGGTCTGCTGGGGGATGTAATAGATGGTGTCGCCGGAGTTTTCTACCACCAGGCCCAGAATGTAGGTAGCGGTCTGCTGATCGCCGCCCTCCGAAGGCCCGGTAGGGTCTGTGGGTTTGGAAGGGTCCGTGGGTTCAGAGGGGTCAGATGGATCGGAAGGATCAGAAGGATCAGAGTCGCCCGTATCGCCGCTGTCCGGGTTGACCGGCGGTTCCACCACCTCATCCATCAGGATCTTGCTGAGGGAGATGTATCCCGGGCTGGCCTGGCTCCGGGGCCGGGTTTCCAGGGCGGCAGGGGAGACATAGTCCACTGTGGTATCCAGCCCGGAGACCACGCCGTCGGTGTCTGCCCGGAGAATGCCGTCCTTGGACAGGCGCTGGAGCTTATCCATGTGCTCCTCCAGCTCCTGGCGGCGGTTCAGAAGCCTGTTGTATTCCACGGTATGGCCGGTGTCCTTCAGGGTCAGCAGGGTGGTTCCGTTGGTGACCTTCTGGTTTTCCCGGACGCTGATGTAGGAGACGGTGCCGTAGGCCCCTGTCACCCGAAGCATACTGTGGATGTAGAGCTTGCCGGTGCCGAGGACCTTGCCCCCCTCATCCACCACGGATACCCTATCCTCATAGGGGGCTTTTTCATCGGAGCAGGTAACGGCGGCCATCCCATCGGAGATGGTCTCCACCTGACCCTCCAGTTCCTTGCCGTCGGACAGGCGAAGGGTGACCTTCTGCCCCAGGGTCAGGCCCTGGGCGGGAATGTCCACCGCCATGGTGCCGTCCAGGGACAGGAGCACCAGAGCGCCGGAGTCATACACGGTGTCGGCGACGGCCACGTCCTTCTGGGCGTAGATCTTCTTCACCCGGCCGGAGGCGGTGGCCTTCACGCTGGTGGAGGGGGAATCGTTGGTGACCTTGGCAATGGCGGCATCCAGGTCCTCCATCAGCTCCTGGAGTTCCGCAATGGCGGCTTGCACCGCTACCTTGTCCACCTTCACGATGGGGTCACCGGCACGGACCGTGTCTCCGTTTTCGACGTACCGGGCCTCCAGCTCCAGGTCCTGGGGGATCTCCAGGTCCTCCCCCTCAGGGGGGGTCAGGGCCCCGGCCCCCAGAAGGGCGGTGGAGATGGCCTTGTTCTCCGGCTGTGCCGTCAGGACCCGGCTCTGTACGCTGGTGCCGGATACCACGCCGGAGGGCAGGCTGGAGATCAGCAATGCTGCCGCTGCCACCAGGCACAGTGCCGTTACCCAGAGGGCACCGTGGCCGCCCCGGTCCGGGATGCTGTCATCTGTGTCGAGAGGCGGCATAGAATTGTCCACCGGCTCCTTTTTGCGCCCGAAGAGGCGCTTTTTTTGTTTCTGGTCATTCATATATGGGTTCCCTCCTTAGCCGCCATAGTGCAGGGCCTCGATGGGAGGCAGCTTTGCGGCCTTGTTGGCGGGGTACAGGCCGAAGATCACGCCGATGGCGAAGCAGAAGGCCACGGCAATGACCACCACGTTCCACTCCAGGCCGAAGGACAGGCCCATGCTGGCCACCATCACAGAGATGACCCGCAGCACCGCCCAGCTTAAAAATACGCCAATTGCGCAGCCAATCATGCACAGCACCACGCTTTCCAGGAGGAACTGCTGCAAAATGACCCCCCGTCCGGCACCGATGGCCTTCCGAATGCCGATTTCTCTGGTCCGCTCAGTGACCGTCACCAGCATGATGTTCATAATGCCGATGCCGCCGACGATCAGGGAGATGGCGGCAATGCCTCCCAACAGCACCGTCAGGATGCCGGTGACATTGCTCATAGCGTCTTCCAGCATACTCTGGGAGAGAATGGAGAAGGCATCCTCGTCCTCGTTGAACCGCTTCATGAGGATGGCCTTCATGGCGCTTTCCGTCTCCGTCAGGTTGCCCCCCTCCGGGGCGCTGACGGTAAAGGTGGTGATGGCAGACCCTACGGTGGTGCTCAGCCGCTGGAGGCTGGTAAAGGGCAGGTAGGCCATCATGGTGTTTTTGGTCAGCAGGCCCGTCAGGGACTCGTCATCGTTTTGGAGGATGCCCACAATGGTGTACTTCACGCCGTTCAGGGAGAGGGCCTGGCCCAGGCAGTCGGCGTAGCCCACCAGGTCCTCGGCGGTTTTCTCCGGGATGACGCAGACATTGGTGTGGTTCTCCACGTCCGCCTCGTTGAGGAACCGGCCCAGCAGCAGCTCCAGGCCGTTGATGGCGGCGTAGGAGGGAGTGGCCCCGTAGAGGGTCACGGTCTTGGAGGTGGACCCGCATTTGCCCGTGGCGGTAGCCGTCACGCTGGGGGCTGTCAGGCCGATGCCCGGCTCCTCCATCCACTGGTTCAGGGTGTCCAGCTTCACAGGGGACCCCTTGTCGTCGGAGACGGTGACGGTCAGCAGATTGTTTCCCAGGCTTGCGATGGTGTCGGTCACGGTGCCGGTGGCACCGGAGACCAGGCTGACCAGAATCACCAGGGCCATAACGCCGATGATAATGCCCAGCATGGTGAGAAAGGCCCGGAACTTGTTGCCGGAAATGGACTTCATTGCCATTTTGAATGCCTGGATCATGGGTCCACCTCCGTTAACTGTCCGTCCTTGATCCGCACAATGCGGCTGGCCTGCTTGGCTACATCGTCGTCGTGGGTGATGAGGACGATGGTGTTGCCTCCGGCGTGGAGCTCGTGAAAGATGTCCATGATCTCCACCGTGGTTTTGGAGTCCAGGTTGCCTGTGGGCTCATCCGCCAGGATCAGGCTGGGGCGGGTGGCAATGGCCCGGGCAATGGCCACTCGCTGCTGCTGGCCGCCGGAGAGCTCCGTGGGCAGATGCTTGGCCCGCTTTTGCAGCTCCACCCGGGCCAGAGCCGCCGCTACCCGCTCCTTCCGCTGGGCCTTGGGGACCTTCTGGTAGATCAGGGGCAGCTCCACGTTCTCCTCTGCCGTCAGCTTGGAGATCAGGTTGAAGCTCTGGAAGACGAAGCCGATTTTTCGGTTCCGGATCTTCGCCAGTTCGTTTTCCGTGTAGTCCTCAATGGGGATCCCATCGAGAAGATAGGTGCCGGAGTCCGCCGTGTCCAGGCAGCCGATGATGTTCATCAGTGTGGACTTGCCGGAGCCCGAGGGGCCGATGATGCTGACAAATTCGCCGTCATCTATGTGCAGGTTGGCCTTGTTCAGGGCGTAGACCCGTTCGCTGCCCACCTGATAGATGCGGGAGATATCTTTGAGATCGATCATGGTCTGCCTCCTTAGCCGCCCATGCTGGGAGGGCCGCCCATGCCGCTCCGGTCACCGCCGGGACCGCCGCCCATGGCGCCCATGTCACCCATGCCGCCGCCCATGGAGAAGTCGCCGGAGAAATCGCCGGAGGTGGTGATGGTCATGCCGCCGAAGGTGAAGGTTTTCTCCTTGGGGGTGTAGTAGACCCTGTCCCCCTCCTGGAGGCCGGAGGTGATCTCGGTCTGGGTGCCGTTGCTCAGGCCCACGGTGACCTCCGTCATGCCCCCCAGGGTGTCGGTCTCTTCGTCATAGGCGGTGTAGACGTAGGAGGTGGCGCTGGTTTTGCGCACCGCGTCGGCGGGGACCAGCAGGGCATTCTCTACGCCCTCAATGGTCACGTCCACATCGGCAGACATGCCGGAGAGCATACCGGTTTCCTTGGGCAGAGTCACCTTGGCGGTGTAGGAGCCGTTGGTGCCGGAGGTATCCAGCTCTGCCACGGTGCCCAGGTAGGTCTCGTCACTCAGGGAGCTGACGGTGACCTTCACCTCCTGGCCCAGGGCCAGAGACAGGATATCCGTTTCATCTACGGTAACGGTGATGGACACGGTCTCGTCCGGGTCCAGGGTAAAAAGAACGGTGTCTGCCAGAGCATCGGTGCCAACGGTCAGGTCGTCCAGCTTCACCGCAGTCTGGATGGAGCCCTTTTTCTCCGCCACCAGGCCGCCGTCCTTATAGAGCTTGACCAGGGCCTGATACCGCTCCTCCAGCTCCGCCCGGTCGGACAGAAGCTGGTTGTACTTGGCGGAATCGGAGGTATCCTTCAGGGTGAAGAGCACCGTGGTAGAATAGACCTTGCTGTTGAGCTTGGCGCTGACCTGGCTGACGGTACCGGCGTAGCCCGTGACCTTCAGAGGACTGTGTATGTAGAGCTTGCCGGTGTCCTTGCCCAGGGTGACTTCATCCTCTGCCAGAGGGCCGTCGTCGGTGATGAGCACCGTGGCGGTATCCGCTGTGACCTGGTCTACCGTACCCTCCCAGGCATTTCCCTGGGAGTCGGTGACGGTGACGGTGTCCCCCGCGGCATAGTCTCCCCTGGGAATGTCCACAGCCAGATAGCCGTCCATGGAGAGGACCGCCAGGGCCCCGTGGTCATACATCACGTCCGCTACGCGGTTCCCTGCTTCGGCATAGACGGTTTTCACCCGGCCGGTGACCCCCGCCTTTACGGAGGAGCTGACGGTGCTGGACTCCGCCTTGCGGATGCTCTTGTCCAGGGAGTCCAGGCTTTCCTGGACGGAGGAGAGGGAGCTGAGGACTGTGCTGGGGTTTACGCCGGCCAGCAGCGTGCCCGCCTCCACCGTGTCCCCCTGCTCTACGTAGAGCTTCTCCACCTTTACGGTGGCGGGAACGGACAGGTCCTCCACATCCTCGCTGGTCAGGGTGCCGGAGCCGGATACCGCCGCCTGAATGGAGCCTGTGGTCACCTGGGCCGACTTTACCGTGGAGCTGTTCTGGGCGGTGACCTGCCTGCGCACATTTTTGCGCACCTGCAGCACTGCCGCCAGCAGCACCACCAGCACCAGGGCAATCACCGCAATGACCCGTTGAACGGCTTTTTTCCGCTGCCGGGCTTTTCCTAAATTTGCCATTTGGGCTTTCCTCCTGAATTTTACAAATAAGCAACAATATAATATAGAAGCAACCTGAAAACAGTCTGAATAATTTGTGAATATGTTGTGAATTGAGGCGTAAACCCTCTCCTGGGAGAGGGTGGCAGGGCCAAAGGCCCTGACGGGTGTGGGGCGGACCAAGCCTACAGCAAGGCGATCCCTCAGTCCACCGCGTAGGGGCCGATGCCCACATCGGCCCGGAACCTGACGGGCGGTAACGGTGGGGACATACGGGAAAACCAGCCGCCCAGTTACCGGGCCCCCGGGGCGATGTGGGCATCGCCCCCTACGCGACGGGGAAAACGCCCCCACTCATCGAGACCTGACTGTATTTTATCGCAAAAGGAGAATGAATCATGAAGAAACGGATCATCAGTCTATTTCTGGCCCTGACCCTCTGTGTCGGGATGCTGCCCGCCCCTGCCTGGGCGGAGGAGCCTACGGATCCTGCCCAGGCTGTGGAGGCGGTGGGGGCTGCCAACCCCAGTGAGGAGACGGACCCCACCACGGAGCCTACGGAGGAGGAAACGGAGCCTACGGAGGCGGAAACGGAGCCTACGGAGGCACCCAAGGCCGCGGAGGTCCCCGCCGAGGAGACTGCTGCCCCCGGGGAGGACGAGGCCGTGGCGGCGGTGCAGGCCATGATCGACGCGCTGCCGGACGTGGAGGATATGTCCGAAAGCTACCTGGACGCTCTGGTAGAGGCGTACTCTGCCTATGAGACCCTGAGTGAATCCCAGCAGGCGCAAATCAACGGCGTGGAGAAGCTGGAAGCCCTGTTCAACTGGGTAAACAGCCAGGTGTCCACCCTGGCGGCGGAGGAAACCATCTCCGGCGAGGTGAACTGGAACAACCGGACCTTTACCAAGCCCGTCAAGCTCACCGGGGACACCACCCTGACGCTGGTGGGCGACAACAAGATCGAGTGCGACGCACCTCTGGATCTGAACAACTGCAAGCTGACCGTCAAGGGCACCGGTACCCTGGAGGTCGTCGGCGACGGCAGGAGCGAAAAGTGGATGCTCAACGGTGCCATCTTTGACAGCACCTACAACGGTTACAACAAAGGCGGAACTCTGACCCTTGCGGGCGGTACCGTTAAGGCCAGCGGGGGCAAGTATAACGCCATATCCGTTCGTTCTGTGGAATTGCGGGGCGGCAAGCTGGAGGCCAATGGCGGCTCGAATGCCGGTATTGTCTGCTCCGATCTGTATACATATAGCGGTTCCCTCTACGCCACCGGCAGTGATTGCGGCATCGAAATGAGAACCAGGAATGCGGGCAATCCCGGCAATCTGGCCATTCTGGCTTCCAACGAGAAGAACGCATCGATGGCGGATATGGATGCCGGAGATATCGGCGATATTCAGGATAACGCCAAGAAGAAGACTTACTACATCGGCGAAGTCTCCGGCCCCATGCTCTCGGTGAAGGCTCAGAAGGGCTACCTCTACGAGGCCACGGCCAAGACCGCTACCTTTGCCCTATCCGGCAGGAATGTGGATCTGTCCGCCCTGACCTTCGAATGGACCGGCTCCCATACCGGCCTGACGGCAGAGGCCTCTGCCGACGGCAAGACCCTTACCGTTACGACAGACAAAACCGTACAGGCGGGGACCTATGGCCTGAAGGTCAGCGCCGGTGGGGCCAGCAGGACCGCCGTGGTTACCGTCTCCGGCCCGCCCATCTGCATTTACGAGCGGCCGGTGGATACGATCAGCACGGATCCGGAGGCCGGGGAGGTCCACGTGTCCGCCTACCTGACGAAGGGCCACACCGGCTCCATCGACTTCCAGTGGAGGCAGGAAGACGGCACAGCGATAGAGGGATACACCGGGGAGAACGTGCCGCTGATTGATTTGGTTGAGCAGGGAATGCTGACCCAGGACGCGAGCAAGCCCTGGCTGCAGACCATCCGGATCTACTGCACCCTGTCCTACGACGGCTACAGCCTGGATACGGACACGGTTACCCTCGGGCTCAGCAGCTGCCCCCACCCCGCAGTCGATCATGAGGGCAACTGTCTCCAATGCGGCCAGAAGAAAGGCGGCAATGGGGATGCCCTGATTGTCAGAGAGGACGGCCTCTACCACCTGATTTCAAATGAAGAGTCAGGCGACGCCAATGTTGGCCCCTTTATGTACGGCGGCGGGAACTTCTATCTCACGGGAGACGTACAGAAGACAACCGTTAACGTGTCCGACACCGATGTGGGCGGCGAGGACGTGACCCTGGACCTGCAAGGGCACACGATGAAGAACCTGCAAATGGGAAATTTCCCCTATGGCACCTTCACCGTGAAAAACGGCACCTTGGGAGAGATTCGTACCAGTGCCAACGGAAAGCTGATCCTGGAGAATATTCACTATCAGGGGAAGTGGTTTGACGAAGAGTTTGAGCTGACCGTACAGGGAGAGAACACGCGCTTTGAGCGGCAGGTTACCTTCTGGGGCACCACCCACCTGAGGGGCGGACTCCTCTCTCAGGGACTGGACAGTAATTGCGTCGACCGGGCCCTGGAGCTTCTGGAGGATGGCTTTGCCTTCTACGACAGCGCCGACAAAGTCGTGGATGCCACGGACTCCACCAAGCTCGTGGGCAGGGAGATCCACGTGGCTGCCCACCCAGAGCACACTCTGGATAGCAGCGGCCATTGCCCCTGCGGGTATACCGCGGCGGCGACCCTTGCCACAGAAGCGGGGAAACAATATTTCGCCGACTTTGGCGCTGCCCTTGAGGCGGCAAAGGCTGCCTCCGGCTCCACCCTCACCCTCTTCCAGGACGTGGCCCTGACAGGGGAAAATAACCTCTACATCGACAGCGGCACCTTCACCGTTGACTGGCATGGCCATACCCTTTCCGGTGAAATGAGTAGCGATCTTTTGCTCATTACGGATGCAGCCAAGGTGACACTGACAGACAGCGTTGGCACCGGCGGCGTTCACAATACAGATGGAGCGGCCATAGGTGTCTACGTGAGGTCCCAGGGCAGCCTGACCATCCGGGGCGGCGTCTATTCTCCTCAGCTATGGAAAGGTGAGCGCGCTTACGGATCCATCCAGATCAGCGGCGGCCGATTCGAGAACCCCACAGATGGCGGAAGGTACGGGGCGCTGTACTGCGACACCGGTGCCCTGGCGGACCTGCTGGCCCCGGGCTATACCTTCGCCTATGTAGATGATGACAGGCGGTTCAATGTCTATGGGGTCAAGATGCCGGATGCCTATAGATCGGTTTATGTGGTGGAGCACCAGCAGCATGAATTTGACGACGAAGGGCAGTGCCTCTGCGGCTATGTCTGCCCCCATGCCCAGGTAGACGATGAGGGAAGCTGCATCCTCTGCGGAAAACGGTTCTATGTCCGAGGCACCTACGCCAACGGGACCACCCATTATTACGGGACGATTTCCGATGCCCTGGAAGATCCTGCTGTGACCCAGGCCACAATTCTTCGCGCGCTTACCGAGGAATGCGAAAGCTGGAACGGCGGCGACAGAAGCGTCACCCTGGACCTGAACGGCTGGAACCTTGTTGTCGAGAGCATCCAGGGCGGTCATCTGATCCTGCGTGACAGCTCCGGGAACGACACCATTCTGGGGATGAAAGAGATTCTAAAGGACGGGCAGGTTACTGTGGAGAGCGGGAGACTCGCTCCCCAGGGGGAGCTCAGCGTTTACGGAAAGCTGACCGTTACCGGCGGCAAGGTGGATAGCCTGACGGCCATGAAGGGCAGCACCGTCTCCCTCTCCGGCGGCAGCTTTGGCAAGATCGTAGGAAGGGGCGTGACCCTCAAAGAGCTGCTGGCAGAGAACTACTACTATGCGGAATTGGACGGTGAGACCCCCAAGAACTACGCCGACACGGATACGGTGATTGAACAAGTCTCCGTGGTGGTGTGCGATCACACCAGCGTCCGGGAAACCAAACAGGGCCATTTCCCGGTATACACCTGCAACTGCGGCAAGGTGCGCTATCTGCTGACCGTGACGGATGGCAGCGACAGCGTCACCTACCACAGTGATTATTCCAAGGGATTTGCCTATGCGGCGAAATGCTCCGGCGTGGTACGGCTTTTGGAAAAATGGCCGAATGACCAGACAATCACCATGGATGTCCAGGGCACCGTTGCCATAGATATGTCCGGAAAGTCCATGATTGGGACAGCGGATCTGATCATCGCGGATGGCACCACCCTGAAGATCGTCAGTGACGGAGCTTACGGCTGGGACAGCGATTTCCCTGCCGAGAGCATTACCGTTCGATCCGGCGGAAAGTTCATCCTCCCGGCGAAAGGTCCCTCCGGCGGTGACAATAAGCTGAAAATAACAGGCGCCGTAACCGTTGAAGCAGGGGCTCAGGCGGAGCTGTCCGGAGGCTACTGCCAGGTGAATCTCTGGGGAGAGGCCCGGATTTCCGGCGGCAAGTATGGCACAATTGACGTTCGTGGCACGGAAAACAAGCTGACCGTCACCGGCGGTGAGATTGGAGGCCTCTATCTGTGGGGCGAGATCCAAAAGGTCCAACTCTCCGGCGGCAGCGTTGAGCGACTTTGGGTTTCCGAAATGGACCCAGACACATCGCTAAATTACCGCACGATTACCTTCGAGGACATCCAGTCCCTCCTGGCTGACGGAAAAGCCTTCCGGAAGGCGGATAACACCTGGCTGACGGAAGGGGATGTAGAGGAGTTTACTCCTCCCATGCTCGGCGCAGGCACCGTCAAAAAACTGTCCGATGTGACGATTGCGGACGTACCCATGACCGGGGCTGCCGTCTATTGCCAGCTGGGCACCGACACCTATGAGGAAGGGGTCTCCACCCAGTATAACGTGGGGGAGACGGACAGCAGTGGCAATGTGGTCTTCCGCCTGGGGGTGAATATCCAGTCCCAGGAGGCCCAGCCCGGTGTCACCGTACAGTGGTACGAGCTGGGGGCGGAGGACAGCCGCACACCGGTGGGCACCGGCCAGACCTGCCCCCTGGATCTCAGGCTCCCGGTGGGGACACACCGGTTCCTTGCGGTGGTGAACTGCAGCGGCTATGTTCTGGAGAGCCAGCCCTTTGCCGTGACCGTTACCCCCAGAGTGGTGAATATCACCGGCGGCTTCACCGCCCAGGACCGGGACTATGAGCCGGACAATCCTTCGGTTCAGATCATCCAGGGAGAAGTGACCTTCGACAAGAAGGCAGAGGAAGATGACCTGAGTGCACAGGTGCATGGAGGAACCATCGCAACGCCGGATGCCGGCCAGAACAGGACGGTTGACTACTCTGTTACCTTGACCGGCGAGGACAAGGATAACTACATCCTGGGTTCGAAGCCGGACCTCACCGTCACCATCCGTCCCATTGCCCAGACCCTGACCTTTGCCGAGACTGCCGTCACCAAGACCTATGGGGACAGCCCCTTCGTCAACGCCCTGGACCATTCCGCCGGGGACGGCCCCATCACCTACACCAGCAGTGACCCCGCCGTGGCCACGGCGGGCACAGACGGCACAGTGACCATCCGCGGGGCGGGTGAAGCCCGGATCACTGCCACAGCCGCGGCGACCCAGAACTATGTGGAGACGGCCGCGTCCTTTGATTTGACGGTTGCCAAGGCAACGGGAACTGTGAGGAACAGAAACTATTCCCTGGGTTACCTCTATGGCGACGATATCCCCACACCCGAACGGAAATACTTTGAGGCAAGCTCCACCGGCGCATTCCGTTACAGCTGGTCCCCCGCGGCCCCCAAAAACGCAGGGAACTATCAGCTGACGGTCACCGTGGATGAGGATGGCAACTATACGTCCGCGACACTTGTCCTGGATGTGCTGGTGGAAAAGGACGTGTGGGTCAGACCTACCCTCGTGAAAGCGGAAAACGAAACCGTCGACGGGAAAAAGGACGGAAAGGTTACCTATACCGACACGCCCGCTCTGGAGTATCGGATAAAACGCGACAGGGGGGAGTGGATCCCCGTGGCGGTTCCCGCCGGGGCAGAAAGCGTGACGGTGGAGGGCCTGGCACCCGGGACCTATGAGTTCCGCAGACCCGGAGACGAGAACCACTTTGCCTCCTCGCCGGAAACCATCACCATCCAGCCCGGCCGGAAGCTGAAAGTTACCCTGCCGGAGAATCAGACCGGCTACACCCTGACGGCAAGCAAGACCCAGCTGGGCTGGCACGAGGATGTGGAGCTGAGTTTCCAACTGGATTCCGTGGGTGTGTATAAGGCCGCAGATTTTGGCATCTGGGCGGAAGCTGGAAGTGAGAAAACGAAGCTGACCCTCGGCAATGATGGTGCGGTCAAACTGACTGCCCCCGAAAAGGATATCACCATCACCGTCACCGGCGTGAAGACGGACGACGTGGCACCCAGAGTCTACATCCAGGGCAGAATGAGTCAGGACAGCTTTGACTATGTCAAGTGGGAGGGCTTCCAGGAGAACCCGGCGGACGACTTTGTGAACGGCAATTTTGTGATTTCGGCAACGGATCGCCTCTCCGGCGTGGCCAGCCTCTGGTACTGCCTGTCCCAGACGCCCCTGACCCTGGCGGACATGGACACCGCTTCCTGGAAGCAGGAGGGCAAGGTGTCTATCACCGAGGACGGGGTGTACTACCTCTACGCCAAGGCGCTGGACAATGCGAATAATGCGGGCTACGCCTGCACCGGCAAGCTGGTCAAGGAGAGCAATCCGCCCACCTTCTCCGGCGTGAAGGACGGGGAAACCTACTATGTGACCCAGCAGATGGAGATTCATGACGACGGTATGCCGGACTGGTATATGGCGAAAGGCTCAATCGGAGTGGTTCCGAATGGCGGAAATGAGAATCCGATCAAGCTGCGGCTGCCAAACAACGGCAGTTCCTATACCTTCACGGTGGGAGACCGGTGCGGCAACGAGGCCTCCATCACCGTGTACATGAAGCCCCTTTCCGACCTGACCCAGCCCCTGGACAGCATTCTGGAAGACACAATTCGCAAATCCGACCGAGCCACCCTGGACGATGTGGAAGCGACCCTCAAGGGTCTGGATGTGACCTATGCCACCGAGCCGGAGAAGAAGGAAATGAACGATGCGCTGGCTCGGATTGCGCAGCTGCGTCAGGTTCTGGACCAGGTGGCGGCGGTAGAGGCGCAGATCGCCGCCCTGCCGGATTCCGTGGAGCCGTACCAGCAGACCGTGGAGGATACCCAGATCAAGCCCGCCCGGCAAGCCTACAGCGACCTGACCGACCATCAGAAGACCCTGGTGGACAGCACGAAGCTTGACAAGCTGGCTCGGCTGGAAGCCCAGCTGAACGCCTGGACGATTACTGAGGGCGACGGCCAGACCTGGTACAAGGGCAGCTGGAACCCCTTGAGTTTCACCGTCAACGGCCAGACCCGGAAATTTTCCAAAGTCCTCTTGGACGGCAGAATGTCCTTCACAGCGACTCCCAGTTTCCTGGCAGTCAGCGGTTCGATAGACGAACCGTTTACCCTGACGCTGAAGCCGGAGCTTTTGCAGGTCTCGATGAAGCCTGGCGAACACACACTCACGGTGATCTACGGGGAAAACAACAGCGGAACCGGCACAGTTACCTTCACCGTCGAGATACCTGCCAATTACCTGGATGTGACGGGCAAACCGGAATTTGACGGCAAGACCACCGTGACCGTCGATGGGAAGGAATATCCCATTGAGGAAATGAACGGTACGCGTTATGTCAACCTTCCGGAAACCGGCGATCTGCTGACCATCTACTCCTTTAAGGACGGCACCCCGGCGGGCTCCCACACCAACTATCCCACGGGTATGCAGGTGTTCCGTATCACCCGTCAGGAAGGCGGCGCGAAGGCCGAGGAAATCACCGAGTTTGCCAATCTTCTGAACTACGCCGGCTGCTCCATCCGCATCAGCGGCAAGCAGGGCATCCGGATGATCACCGGCATCACCCAGGACAACAAGAAGGCCCTGACAAGCAAGGCAGGACTTGCTGGCTATACCCTGGAGGAATACGGCACCCTGATCTGCTGGAATACGGATGTGACCTCCGGCGACGATTTCAGCCTGGATATGTCCTGTGCCCGCTCTAACTACGCCTACTTAAAGGGCAAGGCCGACCCGGTCTTTGCCAAGCAGGATGGCAAAATGCTCTATACCAACGTCCTGGTGGGCTTCAGCTTGGAGGACTGCGCCAAGGACCTGGTCCTGCGGCCCTACATCAAGCTGAAGGACATGACCACCGGCGAAACCGTCACCCTCTACGGCGGCT
>URGL01000063.1 GCA_900547405.1 uncultured Eubacteriales bacterium
CGCCCCACACCCGTCAGGGCTTTGCCCTGCCACCCTCTCCCAGGAGAGGGTTTTTCTTTTTGTCAAGGAAAAATACTTGACAAACGCTCCAATCCATGATATCATATCCAGGCTGTCAAGGGAAAAGCCTTGACACACAAGGAGACCCACCGATGGACGACGCACTGGAAATGACGCTTCTGTTCGACTACTATGGGGAGCTGCTGACAGACAAACAGCGTGCCTGCCTCGATCTGCGTTACAATCAGGATCTGTCCCTGGGAGAGATCGCCCAGGAGCTGGGCATCAGCCGCCAGGGGGTCTACGACAACCTGAGCCGGGCAGAGGCCCTGCTGAGACACATGGAGGAAAAGACCGGCTTCCTCCGCCGGGAGGAGAAGGTCCGCAGCTGCTTGCGGTCCATCCGGGAGGCGGCGGAAAAGATCGCCCGATTGGATGACCCGGACAGCGCCCCATTGGCAGACACTATCCTTTCCCTTGCCGGGGAATTAGAGGAGTAAACTATGGCATTTGAAGGCTTGACCGAAAAAATATCCGCCACCTTCAAAAAGCTTCGCGGCAAAGGCCGCCTGAAAGAAGCGGACGTGAAGGAGGCCATGCGGGAGATCCGGATGGCGCTTTTGGAGGCGGATGTCAGCTATAAGGTCGTCAAGGATTTCACCAAGTCCGTTACGGAGCGGTGCGTAGGCACCGATGTGCTGGAATCTCTGACTCCCGCCCAGATGATCGTGAAGATCGTCAACGAAGAGCTGTGCAGGCTCATGGGGGCGGAAACAAAACACATCAATATCAATCCCAACGGCCCCACCGTGGTCATGCTGGTTGGCCTCCAGGGCGCCGGTAAGACCACCAATGGCAGTAAGCTGGCCGGGCTCATGAAGCGCCAGGGGAGAAACCCGCTGCTTGTGGCCTGCGACGTGTACCGTCCCGCCGCTATCCAGCAGCTGAAGGTCTGCGGCGAGAAGCTGGGGATCCCGGTTTTTGAAAAAGGCACCCAGGACCCGGTCATTACCGCGAAAGAGGCGGTGCTCTACGCCCGCCAGAGAGGCTACGACATGGTGTTTCTGGACACCGCCGGACGCCTCCATGTGGACGAGGCCCTGATGACAGAGCTGAAAAACATCAAGGCAACGGTAAAGCCCAACGAGATCATGCTGGTGGTGGATGCCATGACCGGTCAGGACGCGGTAAACGCCGCCCAGACCTTTAACGAGTGGCTGGACATCGACTCCGTCATGCTCTCCAAGCTGGACGGCGACGCCAGAGGCGGCGCGGCCCTGTCTGTCCGGGCCGTTACCGGCAAGCCCATCAAGTTCGCCGGTGTAGGCGAAAAGCTGGAGGACATTGAGGTCTTCCACCCGGACCGGATGGCAAGCCGGATCCTGGGCATGGGCGACGTGCTTTCCCTCATCGAAAAGGCCGAGAAGGCCTACGATGCCAAGCAGGCCGCCAAAATGGAGGAGAAGCTGAAAACCAACCGCTTCACCCTCCAGGACTTCTACGACCAGATGGTACAGCTGAAGAGCATGGGCTCCATGGAGGATATCCTGGCCCAGATGCCCGGCGGCGCAGGGCTCAAGGACGTAAAGCTGGATCCCAAGGCCATGGCCCACACCGAGGCCATCATCCTTTCCATGACCCCCAAGGAGCGGGAGAACCCTTCCATCATCGGGGCCAGCCGGAAGAAGCGGATCGCCGCCGGATGCGGCCTGCGGGTAGAGGATGTCAACAAGCTCCTCAAGTCCTTCGAGCAGATGCGCAAGCTCATCAAGCAGTTCTCTGCCCCTGGCGCGGCCAAGAAGCTCAAGCGGATGCGGGGCTTCGGCGGCATGCGTTTCCCGGGCATGTAACCTTCTTTTGTTCGCTGAAAGCAATTTGCTTTGCGATATAGATTCTTTAGACTTTTTATGGAGGTGAAACTTTCATGGTTAAGATCAGACTGAGAAGAATGGGCGCCAAGAAGGCTCCTTACTACCGGATCGTTGTTGCCGATTCCCGTTCTCCCCGTGATGGCCGCTGCATCGAAGAGATCGGCACCTACAATCCCCTGACCGCTCCCGCCACTGTTACTGTGGACGTCGAGAAGGCTCAGAACTGGATCAAGAACGGCGCTCAGCCCACCGATACCGTTCGGGGCCTGCTGAAGAACGCTGGCGTTCTGTAAGCCCCTTTGAAGGAGTGGCACAATGAAGGAACTTTTGCTGTATATGGCAAAGAGCCTGGTTGACGATCCCGATTCCGTTGCCGTTGTCGAAAAGACCGAGGAAGACGGCAAGGTGCTGGAGCTCCATGTGGCCGAAGGCGACATGGGCAAGGTGATCGGCCGCCAGGGGCGGATCGCCAAGGAGATCCGTACCATTATCAAGACGGTTGCCCAACGCACTGGCGAAAAGGTCACCGTTGAAATTGTGGATTAAACGGCTATGCGTGGCGATTTCGTCACGCATTTTCGTTTTTATGAAGGAGAAATCTATGAGACTTCCGTTTATCGAAGCCGGTGAAATTGTGAATACCCACGGTGTCCGGGGGGAAATCAAAATGCTTCCCTGGCTGGACAGCCCCGAAGATATGCGCGGCTTTACCCGGTGCCGCATCGGCGGCAAGGACTATGCCATTGTTTCCTGCCGGGTCCAGAATACCTGTGACCTTCTCAAGCTGGAGGGCGTGGATACCATGGAGGCCGCCCAGGCCCTCCGGGGGAAGACCGTGACCTTGTACCGGGAGGACATGGACGAGGATGCAATCTTTGCCGGGGACCTGATCGGCATGGAGGTTTTCTCCCAGGCAGAAAGAATCGGGGAGCTGACCCAGGTGCTGGATTACCCCGGCAACCAGGTGTATGTGGTGAAAGGGGAGAGGGAGTATATGCTCCCCGCCGTGAAGGAATTCATCCTGTCCACGGACCTGGAGGGCAACCGGATGGAAGTGAAGCTGCTGGAGGGCATGGAAACCGATGCGGATTGATATTCTCACCCTCTTCCCCGATACCCTGGGGGATGTGCTCTCCGAGAGTATCCTGGGCCGGGCCCAGGAGCGGGGATTCATCCATATCGGCACCCACCAGATCCGGGACTACACCTCCAACAAGCAGAACCAGGTGGACGACTACCCCTACGGGGGCGGCCGGGGGGCCATTATGCAGGCGGACCCCATCTACCGCTGCTGGGAGGCGGTGTGCGACGAGGCCGGGGGGCCGGTCCACACCGTGTATATGTCCCCCTGCGGCCATACCTTCACCCAGGCGGATGCCATCCGCCTGAGTAAGCTGGACAATCTGATCCTGGTCTGCGGCCACTACGAGGGCATCGACCAGCGCTTCATTGATGAATGTGTGGACGAGGAGATTTCCATCGGGGATTTCGTCCTCACCGGCGGCGAGATCGCCGCCATGGCCGTCACCGATGCCGTGTGCCGCATGGTGCCTGGGGTCCTGGCAGACCCGGAGTGCTTCGAGGACGAGAGCCACTTCTCGGGGATGCTGGAATACCCTCAGTACAGCCGCCCCGCCCTCTGGCACGGCAGAGCCGTACCGGAGATCCTCCTCTCCGGCAATCACGAGAAGGTAAACCAGTGGAGAAGGAAGCAGTCCCTCAGAAGGACCCGGGACCGCCGTCCGGATATGTATGAAAAGCTGGACCTGAGCTCCAAAAAAGACCAGAAGCTTCTGAAAGAAATGGAGCGGGAGGAGGAGGAAGAGGGCTAGGGCATTTTTCCAAAAACGCCTATTGACTTTTCCTTATTTCGGTATTAATATAATGATTATAAAAAACACGTTACAGAGGCTTTGCGTGCGCAAAGGCGGCTCTGCCGTCAGGCGTAAAGCTTAACAAGGGAATGGGGTTCGAGGCCCCGCATTGACCAATACCGTGGGCGTCGAGAGCCCGGTCCGTTGGCGAAAGCCAGTCATTGGGGCAACCTGAGAAGGCAGGACCGGAGACTTGTCTGAGGCGCGAGTCGGGAGACCTACTGTATCGTTAGAATGTTGCTTCGTAGAATGGTTGCGGTGATGTTCTGTCTCAGGGACATCGCCGCTTTTTTGCGTCCGTCCCTATTTGCTCTGTAGTCATCGGTGCAATGCCGTGGCGATAAATTCTCCGGAAAATTTCCGGAAGAAGGGAAGGATACTATGAAAAGACGTATGCTGGCCTTGCTGCTGGTCATCGTAATGCTGATCGGTATGGTGCCGACCAGTGTTTTCGCTGACGCGGCAAGCCCGGAAAATTCGGTTTCCGCAGTGAAAGCCGAAGATTCCGCAGTCGAGACAGAGGCTCCCGAGGAAGAAACGGAAGCCCCCACGGAGGAAGAGACGGAGGCTCCCACAGAGGAACCCACGGAACCCTCTGAGGAAACGGAAGCCACGGAGGAAACCGAAGCGGCTGCCGAGGAGCCCACCGAAGAGACGGTGGAGGAGATCGAGGACCTCCAGGCAGATGCCGGAACGGCCGATGTCTTCTTTACCGTCAGCGTGGAGGGAGTCCTGGGCAAGACCGACGACGGCCAGGCCGCCGTGGAGCTGCCCGTCACCGTCAAGGACGCGGATGCCGACGGCATCCTGACCTTCCACGACGCGCTGGTTGCCTTGCATGAGGCCTACCGCGTGGACGGCTATACCCTTCAGCGGGGCGTTACCGTCACCAAGCTCTGGGGTGTCGAAACCTACGCCACCAGCTTCTTCAAGAACGGGGAAGAGCTCACCAAGATGGTCGCCTACAAGACCAGCACCGTAGCAGACAACGATCAGCTGTATGCCGTTGTCATGACGGACAAGACGGACCGGGCCGACTGCTTCACCTGGTTCGACAGGACCGAGGTCACGGTCAAGGCCGGTGAGTCCTTCAAGCTGACCCTGACCGGCAAGTCCGACGACTATGCCAAGTCCGGTGCCACTACTATCCCTGTAGGCACCTGGGAGGACGGCGTCTTCACCCAGATCGGCAGTACCAAGACCGACTTTGACGGCAATGTGACCCTGAGCTTCGACAAAGCCGGTACTTACCTTGTTACCGCCAAGGGCGTTTTGCCCGGCGAGCGCTGGGATGATGAGCTGGAGTGGTCTGACGACATCGACTGTCCCACCATCGCCCCCTACTGCGTTGTCACCGTAGAGGAGGCCGCCAAGCCCGGCCCTGCTGACAGTGCTACGGTTTACTTTACCCTCAGCAACCAGGGTGTCCTCGCCCAGACTCCCGACGGCCAGGCCGCTATTGAGCTGCCCGTCACCGTCAAGGACGTGAACAGCGACGGCATCCTGACCTACGATGAGGCTCTGGTTGCCCTGCATGAGAAGTACTGTGAGGGCGGCTATGAGATCAGCGGCGGTTTCGTCCAGAAGGTCTGGAACGTCACCACAAACCCCAAGGGAAGCTACTACTTCCTGAAGAACAATGTGGCTTTGTCCATGGGTGTGAACGACAAGTCCAGCACCGTGGCCCAGGGCGACCAGCTCTATACCTGCATTTTCAAGGATGAGGCCAAATGGTCCGATGTGATCTGCTACTTTGACAGCAGAGCTCTCACCGTGGAGGCCTACAAGGACATCACCCTGAATCTCCAGGGCGGCTCCTCCATGGCTGTGGGCGGCTACAAGGCCGGCAGCGTGGCCGGTGCCCAGGTCGGCGTCTGGAAGGACGGCACCTTCACCGCCATCCAGAATGCGGTCACCGACAGCAAGGGCAATGTGAAAGTGTCCTTTGAGGAGCCCGGCACCTATATCGTGTCTGCCTCCGGCAGCATCGAGACCCAGATCGCCAACTGGGCCGGCGGCCATGGCGACCAAACCATCACCGTAGAGGCGCCTCTCACCGCCCCCTGCTGCGTGGTCACCGTCACCCCCGCCCAGTTCGTCACGGCCACCGTGTCCTACACCGGACAGGGCAGCGGCGACTTCTTCGCCACCGGTGTGGACGTAGAGGTCCCCAGCAATCTGGCCGAGCGCTACGGCTTTACCGACAATGTGGACGCCAAGACCGGCGTGTCCGCTCTGGACGTACTGGTCCAGGCCCATCTGGACTGCTTCGGTAAGGATTTCACCAAGGCGAGTGCCACCAATTATCTGGTGGTTGCTTCCAGCGGCTGGATCAACAAGATGTTCGGCGAGTCTACCTCCTGGATCGCCATTCTGGTCAACGGCTCCATGCCCGGCAACGCCACCGTCAACCAGGCCAAGGTTGTGGACGGCGATGATGTCATGTTCGGCATCTACCAGACCGCCGGTAAGGACCAGTACACCTATCTGGCCGATGGGGACGGCAAGGCCCTGGACGGCCAGACTCTGGAGGCCGGAAAGAAGGTTACCCTGACCGTCATGGGCAAGGCCCTCTACGGCGGCACCAACGGCCCCGTCTCCGGTGCCAAGATTTATCTGGTGGATACCGAGAACGCTACCTTGGATACCACTCTGGGCACCACCGGCTCCGACGGCAAGTGCACCGTCACCATTCCCGCCGGTTGGCTGGGGAAGACGGTCTATCTGACTGCCAATGGCACCAATACCTTTATGTCCCTGGCGAAGGTGACCGTCACCGAGCCTGGCGTGAGCTACGCCACGGTGACCTTCAACTTCCAGCAGGATGGGGAGCAGGTCGTCTTCGGCTTCGATAAGAAGGTTGCCAGCGACCTGGCCGAAAGCTACGGCTACACCGATGAGGTGGTGGGCAGCGTGTCCGCCCTGGACGTGCTGGTCCTGGCCCACGAGCTGGTCTACTTCGATCAGTTCACCCCCGAGAGCGCCAAGGACTTCCTGGCCCTGGGGCCCACCAACTGGGTCACCAAGTACATGGGCGAGGAGTCCACAAACCTGACCATCCTGGTCAACGGAAAGCAGGCTGCCGGTTCTGACGGCAAGGGCCTGATGATCAACCAGACGGAAGTGGCGGATGGGGACTACATCCTCTTCGGCGTATGCGAGGATACCGCCTACTACCTGGACCGGTATGTCTGGCTGAATACCGCCGACGGCAAGCCCCTGAGTGGTCAGTCCCTCTTTGCCAATACGGACCTGGATCTGGTGGTCATGGGCAGCTACGCCACTTACGGCGCGGATGGCGGCCCTGACGCTCCCGTTGAGGGGGCCCAGCTGGCTGCTATGGACATGGTCACCGGCAAGATCAAGCCCATCACCGGCAAGGTCTCCGACAAGGACGGAAAGGTGACCCTGCACATCCCCGAGACCATGGCCAACAAGACCGTCTGCCTGGTTGCCACCGGCGAAGAGATGTTCAGCGCCCTGAACGTGTTCAAGGTCGGCAACGTGCTCAAGGAAACCGATCTGGTGGAGGTCCATGTGGGTATCGGCGGCAGGACCGAGGATACCGTTCGGGAGCTGAAGATGTCTCCTGAATTCCTCCACAGCACCATGGACTACACCGTGGATCCTCTGGTCTTCGTGGCCGACGAGGCATCCCGGTATCTGTGGGTCAAGGTGGAGTACATTCCCTACTGCACCGCGGGCTTTACCTTCCATGGCGTTACCAAAACCTTTACCGAGGCCCAGAACGGCAAGTGGGTCCGGCTGGACAAGCTGGTTCCCGGCGCGGAGGCCAGCGTCCTGACTCTGACCTCCAAGGCTGAGGACGGCTACGACAAGACCTACACCGTCACCCTCTCTATGGACAAGGGCCAGGCCGTACTGTGGAAGACTGACCTGACCGGAGAGCCCCTGACCATCGGACAGAACACCCAGCACACCCTGACTGTGGAAGCGGGGGTTACCAGAGACGTAGACCCCAACACCACCATCAGCTATCAGTGGTATGTGAATACCACCGCCTCCACCGAGGGCGGCAAGGCTGTGAAGGACGCGAATAAGGCCGACTTCACCGTTCCCTCCGGAGAGCTGGGCACCTTCTATTATTATGTGGTTGCCTCCGGCGATGGCCTGGAAAGTGCCACCAGTAAGGTGGTGGAGGTCACCGTCAAGGCGGTGCCCAAGAGCCTTACCCTGACTTCCGACTATCCCTATACGGTTCCCAACGCCAGCACCAATGCCTACGGCGGTGTGACCTACGTTGTCAAGCAGGGCACCCAGATGCAGCTGAGGGTCCTGGACGAAAACGGCAATGAGACCCCCGTCATCTGGAAGGTCGACGGTGCCTACGGCGGCAAGCTGGATACCGAAACCGGTGTCTACACCGTTACCTCCGCCAGCTACACCTATGTGACCGCAGTATCTGCTCTGGATCCCAGCGTGACCAGCGGTAAAACGGTCATCGATGTGAAGTTCTACCCGATCTCGGATTACTACAAGAACCAGACCGTCCGGCTGAACGCCGACGGCCAGACCGTAAAGACCGCTTCCGTTATCGGCGGTATCAACGGCTACAACATCTGGGAAGTGAAGGATCCCGACGGGGTGGCGGAGATCACCTCTGATCTGACCACCAAGCCCGGATCTTTGGGCATGAATGTCCTGCGTCCCGGCAAGGTAGAGGTTACCCTGACTCTGGACGTTGGCCCTGAGGGCGCACCGAAGCTCACCGACACCGCCGTGCTCAATGTCACCGGTGTGGCCGTGGAGAACGCCGACGGCGGCTTCGGCAAGGCCTATCTGGAGCTGACCGCCGAGAACGCCGCACCCACCATGCAGCTGAAGGCCATCACCGAAGAGGGCCGCAGCATTGCCTCCTGGACCAGTGCCAATGAGGCCGTGGCCACTGTGGACGACAAGGGCGTTGTGACTGCCCATGCCGTCGGCACCGCCCAGATTACCGTCACTGACGACAACGGCACCAAGGGCGGCATTCTGGCAGTGGTTTCCGACAGCCAGAATCCCACCTTCGAGAAGCTGGCGCTCTCTGGCATCACCTCCTCCACCTTCAACTACCAGGCAGACCAGAAGGATTACACCGGCATTAAGCTGAACGGCTACAGTACCAAGATCCTCACCATTAAAAAGGACACCTGCTACAACGCGGAGAAGCTGGACTGCGTTGCCACCTATACCAACGAAAACGGTGAAGCTGTCAGCATTCCCGTTCCCTCCGCGACCCAGACCCAGCTGCCCGGTATGCCCTTCGGCACCACCCTGGTCACGCTGACGCTGACGGACAAGACCAACAAGGATGTCAAGTCCCTCTACACCCTGGAAATCACCCGCCCCAGAGATGTCAACAAGACCATCGCTTACTCCAACGGTATTGCCGCACAGGATGCCGAGGGCGGCGCTCTGTCCAACAGCCTGTATCTGGACAAGGCCGAAGGCTTCCTGTTCCAGGCCAGCGAGACTGGTGTTAAGAACAGCAACTACACCGTCAGCAACTCCAAGTACTACTACCGTGGCTACATGGTGAACGGTCGTTCCGACTTCACCCTGAACATCAAGGGCACCACGGCCTATACCCACATCCGTTACTCCATCGACGACGGCCAGACCTGGAAAGAGCTGCCTCAGGGCGGCGGCCTGACCGATGTCATCACCTTCCCCAAAGCTGAGGGCGATACCCATGCCGAAGTGAAGGTCACCTTCCAGATCCTGGGAGACCAGTACTATGCCGAGAGCGGCTTTGCCTTCCCGGAAATGACTTCCAACAAGGAAAAGCTGATGGTTGACTCCACCCAGGTAGGTACTGCCTATACCGTGTGGATGGAGCAGCTGCCTGCCGTAGGTGAGCCCCAGATCCTCACCGCCACCTCTGACACCGGCAACTGGTATCCCGCCTTTACTCCCGACACCGTTGCTTACAAGCTGAGCATTGCCCAGGATGGCGATCTGCCCACTGTTACCTTCACCGTAGCGGAAGGCAATACCGTCAAGATCGGCTCCAAGGCAGTCGAGGCTGACGAGTCCGGCGCCTACACGCTGAAGCTGACTACCAGCAATCAGACCGTTTCCGTCACCAACACCGATGGCAGCCTGGTCCGTAAATACACCTTCGCCGCCTCCAAGCGGATCAAGAACGGCGCGGACAAGGTTGTGGATTACCTGCCCATCAACAGCCAGTACACCAACGGCGGTGCCTACGGTCTCTCCCCGGAGAGTATGCTCAGCGGCACCTTCAAGTCCCTAGGCGGCTTCGGCGGCTATGCTACCTTCTACTTCGAGGATGGCATTACCAATGATCCTACCAACCAATACGGCGTTGACTTCTATGTGTATGGCAACGCCAACCCTGGCCAGAGCTTTGCCGAACCCGGCCAGGTCTGGGTCTCCGAGGATGGCAACAACTGGTATGCCCTGGCTGGCTCCGAGCACTACGACAGCGCCATCTGGGACTACACCGTTACCTACACCAAGGACGGCACCGGCACCACCTGGTCCGACAACTACGGTCACACTCAGGCGGATCATGGCAAGTCCTTCAGTTGGCCCCTTGCCTCTAACTACACGCTCAATTCTCTGGTAAACAGCGACACCATCACCCTGTCCGGCATTCTGATTCCCGCCGTGGACGGTATGATCGGCGGAAACACCACCAGCAGCTTCGCCCATGCCACGACCTTTGGCTATGCGGATACTCTGGTAAACGGTGAATCGAACCCCTACCTGGCCAACGATGACCTGGCGCTGAAGAGCTCCGGCTTCGACCTGGCCTGGGCCGTGGATGCCGAAGGCACCCCCGTAAACGTAGACGGCATGAGCTTCCACTATGTGAAGGTCGTCACCGCCTCCAACATCATGGCCGGTGTCTTCTTTGAGAAATCCACCGAGGTCCAGAGAGTCTATCGGGCCAGCTCCACCGGAAGCGATGTGGGCACCACTGCCGCCCCCACCGCCATCTCCTTCACCGGCAACGGCGCAACCTACTCCATCACTCCGGAGAGTGGCAAGCAGGTCTACAATGTTTCCCTGCCTATGGATGCCGTGTCCATCACGGTTTCCGGCGATGCGGAGAACATCTATGTCAACAACCAGCGTGTGGCCCCCGGAGAAGCCACCAAGGCCATTGACCTGGGCAGCGGCACGAAGCTGGTCCGTATCATTGCCCAGTCCGGCGATGAGCAGCCTGTTATTTACCTGCTGAAGCTCACCTCCGGCGCATCCTCCCTGCAGGCTCCCGAAATCGTCAAGCAGCCCGCTTCCGCCACCTACCTTCTGGGAATGGATGGGGAAGACCTGACTGTGGAGGCCAAGCCCGCTTCCAAGCACCAGACCCTGACCTATCAGTGGTTCGTCAACACCGCCGAGAGCTACGAGGGCGCTGTGGCCATTGACAACGCCACTGCCGAAACCTATGCTCTGGGTAAGGCCGAGGAAACCGGTACGCGGTACTACTTCTGCGTGGTGACCGCCACCGCCAACGGCCTGAACTGCACCGCCTCCTCCGACATTGTGGAGATCAAGGTCCTGGACAATGCCGACTACGTGGCGGCCAAGCTCCAGGGCACCGGCACCGAAGCCGATCCTTACCAGATCGCTGCCGCCGAAGACTACCAGACCGTTTACGACCTGGTCGCTGCCGGATACGCCTTCAAGGATCAGTACCTGGCCCAGACCAAGGACGTGACCCTGGCCGAGGGCTGGAAGCCCATCGGCTCCGACAGCAGCAACCGCTTCAGCGGCCATCTGGATGGACGTGGCAATACCCTCACCGTGCCCGAGGGCGGCCTGCCTCTGCTGGGCTACGTGAAGGATGCCTACGTAAAGAACCTGAACATCTACGGTCCTCAGATCGAGGGCTACGGCCTGGTGAACAACCTGGAGGGCGTTGGCCTTTCCGGCAACGCCATCACCATTGAGGGTGTCACCCTGAAGTCCGGCACCAAGACCCTGAAGTCCGGCCTCGTCGGCACCTACATCACCACCAGCAACCCCTACGCCGGCTGCTCCGGCAACTTCCTGGTCACCATCCGGAAATGCGTGGCGGAAAGAGGCGTAGTCATCGGCTATGACGGCACCGAGTCCAAGATCGGTTCCTTCGCTGGCCGAATCAACGGTACCATTGAGGGCTGTAAGAGCTACGCTACCGTTTACGGCGTGGACAGCGTGGGCGGTATCGTGGGCAACCAGGATAACTCCATGACCACCTTCAAGGTCACCGACTGTGAATTCCACGGCATCGTGGAAGCCAGCGGCGAAGAGGCCGGCGGCATCATCGGCAGCGGCTACATTGGCGGCTGGGCTGATAACGCCATGCGTCCCAACATCTCCAATTGTACCGTCACCGGCTCTATCTTCGGCTCCAACAAAGTCGGCGGTATCCAGGGCGGCGACTCCGTCGTCATCCAGACCTACAGCACCAGCCCCAACGAAATGACCGGCAATACCTTCCGCGGCCACCTCTACTCTGAGGGCGAGGCTGTGGGTGCCATTGTTGGCTACTACAGAGGTCTGAATGCTTACGACAAGGTCCATGACAACATCTGCGAGAGCGACGACACCGGCCTGCGGCCCATCGGCCAGGTGGCCTATGTGGATACCAGCGCTGCCGAGCACGAGACTGTCTATGGTCTGAACTACTTCAATTCCAGCACCGGCAACTTCCCCTCCGACACCGGTGTATGGAGCTGGAGAAAGAATTCCAACCGTACTGACGATCCTCTGGGCGCTGACGCGGGCACCATCTGTCAGATGAAGTCCGGCGCCATCGATCCTGAGGTCGACACCAAGCTGGTTGGCGGCAAGTCCACCACCCTGAAGGCTGTGGATGCCGAGGGCAACCCCATCCCCAAGAACAGCATCACCTGGTCCCTCCGGAATCCCGAGGACGCAGCCTATGCTACCGTCACCCCTGCCGGTGCCGTGAAGACCTATGCGGTTGCCTCCAGGCACGATGTGACCTTTGTGGGCACCCCCAAGGACGGCTCCACCCCCATCGAGCACACCATCGCCATCTATCCCGCCGTCTCCCAGGTGGAGATCCTGAGAGGCCGCCAGGTCGTCAACGGCCAGACCCTCTACATGGACATGGACACCGAGAAGACCCTGACCCTCACCGGTAAGCTCTATCCCACCGATGCCATGGAGGGCCTGAGCTGGAAGTCCTCCAACGCCAAGGTCCTGACCGTAGAGGACGGTGTGGTCACCTACGTGGCCGGTAAGGGCACCGTGACCATTACCGCTACCGCCGCCGACGGCAGCAAGAAGGCCGCCTCCGTAAAGATCCAGGTGGGCAGCCTGACCAAGTCCGTTACCATTGCCGAGCCTGAGAGCACGGTCCTGCGCGCCGGCAAGTCCCTGACCCTGAAGGCCACCACCGAGCCTGTGAAGCCCACGGTTCCCGGCGTTACCTTCCGGCTGGTGGATAGCGCCGACAGCACTTACGCCACCGTCACCGCCGCCGGTAAGGTCACTGCCAAGAATGTCAACGAGCCTCATGCCGTGAAGATCCAGGCCGTCAGCAAGGATGCCGCCCAGGTAGGCAGCAACGTCATCACCCTGACCATCCTGCCCAAGGCCGACCAGAGCCTGATCCTGAAGGTTGGCGATGACTACGTGACCAAGACCACTCTGGCCCGGAACCTTGGTGACACCGTTTCCCTGGCTG
>URGL01000064.1 GCA_900547405.1 uncultured Eubacteriales bacterium
TTTTATTCAATAGGGGTCCCCTCCACCCCCGCCGCTGCGGCGGCACCCTCTCCAAGCAGGAGAGGGCAGGGGTGCTCTGTTTCAAGAAAGGAGAAAAACCAGAATGCTCAAACCAGAAAGCAATCAGGCGGTGGAGAATTTCTTCTCCTCCGTGGATACCGAGTTCAATCAATTCCTCCATGACCGGAAGCCGGAGGATTATCAGGCCGCCGCCCAGCTGATCCTGGAGTCCCAGGCCCAGGGGGGCCGGATCCATGTCACCGGCATTGGCAAGTGCAGCCATGTGGCTACCTATGTGGCATCCCTGCTGTCCTCCACCGGCAATCCCGCCTACTATCTCCATGGCACCGAAGCCGTTCACGGCTCCTGCGGCCAGCTGGTGGCCGGGGATGTGGTCATCGCCATTTCCAACTCCGGCGAAACCGGAGAGCTGAAATCCACGGTCCTTGCCGTGAAGAACAACGGCTGCAAAACCGTGGGTGTCTCCGGCAATCCCAACAGCTGGCTGGCCAAGAACACCGACGCCTTCCTCTTTGCCGGTGTAAACGCCGAGGGCGGCCCTTTGAACCGGGCTCCCCGGAATTCCGTCCTGGCGGAAATGCTGACTCTCCAGGCCCTGTCCGTGGCCCTGCAGGCCGAGAAGGACTGGGATCCCATCCGTTATGTCCGCTGCCATCCCGGCGGAGCCCTGGGCCAACTCCGGGACGGCGAGAAAAAGTGAGGTAAGACCTATGCTGAAAGGAAAACTGATCCACCCCCAGCTCATGGCGGCCCTGTCCGCCTGCGGCCACGGCGATAAGATCCTCATTGCCGACGGCAACTACCCCCTGGACTCCAAGACCACCGATGCCGAGCTCATCTATCTGGGCCTGACTCCCGGCCTGCCCACCGTCACCGATGTGCTGGATGCCATTCTCAGCGCCTCCAACGTGGAGAAGGCCCAGGTCATGACCCCCGGCGAGGGGGAGGCCGAGCCTGAGATCTTCGACGAGTTCCGCAAGCGGCTTCCCGGCCAGGAGCTGGAAAAGCTGGGCCGGTACGAATTCTATGACGCTTGCTGCGTCCCCGGCGTCAAGGTCGCCATCTCCACCGGCGAGAAGCGGACCTTCGCCAATATCCTCATCACCGTAGGCGTGGCGTAAGCGCCCATGGGGCGGTACCGTGCAAAGGACAGTGCCGCCCCACACCCGTCAGGGCTTCGCCCTGCCACCCTCTCCAAAGGAGAGGGTTTTCTTTTTTTCAAAAAAAGGATTGCTTTTTTGGAAGACCTATGATACAATGCTCCGTGTGCCCGGTCAAAATATTGGGATGTCGCCAAGCGGTAAGGCACCAGACTTTGACTCTGGCATTCGTCGGTTCAAATCCGGCCATCCCAGCCAACATGATCCGCTAGCTCAGTTGGCAGAGCAACTGCCTTTTAAGCAGTGGGTCCGGGGTTCGAATCCCCGGCGGGTCACCACAGCGGCCACCACGAAAGTGGTGGCTTTTTTGTGCCCCAAATGGGGCTGTATCCCCCCGGGGGGCTTCTCAAAAGCTCCCGGAGCGGGTAAAATAGGCCGGAAGCAAAAATAGACAGACACTGGAGAGATGACCGTGGAAAACCGCGAAATAGAAGATCGGGTGGTGCGCTACTGGACCGTCCGGTCTCATGATTTTGGAACCATCCGAAAAAACGAATTGGGCAACGCCATGGGCAGGCGCTGGCTGGAGGAGCTGGAGGCCGGTCTGCCCCAGGGTGGGCCTCTTCGTATCCTGGACATTGGCACAGGCACAGGCTTCTTTGCCATTCTCCTGGCCCGGCTGGGCCACCGGGTAACGGCCATTGACTTAACGCCGGCCATGCTGGAGGAGGCTTCCGCCACAGCCGCCGGACTGGGGCTGGACATCGACTTTCGGCAGATGGATGCCCAGCAGCTGGACTTCCCGGAGAATACCTTCGACGCTCTGGTCAGCCGGAACCTGACCTGGACTCTGCCGGAGCCGGAGAAGGCCTATGCCCAGTGGTACCGGGTCCTAAAGCCCGGCGGTGTGCTCCTGAATTTTGACGCGGATTACGCCGAAAATGTCCGCAGCGAAAGCACCCAGAACTGTTCCGTGGCTCCGGACAGCCCCTATGGCCACCTGGGCATGACCAGGGCCCTGGTGGAGGAAAACAAGGCCATTACCCTGGAAATGGACCTTGGGCAGAAGCGGCCGGAGTGGGACCTGTCCCGGCTTCAAGGGCTGGGCTTTGCCGAATGCCGGGCAGATCTGACGGTGGGGCGGCGGGTGCTGGGTGAAGCGGACCTGGTGAACGCGCCCATGTTTGGGATCCTGGCAAAAAAATAAAAAAACTTCAAAAAATATCCCCCCAGGGGGCTTCCGCAGAAAGAAGATCCTGTGCTACTATGTAGCTACGGTTAACAACACCCCCCTAAATTCTTTCCTACCCTGAGAGTGAAACGCCGCACCGTCGAAAGCCGTGCGGCGTTTCTCTTTTGGGCGGATATCCATGGTCAGGAGATACGCTATGAGGCAGTTCGTAAGCTACGAAGAAGAGAACATCCACTATTGGACCCACCGGGCCCCGGGCTATTCCGGAGTGAATCAGGAGGAGCTGGCCACGGACCAGAAGCGGGTGTGGGGCCGCGCCATTGGGGAGCGGATCGCCGCCCGGTTTCCGGGCAGAGGGCCGGAGAGCATCCGGGTGCTGGACGTGGGCACCGGCCCGGGATTCTTCGCCATTATCCTGGCCCAGATGGGCTATCAGGTGACCGCCGTAGACTACACCGCCTCCATGCTGGAGGAGGCCCGGCACAACGCGGGGGCTCTGGCGGGTAAGATCGATTTCCGGAGAATGAACGCGGAGGAGCTTCTCTTCGCCGAGCACAGCTTCGATGTGCTGGTGACCCGAAACCTGACCTGGAATCTGCCGAATCCGGAGAAGGCCTACGGCCAATGGGTCCGGGTCCTGGCTCCCGGAGGGCTGCTGCTGAACTTTGACGCCAACTGGTACCGCTACCTCTGGGACGAGGAGGCCAAGCTGGGCCACAGCCAGGACCGGGAGAAGCTGGCCGCCGCGGATGTCCGGGACGAAACCGCCGGAACGGATGTGGATGCCATGGAGGCCATCGCCCGGAAGACTCCCCTCTCCAGACGGCACCGGCCCCAGTGGGACCTGGAGGTGCTGGAGTCCCTGGGGATCCAGGCCGCTGCCGATGAGCAGATCTGGCGGCGGGTATGGACCCGGGAGGAGCGGATCAACAACGCCTCCACGCCCATGTTCCTGGTGGAGGGGCGGAAGGCAAAGCTATGGGAAAACTGACAGCATACATCGGCAAGCGCCTGCTGCAGCTGATCCCTGTGGTCCTGGGCATTACCTTTTTGTCCTTCGCCATGATGCGCATCGCAGGCAGCGATGCCGTCATGGAGCTGTATGGGGACAAGGGGGCCGTGGCCCAGGAGATCATCGAGGCCAAGCGGGGGGAGCTGGGCCTGGACCAGCCCTTTCTCACCCAGTACGGCGCCTGGCTGAAGGGCCTGCTGACGGGAGACATGGGCACCAGCTACGTCTCCGGGAAGGATGTCTTCCACACCTTTGTCAGCAAGCTCCCGGCGACCTTGCTGCTGACGGCGCTGTCCATCCTCGCAACAGTGGTGATCTCCATTCCCCTGGGCATCTGGGCGGCGGTGAAGCAGAACCGGTTCACGGACTATTTCCTCCGGGTTTTCAGCTTCCTGGGAAACAGCCTGCCCAACTTTTTCGTTGCCCTGCTTCTCATGCAGCTGTTCTCCATCCGGTGGAAGCTGCTGCCGGTGATCTCCAGCGGCACAACGGTGCAAAGCGCCATCCTGCCCACCCTGACTCTGGCCATTGCCATGTCCGCCAAGTATATGCGGCAGGTCCGGGCCACGGTGCTGGAGGAGCTGAACAAGGATTATGTCTTGGGGGCCAAGGCCAGAGGCGTGCGGGGAAGCGTCACCCTGTGGAGAAGCGTCCTCAGGTCCTCCATGCTGACCATCATCACCCTTCTGGCCCTGTCCATTGGCAGCCTCTTGGGGGGCACCGCCATTATTGAGAGCATCTTTATGTGGGACGGCGTGGGAAAGCTGGCGGTGGACTCCATTACCATGCGGGACTATCCCATGATCCAGGCCTATGTGGTCTGGATGGCCATCATCTATGTGGTGGTGAACCTCATCACCGACATTCTCTACCATGTGCTGGACCCAAGGATCCGATTGGGGGTGCAGGCGGGATGAGACTGAACAAAAGCGGGGTCAAAACCCGTCTGGCGGTCTTTGGGGCCCTTGCGCTGCTGCTGATTGTCTGCTCCTTCTTTTCGGCGTATCTGACCCCCTATGACCCCTATCTGCAAAATCTGGACATTGCCAAGCAGCCGCCCACCAGGGCCCATCCTCTGGGCACGGACCGGTACGGCCGGGATATGCTGTCCAGAGTGATCGCCGGGAGCCGTGCCAGTATTTTTTCCACCCTTTTGCTGGTGGCGGTCATCACCGGCCTGGGAACGGCGGTGGGGGTCACCTGCGGTTGGGTCGGGGGCCTGACGGATACGGTGCTGATGCGTATTTCCGATGTATTTCTGGCCTTTCCGGGGCTGGTGTTCGCCCTGGCAGTGGCCGGGTCCCTGGGGGGCGGACTGCAAAACGCCATCATCGCCCTGGCGGCCATTTCCTGGCCCAAGTACGCCAGGATCGCCCGGAGCCAGACCCTGAGCCAGAAGGAATCCCAGTGGATGAAGGCGGTGCGGCTTTCCGGCAGCGGCACGGGGAAAATCATCCTCAAACACATTCTCCCCAATATCCTGGGGCCCATCCTGGTTACCTCCATGCTGGACATCGGCACCATGATGATGGAGCTGGCGGCTCTGAGCTTCTTAGGGCTGGGGGCCAAGCCTCCCATTCCGGAGTGGGGCAGCATGATGAGCGACACCCGGAGCCTCATGACCACCTCCCCCTGGATCACCTTCAGCCCCGGCATTGCCATCTTCCTTTCCGTGATGATCTTCAATCTCCTGGGGGACACCCTCCGGGACTACGCGGACCCCAAGAGCCGGAGGTAGCCAATGGAAGAACTACTGAGATACGATCATGTGGATATTTCCTACCTGGGGCAGCCCGCCATCCGGGACGTGAGCTTTTCCCTGCATTCCGGGGAGATCCTGGGCATTGTAGGCGAAAGCGGCAGCGGCAAGAGCACCCTCATCAAGGCGGCCATGGGGCTGCTGGGGGCCGAGGGCTGCGTCACCCGGGGAGAGATCCGATACAAGGGGAAGAATCTTCCGGATTTGCCCCCGAAAGAGCTTCGCAAGCTCTGCGGCCCGGAACTGGGCTATATCTTCCAGAGCGCCGGCAGCTCCTTCTGCCCCATCCGGACCGTAGGGGCCCAGCTGTTGGAGACCATGGGGGAGCATGAAAAAATCTCCAAGGCGGATTTTCAGGCCCAGGCCCTGGAGCTGCTGGAAAAGCTGGGCTTTGCCGATGGGAAGCGCATTCTGGGGAGCTACCCCTTTGAGCTGTCCGGGGGGATGCAGCAGCGCATCGGCATTGCGGCGGCCATGCTCTTGAACCCCTGCGTCCTGTTTGCGGACGAGCCTACCTCTGCCCTGGATGTGACCATTCAGAAGCAGGTGGTAGAGGAGATGCTGCTGGTGCGCAGGACCTTTGGCACGGCCATCATCCTGGTTACCCATAATCTGGGTGTCATTGGTGCCATGGCGGATCGGATCCTGGTATTAAAAGACGGAGAAGCTGTGGAATCCGGAAAAACCCAGGATGTCCTGACCAATCCCCAGGCAGACTACACCAAGGCCCTGCTGGCCGCGGTGCCCAAGCTGCGGAGGTAGCCATGGAACCGATTTTGAACGTAGAAAACCTGACCAAGGTCTTTTCCCGGCAGGGTCAGGAAGATTTTACCGCCGTCAACGGCATTTCCTTCCAGCTGTTTCCCGGGGAGTGCCTGGCCATCATTGGGGAAAGCGGCAGCGGCAAAACCACCGCCGTGCATATGATCTCCCGGCTGGCAGACGCTTCCTCCGGGAGAATCACCCTGGGCGGACAGGACATCACCCATTGGAAGGGCCAGAAGCTCCGCAGGGTCTACAGAACCATGCAGATGGTGTTCCAGACCCCTACGGAGTCCTTTGACCCCCGCCGGACTCTGGGGGACGGCATTGGGGAGAGCCTGCGCAACGCCGGGGTATCCAAAGGGGAGACCCGGAAAAAAGTGGAGGCCCTGCTGGAACAGTGCGGCCTGAGGGCGGAATTCGCGGACCGCTACCCCCACCAGGTCAGCGGCGGCCAATGCCAGCGGGCGGCCATTGCCCGGGCCCTGGCCATTGAACCCAGGCTTCTCATCTGCGACGAGGCCACCTCCGCCCTGGACGTGACCGTGCAGAAGGAAATTCTGGACCTATTGGGCGCCCTTCGGGCCCAGCAGGGCCGGAATCTGTCCATTCTCTTCATCTGCCACGACATTTCCCTGGTCCAGCAGTTTGCCGACCGGGTGCTGGTCATGTACCAGGGGAAGATTGTGGAGGAAGGGACCCCGGAAGACGTGATTTGCCATCCCAAAAACGACTATACCAAGCGCCTCATCGACAGCATACTGTAAAAGAAGAAAGAAGGTATCCCCATGAAAAAAAGATTTGCCCTGATCCTGAGCCTCTGTCTGGCCCTCTCCCTGCTGGCAGCCTGCGGCAAGGGAGAGACCTCCGGCGCCGCCGCCCCCTCCAAGAAGACCATGGTCATCGGTGACACCACCTTCAACTCCGAAAACTGGGAGGAAACCGTGGACCCCCACCGGACCTACAACGGCTGGGCCTGCATCCGCTACGGCATCGGTGAGACCCTGGTACACTATACGGACACCATGGAGTTGGAACCCTGGCTGGCAACAGACTGGACCAACGACGGCGACTGCACCTGGACCGTTACCCTCCGGGATGGGGTGAAATTCTCCTCCGGCCGGGATATGGACGGGGCCGCCGTGAAGCAGTGCCTGGAGCACCTGCTGGAAAACCACGACCGGGCCCCCAGCGACACCAAGATCGTGGATATCCAGGCCCAGGGCCAGGTATTGACCGTCACCACCAGCGAGCCCAACCCCGCCCTGATGAATTACCTGGGAGACCCCTACGGCTGCATCATCGATGTGGATGCCTCGGATTTTGAAACCGGTATTGTGGCCGGAACCGGCCCCTATGCCGTCAAGGAGCTGGTCACCGACGACCATCTGTCCCTGGTGCCCAACACATACTACTGGGACGGCACCCCCAAGCTCGACGAGCTGACCATCCGCACCCTTAGTAACGGCGACACCCTGTCCGCCGCCCTCCAGGCCGGGGACATTGATGCCGCCTACGGCATGGCCTATGAAGCCTACCCCAACTTTGAAAACGGCGGCTACCAGTTCTCCTCCATCCAGACCTCCCGCGCCTTCTTCGGCTCCATGAACATGACCAGCCCCGTGATCCAGGATGCCGCCGTCCGCAAGGCCATTGCCATGGGCATCAACAAGGAGGGCTTCGTAAAGACCCTCCTGGAGGGCCACGGCCTTGCCGCCAAGGGGGCCTTCCCCGACGGCTTCAGCACCTTCGGCGGCGAGCATGTAAAGACCGAAACCTATGACCCCGAAGGGGCCAAGGCCCTTCTGGAAAGCGCCGGTTGGGTAGACTCTGACGGCGACGGTATCCGGGAGAAGGACGGCGTGAGGCTCACCATCCGCTGGCTGACCTACCCCAGCCGCCAGGAGCTGCCCCTGCTGGCCGAATCCGCCCAGGCCTCTTTGAAGGAGATCGGCATAGACGTGGACATCAACTGCACCGCCAATCGCCGGGAATTCCTGGCGGATATGGGCAGCTGGGACATTTACGCCTCTGCCCTGGTGACGGCCCCCTCCGGGGACCCCCAGTATTTCTTCACCACCTCCTGCGTCCCCGGCATGAGCTACAACTTCGGTGCCTATGATGACCCGGAGGTCACGGCCCTGATCCAGGACCTGTCCAAGGAGTTCGACACCGCCAAGCGGGGGGAGATGGCCCTGAAGCTCCAGCAGATGATCCTGGACGACAACGCCTACGTCTTCTGCTCCTTCCTGCAAATGAACATGATCTCCAAGGAGAATGTGAGAAACTACACCGCCCACGCCTGCGACTACTACCAGGTGACGGCCCAGCTGGATATCGAGTAAGGCTTCGGTGCCGGGGAGAGATCCCCGGCACCCCTTCTATATTCAGGCCCCACCCGCCTGAAGGCAAGAAATTTGAGAGATTTCCAAAATTTGTGGTTGAATTCTTGCGCCCAGCGTGATATGATAAGTTTGTATCGATATGGGCGGAGTCCGCCCTGTTGACCACAACGTTTCAAAGGAGCGTTTCTATGCCAAATCCTCATACGATTGCCGTAGCCGGTAAGGGCGGTGTGGGCAAAACCACTACCTGCGGCATGATCATCGAATATCTGTGCAAGCAGAAAAAGGGTCCCGTCCTGGTTGTGGACGCGGATGCCAACTCCAACCTCAACGAGGTCCTGGGCGTGGAGGCCGATGTCACTCTGGGTCAGATCCGGGAGGAGATGGCCCACGCTGAGCAGACCGGCTCTATCCCCGCGGGCATGACTAAGGCGGATTACGCCGAAATGCAGTTCAACAACGCCCTCATCGAAGAAGACGACTTCGATATGCTGGTCATGGGCCGGACCCAGGGCAAGGGCTGCTATTGCTATGTCAACGGCGTTCTGAAAACCCAGGTGGACAAATACGCCAAGAATTACGCCTACGTGGTCATGGACAACGAGGCGGGCCTGGAGCACGTGGCCAGAGGCACCCTGCCCCATGTAGACACCATGCTGCTCATCTCCGACTGCTCCCGCCGGGGCATTCAGGCGGTGGCCCGGATTGCCGAGATGATCGACGAAATGGGCCTCAATCCCGGCCAGATGGGCCTCATTGTCAACCGGGCTCCCGGCGGCGTTCTGGAAGCCGGAGTGAAGGAAGAGATCGACAGGCACGGCCTGAAGCTTCTGGGTGTCCTGCCCCAGGACGACGGCGTTTACCGCTGCGACTGCAACGGCGAGCCCTCTGCCCTGCTGCCGGAGTCCTCGCCCATGAAAAAGGCCCTGTATGACCTCATGAAAGAGCTGAAAATCTGAAGACCCGGAATGACCGGGGGATTGTGACCGGAGGAAATCCCTTCGGGACCACACCAGTCTGCGGACTGGCTCGCAATGACAAAAACCGGATAAACGAGGCAAGGCAATTGCCTCTTCTATCAATATACATTCAAACAAGGGGGATATTCTAATGTCTTTCGAACCTAAGAAGCAGCCCTACAGCGGCAAGATCAATGCCGTGACCCTGGGCACCGGCGACAAGGCAATTGTCATCGGCGGCCAGAACGTGCTGCCCTTCTACACCTTCGACGCGCCCATTGAAAACGCGCCGAAGATCGGTGTCGAAATCTCCGACCTGGCAAGCGAGTGGACTGCGCCTGCCCTGAAGGAGTTCTATGCCGGCTGCACCACCATGGCTGACTACGCCAAGAAGGCCGAGACCATGGAGGGCGCTGATTTCCTGTGCCTGCACTTCGAGTCTGCCGATCCCAACGGTGCCAACCGCTCCGTTGCCGACTGCGTAGCCGACGCCAAGGCCGTGGCCGATGCCGTGGCCATGCCCATCGTCATCATGGGCTGCAAGAACATTGAGAAGGACGGCGAGCTGTTCAGCAAGATCGCCGAAGCGCTCCAGGGCAAGAACATTCTGGTGCTCTCCGCCCGCAGCGAGGACTACAAGACCGTCGGTGCCTCCGTCGCCCTGGCTTACGGCCAGAAGGTTGGCGCTGAGACCGCTGACGACATCAACCTGGCCAAGCAGCTGAACATCATGCTGAAGGGCCTGACCGTTTCTCCCGCCTCCATCGTGATGAACGTGGGCACCGCCGCCGTGGGCTACGGCTACGAGTACGTGGCCTCCACTCTGGACCGTGTCCGCCTGGCCGCTCTGGCTCAGTCCGATGCTGACCTGCAGATGCCCATCATCGCTCCTGTATCCCCCGACACCTGGGGCGTGAAGGAATCCACCGCTTCCGAAGAAGATGAACCCGCCTGGGGCAATCGGGAAGAGCGCGGCGTTGGCATGGAAGTTGCCACGGCTGCTGCCGACCTGACCGGCGGCGCTGACGCGGTCATTCTGCGCCATCCCGCCTCTGTCGCCACCATTAAGAAGTTCATCACCGATCTGATGTAAGCGGAAGGAGGATACATACCATGGCTTTGAAAGGTCTAGATATTTTTAAGCTGTCTCCTAAGAAAAACTGTAAGGAGTGCGGCAGCCCCACCTGTATGGCATTCTGCATGAAGGTGGCCCAGGGCGCCATCGCCATCGATAAGTGCCCCTACTTCTCTGACGACGCAAAGGCAATGCTCAACGAGCAGACCGCGCCCCCCATGAAGACCATTACCTTCGGTAAGGATCACAAGCTGGGCGGCGAGACCGTTCTGTTCCGTCACGAGAAGACCCTGGTCAACAAGAACCTGTACTCCGTCCCCGTCTCCACCGCTATGAGCGATGCCGAGGTGGACGCCAAGCTGGCCGCTCTGACCAAGATCGACTACGAGCGTATCGGCGAGCGGATGTACGTTGAGACCATTTTCGTCCGCAACGAGGGCACCGATGCCGCCGCCTACGCGGCTCTGGCCAAGAAGGCCGCCGCTGCCGGCCGGGATCTGATCCTGGAGTGCTGGGATGTAGACTGCGCCAAGGCCGCTCTGGCCGAGGTGAAGGACGGCAAGCCCATCCTGGACGGCGCTACCCCCGCCAACTGGGAAGCTATGAACGCTGTGGCCAAGGAAGCCGGTGTGGTTCTGGGCGTCTGGGCCGAGACCCTGGCTGACCTCTACGACACCGTGAAGAAGCTGGAGGCCGCCGGCAACAAGAACCTGGTTCTGGATGTCACCGGCAAGAATGCCAAGCAGACCCTGGCCAATGCCGTCTTCGTCCGCCGCACCGCTCTGAAGGACGGCGACCGGAGCTTCGGCTATCCCTCCATCGTGAACCTCTCCAAGATCTGCGGCGGCGATATGCACCTGGAGACCGCTTACGCCTCCATGTTCACCGAGAAGTACGCCTCCATCATCGTGCTGGACAACATGACCTACGCCCAGGCTCTGCCTCTGTACGGTCTGCGTCAGAACATCTTCACCGATCCTCAGAAGCCCATGAAGGTGGAGTCCAAGATCTACCCCCTGAACGGTGCCGACGAGAACAGCCCCTGCGCCCTGACTGTTGACTTCGCTCTGACCTACTTCCTGGTTTCCGGCGAGCTGGAGCGCTCCAACGAGCCCGTGAACCTGATCATCACCGATGCCTCCGGTATGTCCGTTCTGACTGCCTGGGCTGCCGGTAAGTTCTCCTCCACCTCCGTGAAGAAGACCTTCGCGGACCTGGACATTGAGAACAAGATCAAGAACCGCACCCTGATCATCCCCGGCAAGGTGGCCGTTATGAAGGGCGAGATCGCCGAGAAGCTCCCCGGCTGGAACGTGGTCGTCGGTCCTACCGAGGCCGTTCAGCTGCCCAAGTACATGAAGGATAAGGAATACGAGGCCGCTGCCAAGGCCGCCGCTGCCGAGGCTGCCGCCAAGGCCGCTGCCGCTCCCAAGGAAGAGGTCAAGGAGCTGTCCTTCGACGAGCTGCTGGCCACCAAGGTCCCCGCCATCGAAGTGGTGGACATGGGCGTCCAGTACAAGGGCCACAACCCCGACTCCCAGACCTTCGTGACCATCGGCGAGCGGATCCACTGCATCTCCCCCATGATCCGCCGGGCTATGGACGAGCGGGATCCCGCTCCCATCCTGAAGCGTGCCGCCGAGCAGATCGCTGCCGGTGCCACCTACCTGGACGTGAACATCGGACCTGCCGAGAAGGACGGTCCCGAGCGTATGATGTGGGCTGTCAAGCTGCTGCAGGAGAACTTCAACAACGTGCCTCTGGCTCTGGATACCGCCAACAAGAAGGCTATCGAGGCCGGTATCAAGGTCTACAACCGGACCAACGGCAAGCCCATCGTCAACTCCGCTGACGCCGGCTCCCGTATCTCCAACATCGACCTGGCTGCCGCCAACGACGCCATCTGTATCGCCCTGTGCTCTGCCGACGGCATTGCCAAGGACAACGACGAGCGCATGAAGCACTGCCACAACATGCTGGAGCGGGGCATGAGCCTGGGCATGGAAGCCACCGACCTGTGGTTCGATCCTCTGTTCCTGGTTGTCAAGGGCATGCAGGACAAGCAGATGGACGTGCTGAACGCCATCAAGCTCTTCGCCGACGAGGGCCTGAAGTCCACCGGCGGCCTGTCCAACAACTCCAACGGCGCACCCAAGACTCTGCGGCCCATCATGGACTCCGCTCTGGTCGCCATGGCTATGATGCAGGGCCTGACCTCCGCCATTGTCAACCCCTGCGACCTGCGGCTGATGGAAACCATCAAGTCCTGCGATATCTTCAAGAACCACGTTCTGTACTCCGACTCCTACCTGGAGCTGTAAGGACCAGACGGAGGTTCCGTCACAAACTTTCCCGGCGGGGAGGGGCTCTCCCTCTCCGCCGGTTTGTATTTTTGATGGCGCTGGGGAAGAAAAACCCTCTCCCGGGAGAGGGTGGCAGGGCGAAGCCCTGACGGGTGTGGGG